>DLOX01000218.1:1147-10461 GCA_002478575.1 Sphingomonadales bacterium UBA7473 | reverse complement strand
ACCAGCGCCAGCGCATATTTGAGATAATGGAAACGATGCACCATTGCCGCAAGAGCAAAGTAGAGCGCCCGCAATCCCAAGATCGCCATGATGTTTGATGTGTAGACGATGAATGTGTCAGTAGTGATCGCGAAGATCGCGGGCACAGAGTCGACCGCAAACACAAGGTCCGCCAAGTTGATCACAACGAGGGCCAAGAACAAAGGCGTTGCCGCTCGCACCATCTTGCCGGTCTTCTCATCAGGCACCTGCACGAAGAAGCGCTGGCCATGCAGCTCTGGGGTTACGCGCATCCGTTTGGAAATGAATTTAACCGCTGGGTTGTTGGCGACATCCATTTCCTGTTCGCCCGTGAATAGCATTTTGATGCCTGTCGCGATCAGGAAGGCCGCGAAGATGTAGAGCACCCAATACCATTCTTGAACAATGGCCGCACCCAATCCGATCATGAACCCGCGGAGCACAATGACGGCAATGATGCCCCAAAGCAGCGCCCGATATTGGTATTTCCTAGGGATAGCGAAGTAAGTGAAGATCAGACTGATCACAAAGACATTGTCGATCGAAAGAGCCTTTTCGATGAAATATCCGGTATAATATTTCATGCCGAGATCGCCGCCTTTTTCGATCCAGACCCAAATGCCGAAAAGCATGGCAATGCCGATATAGAAGACGGAGAGTTTCAGGCTTTCGGCAATGCCCATTTCCTTGTCCTCTTTGTTGAGGATCCCAAGGTCAAAGGCCGTCAAAGCAATGACGATGCCAATGAATGTAAGCCAAAACCAAACTGGCGTTCCTAGCCAGTCCATCATCAAAAATTCCATGGTATTACAACCCCTTCATTAAATGGAAAATAGTGGCCGGATGCGTGTCCGGCCACCTTATGCTTTGTGCCTAAGTCAGAGACGCAGGCCTCTCCCGTGTTTTGTAAAGTGACCAGCCAACACCGACCGCAAGGATTGCAAAAGTAATCCCAAGCGAGACAGGCGGCGGGATTTTTCCGATGCCGAGCAAGTCAGCGACGAAGATTTTGGACCCAATGAACACCAGCAATACGGCCAGCGCATATTTGAGATAATGGAAACGATGCACCATCGCTGCCAAAGCAAAATAGAGCGCGCGTAAACCTAAAATCGCGAAGATGTTTGACGTGTAGACGATGAACGGATCGGTTGTGATCGCGAAGATGGCAGGTACGGAGTCGACCGCAAACACAAGGTCAACAATCTCCACCATGATGAGCGCGAGGAACAGCGGCGTCATGAACCAAGCCGGCTTACCCGTCTTAGGATCAGGCTGCTTCACCCAGAATTTTTCACCATGCAGTTCATCCGTCACATTGAAGCGCTTGCGCACCCAAATGAGCACAGGCGATGCTCCAACATCATATTGCTTATCCGCGTTGCGCCACATCTGGACGCCGGTTAGGATCAAGAAGAGCGCAAAGACGTAAAGCACCCAGCTGAACTGGCTGACGATGGTTGCGCCCAACCCGATCATGATCGCACGTAGCACGATAACGCCAAGAATGCCCCAGAAGAGCACCCGGTGCTGATAAAGCCGCGGCACGCCAAAATAGGTGAAAATCATCGCGATGACGAAGACATTGTCCATCGCCAGCGACTTCTCGATGACGAAGCCGGTAACATAATTCATGCCCGCAACTTCGCCCATATACCACCAGACCCATGCGCCGAACGCAAGGCCAAGGCTGATATAAACGGCGGACAGAATCAGCGATTCTGTGACTTCAATTTCGCGCGTTTCTTTGTGCAACACGCCAAGATCAATCGTCAGCAGCACCACGACGATGCCGACAAACGAGAGCCACATCCAAACTGGCTTTGATAGCCATTCGACCATCAAAAATTCCATAAATCACCCTGTTTCTTGGGATCAGTCCTTCGCCGCTGACCCACTCAAAAAATCACCGGCCCTGGTGCTGATAGGGGTCAAGCACCAAGACCGGTGAGGGAAGAAAAACGGCTGGCCGCAGCTAGGGGGCGAAGGGGTGAGGGTGCCGCCGCCAGCCGTATCAACTAGGCAAACCGCGCACGGCGCCCAATCGAAAGCCTGTGCAAGCGATCCTTGATCGCGAGCTTCAATTTCTTGAGACGCTGAACGCGCACGCTATCGGGAAGGCGGCGCTGCCGCTCCAACCGCAAAGCTTCATCCAGTTTCTGATGTTTGAGCAATAGGCTAAAAATTGCCGAACTCATGATTGGCACTCCTCAAAGACTAAGACCCTTGGGTCTAGGTTTGTCCTATCGGGTGACCGGTGCCAGATATGGCCATTCTTGGGGGGGAGGGCAAATCGCCAGACCCGCGCACCGGTTTCACCCGATGCGGTCCGACATCACGACCGCGATTTAGTCCTGTAAGGATCGCTTGTCGTCAGAGGGGCCCGGCCCGCCTGATTTAAATGGACTGATTCGGTCCGATTTGCAAGAGGGAAATTTCAGATTGTCGATATCGAGGAGCAATTCATCGCAGAGGCCCACTTGCGGGCCGCCTTTGCTTCGGCCAACATCCGGCGATGCGCATCCTTCTTATCCTTATTGCCGCTCTTTTTTCGGCACCCGCCCTTGCCAATGCCGTGACGGTCCGAATCGATTTTGATCGAAAGGGCATGACGCCTGTGATTTTGGAAGGCACTCGCCATAAAGAAGGCGGAGTATCGGTTACACTTGATGACAAGGTGCGGATTGCTTCCGTAACGAAGCTTTATGTGGCGCTGGGCGTGATGCGGTTGGTCGATCAGGGGAAGCTCGATCTTGATCGCGACGTGTCTGACTATCTGGGCTGGCCGCTCCGCAATCCGGCTTTCCCCGACAAGGCTATCAGCTTGCGGATGCTTCTCTCTCATCAATCAAGCGTCAGCGACGCAGCGGATTATCTTATCCCCGTCGATCAAACCATTCGCGCCAAAATGGCTGACCCCAAAGCTTGGGATTTGAAGCATGCGCCGGGCAGCGGTTGGTTCCACTATACCAACCTAAACTTCCCCATCGTAGCCAGCGTGATGGAGCGGGCCACCGGCGAACGCTTTGATCGGTTGATGGACCGGATTGTGATGAAGCCTTTGAAGCTGACCGCTTGCTTCAACTGGGCCATGTGCACAGACAAGGATGCCGCCAATGCGGTCACGCTCTACCGATCCACTGGGGAGCTGGCGCGAGATGATCTGAAGGGCAAGCTTCCCGCTTGTCCTGGCGTTGCGGCCGCCGATGGCAGCTGCGATCTCAGCAAATATCAGCTGGGCTGGAATGGCGCGATCTTCTCGCCGCAGGGAGGGCTTCGCGTCTCAGCACGGGATTTGGCGAAGACCGGGCAAATGATGCTGCGCGGAGGTAAGGGCTTTTTGAAACCGGACAGTTTCTCCACCCTCGTGATTCCGGCTTGGCGCTTTGATGGCGGCAATGGCTTGGGCGAAAATGGCCTCGCAGACGATGGGTTCTTCTGCGCCTATGCCATGGCGGTGCAGACGATTGGCCTCGGTGGCAAAGGCTGCAAAGACGACGGCTTTGGCGATGGTAAAGTGCGCGTCGGCCATGCAGGGGAAGCTTATGGTCTGAAGTCAGGGCTTTGGGTGGATGCAAAAAATGGCAAAGGCACGGCCTTCTTTACGACCGCCGTTCCGGAAAATGAGCCGCGTGGTACATCCTCTTTCTACGCTATTGAGGAGCGGATCTTAAGACGTCCATCGAATCGATCCGGTAAGTGACGAGATAGACTTCATTGGCGCGCTTGGCAGCGGCGCGGATCCGTGGAGGAAAGTCCGAAGCAACAATGACTGCGCGGCACGGCTTGCCTGTTTCAGCCTCCAAGTCTGCTGAATAGCCAAGGACTTGCTCAAGCGCGCCGGTGGGGCAGGTGCCGGCTTTCAGTTCGATGACGACATAATTGCCATTCACATCCTCGGCGGTGATATCAATCTTGCCCGTCGCCACTTCGCGCTCGCGCCCGCCGTCAGCAGCTTTCAACCCCGGCTCAACCAGCTCTAGGCGCTGCCGCAGCGAATCCTTCAATTCCTTTTCATACTGGAAAATCCGATTGGCGATCCGGACGCGCTTTGATCCTTCTTGCATATTGGCCCCTGTCTCTGGTCAATCCGGAGACAAGATAGTCCATTGTCGTCTATTTACAATAGTTTGAACATGTCCCTATCGGAAGATCATCCGGTCGCCTTCGATCTTCACTGTGCCCACGCGTCTCAGCCAGCTTTGGCCCAGCAGAGAAATGTCTAGGCCTTGTTGGACGACTGCGGCTTCGACTTGGCTGGCCTCTAGAGATCCCAGAGCAACGCGGTCTAGCATGATGGGCTTCAACCCAACCTCACCGCTGGCAGTGCGGGCGACATCAGTGAAGTCGCTTTCCAATGTTGAAATGCCCAGCCGCGCCGCATCTGCGCGAGACAAGGCAATCACGCTGGCCCCAGTATCTACCATGAAAGTGACGGGAGTGCCATTGACGCGCATTTCAGCATAGAAATGGCCATCGGGCGAACGCTCCAACGTGGTTTCAGCATAGCCATTGCCGACCCTTTTTGCCTCCACCTTGGGCGCGGTTGCAGCGGCTGCGACCACCGGGGGCGAAGTGATGTTGTGCGTTGTCACCTTGTCCTCGCCAAGACGCGACATCACCGCAACCAGCGTTGCAAAGATCAATGTGCCATAGACAAATTTGAACATGGGCCAGCCTCACTTTAGGCCGCAACCATGCCCACTGACCGTGAATATCCCGTAAATTTAGGCATGCGCCATCGCGGCTTGCGTTTCCTCGATCCACGCTCCGCCGAGCACCCGATCGCCGTCGTACAGCACAGCGGCTTGGCCGGGCGCGACGCCATATTCTTCAGCTTCAAAATAGAGCCAATCGCCGCGCATACGGGCAGGCGCGGGCTTGGCGAGCGAGCGGACCTTGGCCATCACGGGGCGGCCGTCAATGGCATCAAGCCAATTGGGATCAGACAGGCGCGCGGCGCTGACGGCCAACGCCTTCTTTGGCCCAACGACGACCTGCTGCGCCTCGGGCTCCAAGCGGATCACATAAAGTGGCTCAGCTTGCCCGCCAATTTCAAGGCCGCGTCGCTGTCCCACCGTATAGTGGATCAGTCCCTTGTGGCGGCCAAGCTCTCGGCCTTCCATGTCAACAATTGCGCCATCGCTTTCCGCTTCGGGGCGAACCTTGCGGACGACGCTCGCATAATCGCCGTTGGGGACGAAGCAGATATCCTGACTGTCCGGCTTTGCCGCTACCCCTAAGCCCATCTCAGCAGCGATCTGGCGGACCTGCGGCTTTGGTAAGCCACCCAAAGGAAAGCGAAGATAATCCAGTTGATCCTGCGTTGTCGCAAACAGGAAATAGCTTTGGTCTCGGGCAGGGTCAGCAGCTCGGTGAAGCTCGGCACGGCCAAGTCCCGCGACACGCCGGACATAATGGCCAGTCGCCAAGCAATCCGCGCCAAGCTCCTTTGCAAGCCGGAACAGGTCGGTAAATTTCACGCCCATGTTGCAGCGCACGCAAGGAATGGGCGTCCGGCCGCGCAAATATTCGTCGGCAAAATGATCAATCACGCCTTCGCGAAACTGGCTTTCATGATCGAAGACATAATGGGCAAAGCCGAGTCTGTCGGCGACGGCGCGTGCGTCGCGAATATCTTTGCCCGCACAACAGCTGCCTGCACGATTGACGGCCGCACCATGATCATAAAGCTGAAGCGTGATACCGATGACTTCCGCACCCGACTGCGCGGCAAGGGCAGCCACGACCGAACTGTCGACGCCGCCAGACATGGCAACTACGATCCGCCGCGCCTTCGCGGGGCCATCCAATTGAAACAGATCAAGCATGGAAAAGCCCTATAGCGTGAGTTTCAAGCAATTGCGAGTTTGACAGAAAGCCGCACTTCACGGAAAAGTTACCATATCTGCGCTAAGGAAGGCCGCATGACCGACGCCAGTATTTCGCCCGCAAAGCCGCCTCGTCCTTCGTCTGCTGTGTCAAACGGTGTCGGGATGGCTGGACTTGCGGGCATTTCCATCTGGATGGGCATCGCGCTCTACACAGGCATGGATGGCCCATGGTCATCGATGATGAATGTCATTTTCTGCGGCGTGCCAATGGTGCTGTGGTCAATCTTTGTCGACAAGGTCCACCGCAATCCAACGACGGGTATGGATTGGGACAATCCGGCAAAGCCCGTGCGGGAAGTGCTTGAATCCTCTGTCACCAAGCTTGCTGGCCTTTGGGCGACCTGGGCGATTATCGCAGCGCTTTACTGCATTTTCCGCTTCTACTGGCGGGGCAATTATCTGAACGCGATGGAATTTTTCACAGCCATGGCGCTGCCTTTGTTCGTACTTTCTATCCCTTATGTCATTTGGGTTGATACCCGACTCAAATATATGAAGGACGGCGCTTGGCATCTGGGCGCGCTGCTCATGGGCACGCCGGGATGGGACAAAGAAGCCATTTACAGCCATTTCCGCAGTTGGGCGGTGAAGGGCTTTTTCTTGGCCTTCATGATCTCCATCGTGCCGGCCAACTTCCAGTCGGTGATCGGTGCTGATCTGTCTCAGCTGTTCATCAATCCCGTGATGACCATCATGTGGCTGATCAACTTGATGTTCGTGCTGGATGTGGCCTTTGCGACAGTTGGCTATCTGCTGACGATGAAGCCTTTGGATGCGCATATCCGCTCTGCCACGCCCTACGCGGCGGGCTGGGCCGCGGCGCTCATCTGCTATCCGCCCTTCATCATGATGGGGGACAATGGCCCGCTCAACTATCACCCCAACACGGCAGAGTGGCATTTCTGGCTCGCTGACTATCCGGCGCTGATTTATGCCATGGGTGCGGTTCTGGTGTTCCTCACCGCCATCTATGCGTGGGCGACAATTGTCTTTGGTCTCCGCTTCTCAAACCTCACCGATCGCGGCATCCTGACCAACGGGCCCTACGCTTTCACCAAACACCCTGCCTATCTGTCGAAGAACGCTTTCTGGTGGCTGTCGACCATGCCCTTCTTGGTCACGTCCGATTCGATGGTCGATGCGATTCGCAACACTGCCATCCTCGCCATGGTATCAGGCGTCTATTATTGGCGTGCTAAGACCGAGGAAATGCACCTCTCCGCCAATCAGGAATATAAGGACTATAGCGCTTGGATGGCTGACTATGGCCCAATCACGCGGCATTTGACGCCGAAGAACTGGCGCTTCTTCAAAGACCAGGCACAGCAAAAAGCCGGAGCGGCAGAGGCCACACCGGCTGAATAGTCTGTCAGAAAAAGAACAGTCACCCCGGACTTGATCCGGGGTCCATGCCTCAAGGCCAATGCAAAACTGTGTATATCAAGCTTGCCTCGACTTTGGAGGCATGGGTCCCGGATCAAGTCCGGGACGACGCTGAATTAAGCAGCAGCTTTCTTGGCAATCTCGCGCTTCAGGCGAGCAGCTTTCAAAGACAGCTTGTCTTCATTGGTTTTGTTCAACCAATTGTCGAGACCGCCGACATGTTCGACCGAACGCAGGCCATTGGCAGACACGCGCAGACGCACGCCTTTGCCCAGCGTGTCAGAGATCAAAGTGACATTCTGCAGGTTGGGCAGAAAGGTCTTCTTGGTCTTGTTGTTGGCGTGGGAAACATTGTGACCCACCTGACGGCCCTTGCCGGTCAGTTCGCAAATCCGCGACATGATGTTAAATCCTGATTCGTGTAAGTGACTTTGGAAAGCGCGAGCTGTTAAAGGCATCACGCTTTCCCGTCAAGGCTTTCCGGTCAATTCCCTGAGCGACATCCGCCGCCGGAACTTGAGCTGGAGCTGGCGATAGGCCCACCGGTCGAACTGGAGCTGGAGGAGGAGAAGCCTTCGCATTCCAAGATCAGGTCCACAATCGGGCTGCCATCGACATTGACGGCATTTGATCCCCTGCGGCTGGGCGTGGTGCGAAGCAGCGCATGAAGCGCCAACAGGCCATCGTCAGACAGCATGAAGGGGCCAATCGGCGCTTTGCCCGGGCCGGGCACAAAGAGCGCCATGCCGGGTTGGGCAAGACCAACCATCTTTCCATCAATTGTTAGATCAATCGCGCCGACCTTCTCATCGCCTTGCGTCCGACCGCCGGGGCCACGCAGCACGATCAGCGTCGCGTTGTTGGGGTCAGAAGCCACACGACCCACCGCGTCTTCTCCGCCAGCAATGCGCGCCGCATCGCTTCCTACAACGCCTTCAAAAATCGTGCCGCGAATGCCGATGGAACCGATAGGCGTGTTCACATTGCTTTGGCCCGGCATCCCGCGCGTGGGCTTGCCTGACATGAAGCGGAAAGCGCCTTTGGCGACCGATGCGCCAACCGCACTTGCGCCCTTTGCGGGATCATAGACGAAGCGATCAATCCGCACCCGCGCGTTGGAGCCGACGGTGAAAGTCGTCTTATCCAGCAACAGGATTTGCAGCACGCTGGATGCAGCGGTTTGAATATCGTCGCCCAAAGACACCCGCTGCTTCAGCCGAGCGGAGCTGAAAGCCGTCGCCCCGGCAGGTTTAATCTGGACGCTGTTTCGGATGGCAGCATTGATGCCCACAAGGCGCGATTGCGCCAATCCGATGGTGGCTGATCCTGCGAGCAGCAGGCCAAGCACGATCATTCCTCTTTTGGTCATACTTTTATCCTTTCCCGCTCAATCAGAATTTCCACAGCAAGCGCATCTCTGCGCCAAAGCTGCGATAGTCAGCCACGCCAATCACAAAGGCGGGTGGCGGAGTGACGGTCACGCGATTGTTCACGCCCCGCACGGTGTAGTTGATGGCGGCTTCCAGCTTCAGGCCATTGTCTGTGACAGGAAGGCCATAAGCGGCGCGGGCGAAAAAGCGCGTGTCCTTCCTGTCCAGCACCGGCGGACTGTCTTTGAAATCCACAAAGCGCAGTGTGGAGGACAAGTTGAAATAATGGCCTTTGTTCCCAACGCCGGTTTGATAGGCGGCAAAGACCCGACCACCGCGATAACCGAAATCTTTGACCCGAGCGTCTTTCAGCTCAAGCGCTGCGCCCGCAGCGACAAAGCTATTCTCGCTCAGCTGCTTTTCGTAACTGGCTGACAGATCAAAGCGCCAGCCTTTCCCAGCAGCGCCAAGCCCGGTCTTGGCATAGTCTTGATAGACTGCTTCACCGCGCACCACGACCCGTCCGGCATCTCCGGATCGGAAGCCGACTTCAGCTTGGCCGCCATATTCGGTGACGAAAGGGTTGCCGAACAAGCGATTGTGGCGGATCACAGCGCCAATGGCATAATCGCCACCGCCCGATTGG
>DLOX01000218.1:0-1097 GCA_002478575.1 Sphingomonadales bacterium UBA7473 | reverse complement strand
CACCGCCCGATTGGCGACCATAGCCTATCCGGGCGTCACCCAGCAGATATTTCTGGTCTGGCCCATCAACGCTGTGCTTCACGCGGATGCCAGCGCCTGCATAAAGCCCGCCGCCATCATAATAGCCATCGGCCTTATAATTGGCGCGGAGGCCCGCAATGGCGCTGAGGCCTGATTTGCGCGGCGTTGGCAGATTGGGAATCTCAAACTGAGCGGCCAGTGGCCCAAGCGCATCGCCATCAAAGGCAAGGCCCGCATAAGCTTCGCCGCTGAGGCCTGTTTGGCCGGTGGCTTGAGGCGCAGCTGGCCTTGAAAGGGTGCCGCCGCAAGCCTGATTGGCGGCGGCCCAGGCGCCATCGTCAAGCGCTTGGCGATCAAGCTTCGTCAGCTCAACCCGCGCGCCTTGGGCATCGTCCAATTGGCACATCAGGCCTATGTAGAAGAGCCGGACATCATTGGCATTAGGGGCGCTCAGCAAGCGCCGTTCCAGCGTGGCGGCCGCGCCCGTCAAATCGCCTGCCTGGGCTTGGGCGCGGGCGGTGGAAAGGGCGGATTGGTCGCTTGTAGCAGCATCGGCCAGAGCATCTAGCTCTTCGGCCCCTGCCTCTTGGGCCTCGGCGATCACGGGACTTACCATGCCGCCGAAGGTCACGCAGGCGAGGAGGCCTCGCCGCGCTGCGATACGCATTTTCATACTCAATTTCCCCTGTTACGGTTGAAAAACCGCGCCCCGATTTATGTAGTGTTACAACTCCCTAGTCGGCGGGATTAACCATGAATTGGATAAAATCCACAAGGCTTGATGCTTAAGTCCATAAAGTCCATTGTTACACGCACATGCACAGCTTCCCCTTCATGACCCGCGCACTCGCTTTGGCCGATGAAGCGGCCGCTTTGGGCGAAGTGCCAGTGGCCGCTGTCATCACGCATCGCGGTGAGATCATTGCCGAGGCGCGAAATGCCATGCGATCGGAGGGCAATGCGACGGCTCATGCAGAGATGAAGGCGATTGCCATTGCGTGCGCGGCGTTGGGCACTGAGCGGCTTGAAGAGTGTGACCTGTGGGTGACGCTTGAGCCCTGCGCGATGTGCGCGGG
>DLOX01000126.1 GCA_002478575.1 Sphingomonadales bacterium UBA7473 | reverse complement strand
GACCGCTTGAATATCATATCCGTTGAGCGATTGGGCCTGGGTGGGAGTGATAAGGAGCATGCACCAGAAGAAGGCCAATACGCTCCAAAACCCCTTGCCCCTAACCGCGCGCAAGAAGGCCCTGTGATGATGCTTCAAATAAAGCCTCCGCGCGGCTGTTCACTTCCAGCTTGCGGTATATGTTTTTGACATGCGTGCCAATGGTATTGGCGGAAACGGTCAACACCTCCGCACATTCCGCATTTGAAAAGCCGCGGGAAAGAAGGTTGAGCACCTCATATTCCCGTTCAGACAAAGGCGATGCCATCAAAACCGGCGGAGCGCTGGGCTCTGGCCTGATCTGGCCCAACAATTGCCGCGCGATGATCGGGCTGATGGGTGATCCACCCCTGCGGATATTGCGGATGGCCTCGATCATATCCTCGATGCGTTCATCCTTTAAAAGATAGCCCCGCGCCCCTGCTCGGATCGCATCCAGTACCTTATTCTGATTGGCGAATATGGTGATGACGAGAATGTCCGTATCTCGCCCTGTCAGCGCCTCTTGCCGGATCAGCGTGGTGCCATTGCCATCGGGCAAACCAAGATCACAGAGCAAAACATCATAGCCGCCTGCCTCGATCATGCCTGTGGCTTCGGCGACATTATCGGCCATGCCCTTCACGATCATATCGTCGCACGCGTCCACGCCATTGGCCAGCACGTCCTGCATCACAGGATCATCTTCAATGATGGCGACTCGGATCATCCCATTGTCCTTAAGCGTGAGGAAAAGAAGGGCTTCTCAGCGACGTATGCGCTTGCTTCTTTTCCCAATCAATCACCTGATCAGGTGATCGACGAACCCCTTAAAACCGCTTTAACCAGCGCACAGGCCATGGGGGCCATGGGCATCTCTTCAGAGTGCAGAGGGGCTGCTGACTGTGCGTTTTTTGCCGCGAAACTGCGGCCTGAATCATCGGAGAAAATCATGCCTTTCACAGCTAAACATAACCGCACCCAGCTGCGCGCCAGCGTTGCTTCTGCCGCTCTGGCTATCGCGGCTTTCACAACGCCTGCCTTTGCACAAGTGTCAATTGGCATCGGAGCCAATGCGGCGGACCCCGGCCAAACTGCAGTGGGAGATGGCGCCGTTGCGACAGGAACCACTGCGACAGCCATCGGCAATGGAACACAGGCCAACGGAGCGGCAAGCGTTGCGATCGGCGACGCTGCAAGCGCAAATTTACTGGGCACGGCAGTTGGGTCATCGGCCAACGCATCGGGCGACGGTGCGGTCGCTACTGGTGCACAATCCGTTGCTTCCGGTCGGCAGTCGGTGGCCACTGGCGGCGCCGCAAATGCCAGCGGTGACACTGCAGTCGCAGTCGGAACCTTCGCCAATGCCAGCGGACGGCAGTCGCAAGCGATCGGCGACCAAGCCGCTGTGAGCGGGAACTTCTCCCTCGCCGTTGGAACGGTCGCAGTGTCAAGCGGACTGCAGTCGCAAGCGATCGGCGATTCGTCGCTGGCCAGCGGTTTGACCAGCACGGCGATTGGCAGCGGTGCCCGCGCGACTGATGAAGATGCGGTGGCCCTTGGCCAAGCGGCAAATGCTTCGGGCTTCCACTCGACCTCAATTGGTGCAGAATCGGTCGCATCAGGTCGCGGGGCACAAACCTTTGGCTGGCAGGCCCGGGCGACGGGTGCGACAAGCCTCGCCGCAGGTCATCAAGCCAATGCGGCGGGGGCCAATGCCTCGGCCCTAGGCAAAAATGCCAATGCGGGTCAGGCTGGGTCAACGGCAGTCGGCTTTGCGGCAACCACAACCCGCGCCAATCAAGTGATGCTGGGCAGCGCAGGCAGCTCTGTCACAGTGGGGGATATTGCCGCCTCTACCGCTGCTCAAGCTGGCCCAACCGACATCATGACGGTGGACGCCACCGGCACAGTGGGCCGGGATACAACGATCCGCCCCGCCATCGCCGCTGCACAAACAACGGCCAACACGGCCCGCACAGAGGCAGCTGCGGCTCAGACCAGTGCCAACACCGCCTTGTCTCAAAATATGGTGCAGGACACGCGAATGACGGCCATCGAGGGCGTGAACACCACCCAGACGACCGCGATCACTTCACTGCAGGCAACCAGCACCACCCAAGGCTCTGCCATCGCGGCGATCCAAACGCTGGATACTACCCAAAACAGCCGGATCAGCGCGTTGGAAAATGCCAACAACAATATGGGCGGCTTGATCGAGCTGAGGAACAAGCAAGCCAATGGCGGCATCGCGGCTGCAGTGGCCTTGGGCGGCACAATGATGGTGCCAGACAGCAAAGTCTCAGTGAGCTTTAACCTCGCAACCTATCGCGGCCAGCAAGGTTTTTCCGGTTCGGTCGTTGGGCAACTGGCTCCGAAAGTCTATATTTCAGCTGGTGTTGCCGGATCGACTGTCAAAGGATCAACCACTGGCCGCGTCGGCATCGCCTTCGGCTTTGATTGATCTAAAGCTTCCCGGGGGACGGGGCAAAGCGGGGGGTGGCTGGAAACAGCTGCCCCCATTTTTGTCCCATCACTTGGTCTTAGACCCACCGTGCTCGACACGGGGTTGGCCTTTCCTGTTGGTTGGGGCTTTCTAGAGGATCGGAGCGGATGTCTCAAAGGGTATTTCCTCTTGACATTTGGTTCAATTTATGTTCTCGTCAGTGAATGGCAAACGCGCGCTTCCTTCACCATTCCATTTCAGTGCAGGGGCTCAGCAGCGTTGCGCACATGGGCAGTCGCGTTCAAGCGGTGGCACAAGGCCAAAGATGAACGGTTGTTCATAAAAAGCCCGATTCCGTGTCAAAACTGTCAAAAGTCAGATCGGGAGGCAGTTCCGCTTCTCAACCCCAATCGCCGTCGAGTATCTGCCCCCTGCCCGCTGGCCTCGCCGCCCATCCATCGCCAGCGGCTTGGAGCAGATGGAGCCCGCCAAGCCGGTCGAATGTTTGGGCAATGACGGCGGAGACGGGCGCGGTGTGGGCCGCCTATTGCGAATAGTCCTTAGCTAGCTACACGTCACCATGCCCACCGCTGACGTACCAAGCGCAATGCGCGATATTGTCATGTCGAGTGGGCCAGCCGTCGAAATACCAAGCGGTGCTTTGAGCTGAGACATATCGAGCCCGGCCTTTGCAAAGCAGGATAGTGGAAGCGAAAGCGTTTGCCAGCCTTTGCCTTCAGCGCCTTTGAGGGTCGCACCAATATCAGCTCCGCCAACCGGGGTCAGATTTGCGCCTACAGAAACCAGTTTCACAGCGGCGCCCGACGCCTTGTCGACTTTATAGTCGATTTCGATAGCAACCGCGCCGTTGGTCTCGCGAGACAGATCGATCGGCGCGCCGGCGGTCAGCGCGAGCAAGCCTTCGCTGCTTCCTGACCACACAAAGCGGCGCGAATCTTCCTGACGATTGCGGTCAACCGCAAAGATCCGGAGCGAGTCTGCGTTGGTGCCAACGCTTGGTTGAAGCTTGAAGGCTGAGGTGCCGACATTCATGAAAAAGTCTAGATTTTGGCCGGTCTTGCCGCGCTCGAACCATGTTCCAGCGGGCAATTCTGCCCCTGCCGCTAGACCACTATTTTCGCTAAGCGCGCCCACCTTGCCAGGCTTTTTGTAGCTCAGGCCATAGCCATAGGCGAAGAGTGGATCATAGCCCTTGTCGCCGACATTGAGGACATATTGCGTCGCCATCTTGGGCCAGCTGAAGGGCAATTTGCCTTTGAAATCCTGCTTGCCGAACAAAACATCAGCAACGCCGCCGCCTTCTGATCCGGGGAGCCAAGCCGCGACAAATGCATTGGACGCATTGATATGACTGTTCACCCACATCGGACGACCGGACAAGAAGATCGCAACGGTCTTGATCCCTTCCGCCTTATATTTTTTGAGCAGAGTCAAATTGTCGCTTTTGTCGCGGAACATCAGGTCAGGAACATCGCCCTGAAACTCAGCATAGGGGTCCTCGCCAAACACAACGACCGCCACATCGGGCTTGGCCGCATAGCTGCCATCCTTGCTAATCGTCGTGGCCGCGCCGCCTGAATCGCGTAACGCTTGACCGATCGTGGTCGCGCCAGGGAATTCGGAATCGGGCAAGCCCGTTCCCTGCCAAGAAAGCGTCCAGCCGCCGGATTGCTTCATATAGCTATTGGCACCATCGCCCGCGATCAGGATCTTCTGCCCAGCTTTCAGCGGCAAGGCAGCCCCTTCATTCTTGAGCAAGACGAGCGACTCTCGCACCGCTTGTCGAGCCACTGCCCGATGCTCTGGAGAGCCAATCTTGCTATAATCCCCTGCCAGTGGTCGGCTCGAAGGGCGCCCGGATTCAAACAGGCCGGCCCGCAGTTTGACGCGCAGGATTCGCGCTACGGCTTCATCGAGCCGAGCCATGCTGATCGATCCATCTTTCGCTTGGGCCAGCGTGTTGACGTATAAGTCCTTCCAGCTGTCCGGCGCCATAAACATATCGAGACCTGCATTAAGCGAAGCAGCGCAGCTCGTTGGCTTGCAGCCGGTCACTTGGCCATGGCCGTTCCAATCGCCGACGACGAAGCCGCCAAAGTTCATGCGACCGCGCAACACGTCCGTGAGCAGGGACTTGTTGCCGTGCATCTTCTCGCCGTGCCAGCTGTTATAGCTTGCCATGACAGATTGGATGCCAGCGCGGATCGCTGGGCCATAGCCAGCCGCTTGAATGTCGCGCAGTTCAGCTTCGGACGAGGTGTTATCACCTTGATCCTTGCCGCCATTGGTGCCGCCGTCGCCAACGAAATGCTTGGCCGTGGCCACAATGCGCGCGCCTTTCAGCCAATCCTTGGAACCAACCTTGCCCTGAAGCCCTTCGACGAGCGGCCCTGCATAGCTTGCGACAATGGCGGGGTTTTCGGAATAGCTTTCATAGGTCCGACCCCAGCGATCATCGCGCACCACGGCAAGCGTTGGCGCAAAGGTCCAGTCAAGCCCCGTGACACGCATTTCGATCGCAGTCACTTCGCCAATCTTGCGCATCAGTTCGGGATTTCGCATCGCGCCAAGGCCGATATTGTGCGGAAACAACGTCGCGCCGGTCACATTGTTATGGCCATGGACTGCGTCGCTTCCCCACGTGATGGGGATACGCGGTAAGGTTCCATTGGGCCGCATCGATGCCGCGTAAAATTCATCGGCAGAGGCAAGCCATTCCGGCGCTGGAGCCCATTGTTTCCCGCCCGGCGCGCTGTTTCCGCCGTTTAGAACGGAACCAAGATGATATCTATAGGCGTCTTCGGGGGTGACGCTGCCGATGTCGGCCTGAATGACTTGGCCAACCTTTTGTTCGATCGACATTTGCGAAAGGAGCGTCTTGATCCTCGCTTCGATTACGGGATTAGCGGCAACGGGGTTGTTGACAATCGGCCAATTTGCGGGATTGGCAACGCCCTTTTCCCCGGCTTGGCCCGCAACGGCCCAGCCCACACTGCCCAGCAATAGCGCAATCGCGATTTTCCGCATTGATTCTCTCCCATTTGTCATGATAGCGCTACCACAAGTTCGAAGAGCGTCAAGCTAGAAGCGCCAAGCGCTATGGAGAGGACCATGATCAAGCTTTCAATTTTGAGCCGCAGCGCCTTATGTGCGCTTGGGATCGCAGCGGTAGTCACCGGCCCAGCATCCGCCGCAACAACCAGTCTGCCCGTCGGTCGATGCATCAACATGGGCAATAGCCTTGAATCGCCAACCGAAGGTCAATGGGGCGGCAAGAAGATCGATTCCAGCGACTTTCCGAGAATTGCCAAGGCCGGTTTCAAGACGATTCGCTTGCCGGTGCGTTGGTCGTCTCGTGCCCGAGCCGAAGCGCCCTACACGATAGACCCTGCTTTCATGACTCGCGTGAAGACGATTGTCGCCGATGCACGCAAGGCGGGGTTGAACATCATCCTCAACAGTCATCATTTTGAAGAAATCCACGAAGACCCAAGCGCAGCCAACATTGCACGGCTCGCTGGTATGTGGACTCAGATTGCGGCTGAATTCGCCAATGAACCAGAAGCCTATCTATGGTTCGAAATTGAAAATGAGCCGCACAAGAATTTCAATGACAGCAATTTGCTTGCCGTTCTATCACCTGCGCTTGCCGAAATCCGGAAGACCAACCCTACCCGTCCTGTGATCATCGGCGGGGAATTTTGGAGCGGGATTAACTCGCTCAAAACCCTAAAATTACCGGATGATCCGAACATCATTCCAACCTTCCACTATTATGATCCGTTTGATTTCACCCATCAGGGGGCAACCTGGGTTGATCCCGTGCCTCCGGTTGGCCGGACCTACGGCACGCAGAAGGATCGGCAGATTTTGATCGATGATGTGCAGAAGATCCGCGACTATATCGCGCGCACTGGCAAAACGCCCTTCATGGGGGAATTTGGCGCGAATGGCCCAATCCCGCTGTCCGACCGGGTGAAATATCAAAAGGCCGTCCGCATCGCCTTTGATCAAGTCGGCATCGGTATGTGTGCTTGGGCCTACACCAACACCTTTCCGCTGTGGGATCATAGCAAAGGCAAATGGGTGCCGGGAATGCTTGACGCCATGGGCCTTCCAGAGGCGAAGAAAGGAAAATGAGCATGCGCAACTGCTTTCTTACCGCAATCGCGTCCGCCTTGGCAGCAAGTATGGCACCCGCTGCAGCACAGCAAACAACGCCTGCTCTACAAGCGCTTGACGATGCGACCCCCGGTACGTTGATCAATGATCCAAGTGCATTGGACTGGGCCATTCACGGCAAGGATCAGACAAGCAAGATCATTCAATCACCAGAAATTCCGGGCGGTGGTGCTGCGATCCAGTTCGCTGTGGCACGCACAGGTTCCAACATCTACGACAGTGGCGCAAATGCGCCTATTACTGCTCCTATTAGGAGCGGGGCCGATGTCGCGGCCCTCTTCTGGGCGCGCACGGTCCAATCCGGCGCGAGCGACGGGAAGGGGCGGATCGGCGTCCGCTTTCAGCAGAATGTGGAGCCCTATGCTGGCTTTGGCGATGGGACTTTGGTGATCGAAAAAGAATGGAAGCAATATCAGATATCAGGTCGCGCCGATCGCAGCTTTGCCAAAGGGCAAGCCGTGCTCGCCTTTCAACTTGCTGGCGGTAAGCAAGTGATCGAAATTGGCCAGACGATCATTGTCTCAGGCGCAAAATCAATCCTGTCGAAGGACGGCCCTGCTCCCATTGACTTGCACCCAAAGCTCATCGGAAAGGGGAAGCCCATCACCAGCTACGCGACCCAAAGCTGGCCACTGTATGGATCTGGGGCAACATCAAAAAAAGTTCCTGCAAAGGAAGTCCCGGGCGGGCAAGCGGTGCAATTCACTTTGTCAGCCGCCGGAACAAGTCCGCATGACATTGGCCTTTCCATTCCGCTCAACGAAACCGTCAATAGCGGCGACACATTGATTGTGGCCGTGCTGGCCCGTACGGTGAGCGCAGCAACCGCAGATGGCAAAGGGCGGTTGGGATTGCGTCTCCAGAAAAACGAAGCCCCTTATCCAGGCTTTGGCGATGCAACCTTGCCGGTTGGACCAAATTGGGGACTATATCAGTTGAAAACACAAGCCCGCATGGACCTTGAGGTAGGGAAAAGCGTCATCAGCGTTCATCTTGCGGGCGCGCAACAGGTCATCGAAATTGGGCAAGTCTATGTGCTCAATGCGTCCAGCTTAACCACCATGGGAACTGCCGAACCCAAATGAGTTCCGTTGACGTCGGTAGAGTTGATCTCCCCACGCCGGTAACGCTGCGTGTCGGAAACGCTGTTTGCGAGATATTGCCGGGGCTAGGTGGAAGCATCTCGCGCTGGGCCATATGCGATCAAGAGATGTTCCGGCGCGCTCGACCGGAGGCGATTGAGAAGCGCGATCCGTTGGGCATGGCGACCTTTCCGCTCGTTCCTTATTCCAACCGGATTGGTGGCGGTCGTTTCAACTGGGCGGGCCAAAGCCGCCAGATTGACTTGAACTTCCCGCCAGAGCCCCATGCGCTTCATGGCACGGGCTGGACCGGCGTCTGGGCGTGTGAGCGCCTGAGCGAGAATAGCGTGCTGCTGCGCTTTGCTCAGGAGGCGAACTGTCATTGGCCTTGGGCGTTCGAAGCTGAGCAACGCATCCTCCTCGAAGACGATAGCCTTTCGCTCCAGCTCTCTGCGCGCAACCTATCGAGCAGCGATGTACCGCTGGCCTTTGGTCATCATCCTTATTTTGACGGCGAAGGTGCAACCCTGATCTTCAAAGCTGCTGAGCTTTGGACCACAGGCGCTGACGGCTTGCCCGAAAGCCCCACCGCGCCCGCTGGGCAATTTGACTTTGCGGACGCGAAGCCCGTTCAGGGCCGAGCGCTGGACAATGGCTATGCGGGTTGGGACGGCAAGGCTCATGTACACTGGGCTGACCGACTGCTGGCGTTGGACATTGAAACCGATATGGCAGCTGCT
>DLOX01000055.1 GCA_002478575.1 Sphingomonadales bacterium UBA7473 | reverse complement strand
AGGAACTTGGTGAAGTTCCATTTAATGCCTTGGCTTCCAAGCAGCCCGGGCTTTTCTTTCTTCAAGTGCACAAACAGCGGATCGGCATTGTCACCGTTCACGTCCACTTTCGATGCAACGGGGAAAGTCACATCATAGGTCAGCGAGCAAAATTCCATGATTTGCGCTTCATTGCCCGGTTCTTGCGCCCCAAACTGATTGCAGGGGAAAGCAATGACCGTGAGGCCTTTTTCGCCATATTCCCGGTGCAAAGCCTCAAGGCCGGCATATTGGCCAGTGAAGCCGCATTTCGATGCCGTGTTGACGATTAACATCGGCCCGCCAGCAAATTCGGACAGGCTCTTTGCTGCTCCACCCGGCATCTTCACACTGAAATCATGGACGGACATTCCGCTGTCTCCTTTTCGTGCAGAAGGTGCTTGGCCCCCTGACAGTCTTTATTCCTCCTGATAGAGCGCCGCCATGTCAACGACAAGTCAGCAGAAAAAGCCGAGCCGCCCATTGTGGAAAAGGTTGATCCTATGGACGCTTTTCGGGGCTTTTGCGCTTGTCGCGGCCATGATCAGCGCCTCGCCTGCTCTGCCAGAACCGCAGCCTCTGTCCGCTCAAACCGCGCTTGACGGGCGAAGGGCTCTGTCTGCTTTGCGGAAATCCGCAAGCCAAGGCGGCCAAACCCAAGTGCGCTTGAGCTGGACCGAGGCTCAAGCCTTGGTTCGGCTGGGGGAATCGGTGCGTGGCCAAGAACGGTTCGCTATGCGCAAGAGAGAGGCAGGAGAAGCTGAACTTATGGCCAGCAGGCGGCTGCCTTTTGGGCTGTGGGTGAATGCAACGGCTTGGGTGAAAGCAGCGGAGGATGGAAAGCCATTGGTCCACGGCCAAGTGGGGTGGGTCCCCGTTCCTTCGGGCTTGGTCGATCCTTTGTTCAATCTCGGGCGGTGGTTCCTGAAACAACGGGGCATCGCGCTTCCGCCACTTGCTGGTCTGGTGCATCATATTGCGATTGATCAAACGAGCTTGTCCGCGCGGCTGACCATTCCCGCGGATACAGGCTTATTGATGGCTCTCCCGCTGCAGCCGATGGCGGGCATTGTTCCGATCGATGCCGCTTTGGTTGAGGTCCATTTTTGTCGGTTGGTCATGGCGGACGTGCGGGAGCCTTCCGAAAGCTTTGCCACGCAGGTTAACCGCGCTTTTGATGGCAAGGCCCAAGATGATGGCCGTGCGCGCTTGTTTGCCTTGGGGATGTATGTCGGATCGCCGGAGCTGATCCGTTTGGTTGGACGGTCTATCCAAGACATTCGCAAATGCCCCGTCACCATGGCCAATGCGGATTTGCTGAAACTGCGCGATCTGGCACGGCATTGGGCAATTTCTGCGGCGTTGGCAGCGGCGCTTGGGCAAGACCCTTCAAACATGATGGGCCTTTGGAAAGAGATGGCTGACAGTGTGCCGGGCGGTTCAGGCTTTTCCTATGCTGATCTGGCGGCGGACAAGGCAGGGGTTTGGATTGCGCAGGGCTTTAGTGGCGGGCGGCAAAATCCTCAGCTTAAAGCATGGCTAGCCGAAGCAACGGAAGAGAAACTGCTGCCTATCAAGGGCATGGACTTGCCTGAGGGCCTAACAAGCTCAAAACCCGATCCCGCCATCGTCAACGCCATTGAAGTTGGGCTGGCCCAGCGGCTGCCACGCGGATAGGGAGAAGGGCTATGCACAGCCTTCCGCTTTTTGTTCGCCTGAACGGCCGTCCAGTGATCCTCTTGGGGGATGGTGAAGCGGCGGACGCCAAGCGGCGCTTGTTGGATAGGGCTGGGGCCACGATCGTCGGTGAGGATGCCCAAGCGTCGCTCGCAATCGTTGCGTTGGATGATGATGCGGAGGCTGAAGCGGCCATCGCTCGGCTCAAACGGCGTGGAATTTTGGTGAATGCCGTTGACCGTCCCGCTGACTGTGATTTCACCTTGCCCGCCATTGTAGACCGCGATCCAGTGTTGATTGCGATTGGCACAGGGGGGGCTTCGGCTGGCTTGGCGAAGGCGCTCCGGCAACGGCTGGAGGCGCTATTGCCCGCAACGTTGGGGCCACTTGCGCAAGCCTTGCTTAATGCGCGATCTCGGATCAAATCGGTTTGGCCGCATCCTGCTGACCGGCGCAAAGCCATTGATGGAGCGCTTGACCCCGGTGGGGCGTTGGATCCTTTTGTGCCCTTTGAAGAGCAAGCCCTAGAGAAGTGGCTGGCATCGCCTGTGGCGGCCTCACCTCCTCAATCCTTAACCTTCGCCATCACCAGCGACGATCCCGAAGAGATAAGCTTGCGGCTGGCTAAGGCGCTGGGCCGTGCTGACCTGATCATTCATGACAGCGCTGTACCCACTGCGATCCTCAACCGCGCTCGGGCTGATGCGTCACGGCAACAAGGCGAAGCTTTGCCGGAACCCCTGCCTCCCGGCTTGACGCTCCTCATCCGTCGTGCTTGATCCGCGACCATGAGGGCTTTCATCTATGATCTAA
>DLOX01000203.1 GCA_002478575.1 Sphingomonadales bacterium UBA7473 | reverse complement strand
ACGCCGATCACCGAATACGGCTTTGCCGGGATCGGAACCGGCGCGGCGATGGGCGGCCTGCGCCCGGTGATCGAATTTATGACCTTCAACTTCGCGCTTCAGGCGATTGACCATATTATCAACTCTTCTGCCAAAACCAACTATATGTCTGGCGGTCAAATGCGCTGCCCCGTCGTCTTCCGCGGTCCCAATGGTGCCGCGAGCCGAGTAGGGGCCCAGCATAGCCAGAATTTCGCCCCTTGGTATGCCAGCGTTCCCGGCTTGATCGTGATTGCGCCCTATGACGCGCACGATTCAAAGGGACTGTTGAAATCGGCGATCCGATGCGAAGACCCTGTGGTCTTCCTCGAAAATGAGCTGGTTTACGGCCGCACTTTCGATGTGCCAGCGGGCGAACATATCGTCCCCATCGGCAAGGCCCGCATCATGCGGCCCGGCAAGGATGTCACGATCGTAAGCTATTCGATTGGCGTTGGTTTAGCGCTTGAAGCCGCAGAAATTTTAGCATCCGAAGGGATTGATGCTGAGGTGATTAATCTCCGCACGCTTCGCCCGCTCGACAAAGGCGCGATCCTAGCGAGCCTTGCCAAGACCAATCATTTGGTCATTGCCGAAGAAGGCTGGCCTGCCTGCTCCATCGCAAGCGAGATCATGGCCATCGTGATGGAAGAAGGCTTTGACGATCTCGATGCGCCTGTTGGCCGCGTGTGCAACGAAGACGTACCGCTTCCTTATGCTGCGAACCTCGAAAAGCTCGCCCTGATTGACGCGCCGCGGATCGTCGCGACGGTCAAAAAGGTCTGCAATCGCTAGGGGCGTTGCTTAGGTGCTTAGGATATTGCAGGAAGCAACGGTAGCAGCGGGGCTGGGGTTGAATATCCCAGCGCCACTAAAGTCACGGTCGTCTCGGACCAGATATGATGCTTCATAGCGGACCGTGTCGCCCGTGAACTTCGTTTTGAAGAACACAGGTTTATAGTCATAGAATATTTCAACATGGATGACGGCGCTGTTTGCAGGGGCCGTAATTCTTGCCGTTGAAGGGCCGAAACCAGCAAAGGCCGTTCCCGTGGCGCCAGTTCCTTGGCCAGCATAGGACGAGGCAACATTCTTCAGACCAATACAGCGCTGCCAATGGACCCACTGGCCGCCCGACGCATTTTGTTCTAGGCTCGTCAATATGATGCGGCCATTGGTCGTCAAATCAAGCCCCGGGGTTTGAAGCTTGATGCCAATAAAACCGTCATTCACATCTGCCTCGCGGACTTGGACGCGCGACAGGCCTGAAGCAACGCCAACACGTGACATATTGTCCGCCAACGCGAGTGCGGCCTGGGACAGCCTATGGTTGACGCTGACATAGTTTTGAATTTCGATCCCCACGCCGCCGACGGCAACAAGCACCGGAAGGCAAAGGGCAAACTCGACTGCCGCCATACCACTGCGGGAACTCCACAGCTTGCGTAAGCCAAAGGTTAGATTGTGATGAGAGTTTATCATGTGCATATCACCACGATAGGAAAGGTTTGCTGAGTGCCATAGGGCTGGTTGCGAAGCACCGTTGAGGCAGACACTGTTTCGGTCTGAGACCAGCCAAGCATCCCGTGCATTGGAAACAAGCGTTGGTAAGTCACACTCACGCTATACTGCACAATGTCGTCTGAGGTGCCTTGGCCATTTTGCCCGATATCCGTGTCATAGGTGCCGTTGCCATTTTCATCCTGAAAGCACTCGCCTGGATTGCGCACGCCGTTGCTATTTCCATCGGTGAAGTTTTCGGCCTGTCCTGTACGTGTGAAGCTGGAATAGGCTTTCCGCGTGAAGGTATATGTCCCGTCTTTCACAATATTGGACACTTGGTTTTTGATCCGCAAATCAAGCGCCGCAGCTGATGTAGAACCAGTCTCCAATGTGGAATCACGGCCGGCCTTTTGCAGTTCACCTGCCAAGATCGCAGACACATAGGATCTGTGACCAAGATCGAAGAAGCCCATCAGCATCAACAAGAGCGTTGGCCCGATGAAGGCGAATTCAACGATTGTAACGCCTTGCCGATCGCGGCGAAGGCGCTTGAATATTGATGGTTTCATCGTGACAGTCTCAGCTTTGCGATATTGGAAGCAATATCTTGAAACGCAGCGGTCAATTGCGCAGGTTGGCTCGCCGAATAAGCTTTTCCGCTATCGGCACAGTTGACCAAAGTTGCCGGATTGCTCGTGCCAAACGCCACCGTCCACACAATCATATTGTTGGCGCGGGCCGCGTTGCAAAGGGCCAAGAATCGTGCATCATGCCGACTTCTCAAGCTGTTCAGATCTGGCGTATTGGCTGCACCAGAAACGCGGCGGTCAAGCTTCTCATACCCATGGGCGTTGTAGATGTCTGGCGGCGTGTACATCTGGCCATCCGTCATGAAGATGATGTGTCGCGTGATGGCGCGACCATTGGGTGCGTTGGCATTTTGAGCCGCCCACATACCGTCCGCAGACAGCATTCGCACACCCCAAGCCATCCCCAGATCGTGGAAGGTGTTGCCGGTCGCGATCAAGTCATCCACATAATCTTGGATATTGGTCCTTGTCCGCACCGCTAGGTTGCTTGATGGCGCAGGGCACCAGGATGCCCCTACATGGTCCCGCTCATCAACAATATTTTCTTCGTTGGCGACACCAGCGCGGTTGTAGACAAGCTCTTGCCACATCGGGCGCCACCGCGTTGCATCGCTGCTTGGCGTTGTATTGACATCCAAGTCCCAAGCGCCACTGGGGATGGTTGGATATGTTGCCTGGGCAACCGTATCTCGTTCTTCCACACAACCATCATAGACGGTTGAACTTCCGGTAACCGATGAACCAGGCGCATTGACGAGCCGCACCATATCATATTCACCGCTGGCCGCTACTGATCCGGTCGGTGGATCGTCGTCCGTGAAAACATTCACAACGGCACCGGTACGGTAAGTCGATACATCATATGACACTGGCTTATATGTCCAGCTTGTGAAGCCAAACCGACCATTGGCAGCATAAGTTGTCGTTGCCGTGCGATAACGGCGCGTGCAGCTTTTGTTGTTTGAATATGTTGCAGTTACGCGTTCATAGAAAACCTGCGTGACAGTGGCTGGAGCCGAAGGCGCAAATACAGCGTTGGTTGGCAAGGTTGGGTTGCCGGACGGGCTTGGATTAAATCCGGTGAAGCTCGTGTTATTCCCATATCTTGTGCAATTGCCATTGCTGATATTGCTTCCGTAGGTTTCGTTCGTCCAAGCGCCATAAGTGGTCGTCGGTGAAAACCCTGGAGTGGTCATGTTTGCCACGCGCGATTGATAGGTCCAATTGTTCACCATCCAATTCGCATTGAGCAAATTGGTGTCCGTAAAAGGATCAATGCCCATGTTAACTGCAGAAGAGTAGGGCGTGAACCCGATCCGCAGGCGAGAGTCGACACTGGTTGAGGCGTTTACAGTATCGAAAAAGCTAAGCACAGCAGACCGAAGCGCAACAATCTTGGATTCCGGGCCAGAGTCGCAATCTGAGTCATCAGGACGGCAGGCCATCGATCCGGTCACGTCCAGCACCAGCATCACATCTGCGTTGGCTAGTTCGAGCCGCGCGTCGCATGCAACTGTAAGGTCAATATCGTTGACGCCAAATACATTCATCACAGCCATAGGGACCTTCACCGTGGCCGTGCCGGTAACTTGTCCATCGGGTGTGCGCGATGGAGTGAAGGTTAGATTGGTTGTGCCAAAGCGCCCTGTGGGAAAGTTGTTTCTGAAGAATGCCCGCGCATTTGCCTCTGCGGTTGCATCAAGGGTCGCGCCCCTCATAAACTTCCGTCCGGCGAGAACCCCAGCGTCACAAGCATGTTGCAGCCTAGACTTGGTCATATAGGCCCGCCCCATATCAACCCCAGATCCGATCATTGCCAGCAATGGCACCAGAGCGAAGGTCGTGATCATGATCGCGTTGCCCGCCTTGTTCCTCGCCAAGCGCGATAAAAGGGGCCGACGCTTCTCCGTCGATGCCGGTTGGTCTGCCATCACAATTCCCCGTTAGATACAATTATGCCCGAATTCTGATCGCGCCCTGCACTAAGAATGGATAAGGACTGTTGAAGCCGAATGGTTAATGGCGCATTTGCCGTAAAATGATGTCACCAATTTTGACTGCGGATCAGCAGCTTTCCCTGGCCTATGCCAAGCCTTCACAGGCCGCACTTTACCGGGCTTTGTTCGGCCTTGATGCCGCCATGGCGCAGATTGCTTTGACGGCGCATGAGCCGTTGCTGGCACAGATTAAATTGGCATGGTGGGCAGAGGCTGGATTGACCGATCCGAAGGGCGGCAGCGCGATTGGTGATGCCGTATTGGGCGTGCAAGCGGTTGCAGATCATCGCCAAGTCGTGCCTCCATTTGTCGAAGCTTGGAAGGCTGCGGCTGATGGACCAGAATATTTCGATGGTGCCTCGAAACTGCGAGCGGAGGCTTGGATGTTCGCGCTTAGGCTTACAGATGATGGTATGACGTCAGCCGTTCAGGCTTGGGCCAATCTTGACCTTAAGGTGATGACTGGCGCGAAAGCGGAGGGCCTCGAAAAGGGCGATCTTTTGACGCTACGACGTCACGCCAAGCCCTTGGCAGTGCTAGCTCTCCTTGCTTCGCACGATGCCGGATTGCCACTGGAAGAACGATCAAAACCCGGCTCCCCCCAAAGCATGCTGCGCGCTTTTTTGTTCGGCGCCTTCGGACTCATATTGTAATTAGTCGCCATAAGAAATAGCTTCGCGACTCTGACAAAGGAGCAAGCATATGGGGCGGTTTCTGGCG
The DNA here is from genome assembly GCA_002478575.1 of Sphingomonadales bacterium UBA7473. Taxonomy (GTDB): domain Bacteria; phylum Pseudomonadota; class Alphaproteobacteria; order Sphingomonadales; family Sphingomonadaceae; genus Aquisediminimonas. The sequence continues at coordinate 41 of DLOX01000203.1, read as the reverse complement.
GGCGTGGCATCGGCTTTGCTGTTGGTCGCGGCGGGCTTTTT
>DLOX01000227.1:4522-12508 GCA_002478575.1 Sphingomonadales bacterium UBA7473 | reverse complement strand
GCCGCTGGCCGGACCAGTGGTCGCAGCAGCAGTCATCCTTTGCGAGGGCGGCATCGAAGGGCTGGATGACAGCAAAAAGCTAAGCGCCAAACGCCGTGCAGAGCTGGAATCCCTCATCCTCCAACGCTGCCAAGTCGGCATAGGCGAAGCCTCAGTCGAAGAGATTGATCAGATCAATATCTTGCAGGCGACGTTCCTGGCGATGACCCGCGCAGTGGAGGCTTTGGGCATTGATCCCAAGCATATATTGGTCGACGGCAATCGTCTGCCTCAATGGCGACATAGCGCCCAGGCCGTGATCGGCGGCGACGCCATCCACCCCTGTATCTCTGCCGCCAGCATCGTCGCGAAAGAGCATCGCGATCGCATCATGATCGAAGCCGATGCACTTCATCCGGGCTATGGTTGGGCGTCAAACAAGGGCTATGGATCAGCCCAGCACATGGCCGCTTTGGCCGAATTGGGCCCCTGTCCGCTCCATCGCCGCTCTTTTGCGCCAGTCGCTCAACATTTTTTTCGCCTTTGAGTCTTTTTGGCCACACACAAGGGCTTGAGAGTCCGGATCGGGAACGACCACATGATGATGTGGGGGACTCATTTCGTTCCAACTGGCGTTAACGAATCGGTTAACCATTTGCCTTAACCATGCATCTTGACGGCAGAGTCAGGATGACTCACCGTCAAACCTCAAAGGCGCACAGGAGCAGCAAATGGGGGTTTTGGAGAAGGTTCGGACCAAGGGCGCCAAGCCCCTTGCAGCGGCAATTGATCTGCCTCTGAACCAGATTTTGCGCGGCGATTGCATTGAAGCGATGCGCGCCCTGCCCGATGCGTCGATCGATATGGTCTTTGCCGATCCGCCCTATAATCTTCAGCTTGGCGGGGATCTGTTTCGCCCCGAAGGCGGACGCGTCGATGCAGTCGATAATGACTGGGACAAGTTTGACAGCAACGCGATTTATGATCAGTTCTCAAAAGCCTGGTTGAAAGAGGCCTATCGCATCTTAAAGCCCAATGGCACGCTTTGGGTGATTGGCAGCTATCATAATATCTTCCGCGTCGGTGCGGTCCTTCAGGATGAAGGCTTTTGGATCCTCAACGACATCATCTGGCGCAAGACTAACCCCATGCCCAATTTCCGGGGCACGCGCTTCACCAATGCCCATGAAACACTGATCTGGGCGTCAAAGGGCGAGAAATCCAAATATACATTCAACTACCGTGCGATGAAGACTCTGAATGATGAGCTTCAGATGCGATCTGATTGGTCCTTCCCCATTTGTGGCGGGCCAGAGCGGATCAAACGCAATGGCGTGAAGGCGCACCCCACGCAAAAGCCCGAAGCTCTGCTCTATCGGATATTGCTGGCCTGCACCAATCCGGGAGATGTTGTGCTTGATCCCTTCTTTGGAACAGGCACGACAGGCGCGGTCGCCAAACGGCTAGGCCGCGATTGGATCGGCTGCGAGCGCGAACAGGATTATGTCGATGTGGCGGTTGAGCGGATCGAAGCGGCACTCCCCTTGGATGAATCGGCACTGCGCACGATGCAAGCCGACACTTCAGCGCCACGCGTGGCGTTCGGCACTTTGGTCGAGGTTGGCTATCTCCGTCCCGGCACGCCTTTGTTTGACATCAAGCGGCGTTGGTCCGCGGCAGTTCGCAGCGATGGCTCGCTCATTTGCAATGCCGCGTCGGGATCGATCCACAAGGTTGGCGCAACCCTTCAAAACGCGCCGAGCTGCAATGGCTGGACCTTTTGGCATTATGAAGAAGATGGCCAGTTGAAGCCCGTCGATGAGCTTCGGAAAATGTATCTGTTGGAGACGACAATCTAATAATCCAAAAAGCATGATGCATTGACATTTTGAGCATATTATGTTCTATATCGCTGATGACTATTGCCCTATCGTCCCTTCCAAATCGCGATCTGATCCGACTTCGCCGCTTGTGCTCTGTGCGTCCATTGATTGACACTGACGAAAAGCGGTTTGCCTGTGAAGTTCCGCCGAGTTTCACTGTGAAGTTGCGCAGATTTCCGGGTTTTTTTAGGCCAAACTCCGGAACAGCTGAGGCCGGTCCGATGCTATCGATCAGGCATAAGCGATTTGAGCCCTCACTGCAGCCTGCACGAGGCGTCTAGGTTGCAATTCACTGTTACCTTCGGCAGATTTCCCTCGTTTTTTGGGAGCGCTAGAGCCGACCAGCGTCGCAGGCCTCTAATCCAAACCCTCAACCAATTCCCGCGCTGCCTTATAGTCCGGTTTGCCATTGTTTAGCCGGAGCGAGCGATCCGTAAAGTACCAATCCCTTGGGCATTTATAGGCCGCTAAACTCGCCTTCACATGGGCTTCCAAGGCTGTTCGATCAGCCGCACTTCCCTGCACCACTGCCACAATCCGCTGCCCGAAGCGCGGGTCTGGCACGCCAATGACGCGTACGTCATCGACGGATGGATGAGCACACAGCGCTGTCTCAACCTCTTCGGGAAAGACCTTCTCGCCACCGGTGTTGATGCACATATTGTCGCGGCCAAGGAAGGTGATGGTGCCAGCTTCATCAATCTGTGCGCGATCGCCCGTCACCAAATAGCGAACGCCATCAACGGTGGGGAAGGTTCGCGCTGAAAGCTCTTCCTCGCCATAATATCCAAGCGGCAATGGCCCTGACCGGCCAACAATGCCTTCCCCTGGGCCCTCAGGCAGCGGGGAGCCATCGGCATTGAACAAGCGAATGGTGCGCCCCGGCACCGGCATGAAAGCATCGCCACCCATGCTGCCTGCTGCAGTCATAATCTTGACGGCTGTTCCTGCACTTTCAGAAGATCCAAGGGCGTCAATCACCATGAGTCCGGGATTGAAGCGCAGAAAGGCTTCCTTGTTGGATTGAGAGAAGACCGCTCCGGATGATTGCACGGCCTTTAGTGGAGACAAAGCGTCTGTCGCATCATCTCTGCGGCCAAGCGCCTCGACCAGCGGCATCGCAAAAGCGTCACCAACGATCACAAGCGATTGCACAGACTGCACCTTGACCGTGTCGATCACCGCGTCCGGATCAAACTTACTGCCTTCCATTGTGACGAGGCTTCCGCCGCGCAGCAAAGTGATGAGAGAAGAATAGAGCCCGACGCCATGCATCATGGGGCTGAGGATTAAGGCCCGCGCTGGCGGCATCTGCGCTGATTTGGCGGCATGATCGGGAAGCGATGACGAGATCATCGGCGGCATGCCCGGAGGCATTGGCCAAACCGCAACCATCAGGGCTTGCCAGCTTTCCTGTTGGTTCCACATGACCGCTTTCGGCATGCCAGTGGTGCCGCCAGTCGCGACAAAGAAGCGGCGTTCAGTTGCAGGCGCTTCGAATGCGGGACCGCTGAGACCGGCCAATCCGCCCTCCGCTTCAATCAGGATCATGTCCACTTTGCCTGCCGATGCTTCCTCAGCAATGGCGCGAAACTCTGCATTATGGACGATACAAGCGATGTTGAAGCGCTCGATTATGTCTCGCAGCTCGCCGGGCTTATAGTGATAATTGATATTGACCGGAACCAGCCCGGCATAAGAGCAAGCCAAGAAAAGAAGGATATACTCCGGCCCGTTGCGCATCTGCTGCCCGACGACATCGCCGGGTTTAAGGCCAAGCGCGACCAGCCCCTCTGCAATGCGCCGCACCGCCGCGTCACATTGTCCCCAAGTCAAAGTCTTCCTGCCGTGAATCAGCGCAGGTCGATCAGAAGGCACAGCGTCAGCCACAGCGAAAAAGACGGTCGCAAAATCATCGCCCATCCAAGGCGCAACAGAAGGAGAAGCAGGGTCGGCCATTAACATTTCCTTATCCGATCCCCCCATAGTCTAATGCACTAAGCCTTACCCCACCTACAAACCCAAAATTGCACTTGCAGTCTTGAAATACCTACCTACTTTGTCAGTGGGGGAAGGAAAAAGAGGAGCAGGACCCGTGCAGGTTATTCCCATTTCCGCGCTGAAGGCTGAAGAGTCTGATAAGGTGTTGATTGAGCGTGTTACCATCCGTTCGGTTGATCAGATCAGACAGGCCGCGACCGCCCTACATGAAGCTGCTTTGGCGCGCGGATTTCGCGTTGCGGCCTGCGCTGACATTGCTTCCAAAGATCAGATCGTTGATGGCCAAGGTGCTATCGTAAATGCCGAAGTCTTTGGCTGGCTCGAACCCGGAAAACGCTGGTGGGAAGATACTCGCCTCGCGCTGTCATCCCCTTTGCCTCGCGCCTGTCGCTATGAAAGCGAGGCGATGTGGTGCAATGAAGATGGATTCTACACCACTTGGCATAATCGCTATCTCGAAGAGATGGATTTGAGCGATTTTGAGAAACGCTCTCTCACTCGATCCGCGATATTGGTGCCCATCCATCTGCCCTTTGGTCAAATTGGAGCAGTGAGTTTCTGCCCAGTCGATGCTGAAAAAGTCGACCTTTCCGACGATTTTGCGGAGCATGGTGATCTTTTGGCGGCGATGGCTCGCCGTTTCATTGCTGGATATGTGACGGTTCGGCGCAAGCAACAATGGATGCCTTCGGACTGTAAGCTGTCAAAGCGTGAAGTTGAATGTCTGCGATGGGCTGCAATCGGCAAAACGGACCGTGAAATCAGCCTGATCCTCGGCCTCAGCCATGCGACGGTGCGCTATCATATTCAGCGGGCCGCCGATAAGGTGAACTCGGTCAATCGCAGCCAGACCATCTTCAAGGCTGGCCAATTGGGCTATCTGGGCGCTGCTTCCTGATCATCACTAATGCAGATTGAAGCTTATGCCATTGTCTGCGGGGTAAAGCCTCATGCGGAACATGGTGCCATTGTCCGCTGTTTGACTGAAGAGCATGGCCTGCTGGTGGGCTATGTCCAAGGCGCGCGATCCAAGACACTGCGGCCACTTCTTATTCCCGGAAATGTCATAGCCGGCGTCTGGCGGCAGCGAACGCCCAATCAGCTTGCATCACTCACCCCGGAATCAGTCCATAGCCGCGGACATTTGCTGGGCGAGGCTTTGGCAGCGGCAGCCATCGAATGGGCGACAGCGCTCACTGCCGCCAGCTTGCCAGAAGCCCTGCCCTACCCTCGTTTGCATTCGGCGCTGGATGGCGTTTTGACCGCAATTGAAAATGCGCCTTCCGCTCGAGGCTGGGCCAAGGCTCTGGCGGATTTTGAGGCGCTGCTGATTTCTGAGCTTGGCTATGGGGAGGAAGAAGCAGCGGACCAAAGTTTGGCTAAAAACCGAACGCGCCTCGTCCGCCATATTTTGGGAGATCGGCAAGATATGCTTGTAGCGCGAGAACGGCTGGTAGAGCGGCTTAAAAAGGCTGTTGCGTGAGGCCGCTGCTGCCGTCATTGCGAGGAGCGAAGCGACGCGGCAATCCATGATGCGGCAAACAGTCTAGATTGCCGCGCTCCGCTCGCAATGACGGGGAAATATGAATGCTGATTGCGTTGTTGGGCGGTGATGGAATTGGCCCTGAAGTGGTGGCTGAAGCGCGGCGGGTGCTGGATGCGCTCAATATCGATGGCTTGCACTATGAAGAGGCGTTGGTCGGTGGAGCGGCTTACAAGGCTTCAGGACATCCCCTTCCTCCTGAGACGCTTGATCTTGCCAAGCGGGCCGATGCGATCCTATTCGGCGCTGTGGGCGATCCCGATTGCGATGCGTTGGAACGCCATTTGCGGCCCGAACAAGCGATCCTTGGCCTGCGCAAAGAGTTGAACCTGTTCGCAAACCTCCGCCCTGCAAAGCTCTTCCCGGAACTGGCCGATGCCTCGGCGCTCCGCCCCGAAGTCGCGACCCAGATCGATATGGTCATCGTCCGTGAACTGAACGGCGACGTCTATTTTGGCGAGAAAGGCGTGCGGACAACAGCCGATGGCAAGCGCGAGGGATATGACATCATGTCCTACAACGAAGACGAAGTCCGCCGCATCGCCCGCGTTGGATTTGAAACGGCCATGGCGCGCGGCAAGAAGCTCTGTTCAGTCGACAAGGCCAATGTGCTGGAAACCTCGCAGCTCTGGCGCGATGTTGTGATTGAAGTTTCTGCCGATTATCCCGAAGTGGCGCTCAGCCACATGTATGTCGATAATGCCGCAATGCAGCTGGTGCGCAATCCGGGGCAATTTGACGTGATGGTCACGGGCAATTTGTTCGGAGACATCCTGTCTGACCAGGCCAGCATGTGCGCGGGATCGATCGGTATGCTGCCTTCCGCTTCGCTGGATGCCCATCAGAAGGGCCTTTATGAGCCCATCCATGGCTCCGCGCCTGATATTGCGGGCCAAGGCAAAGCCAATCCGTTGGCCACGATTCTATCTGCCGCGATGATGCTGCGTTATTCGCTCAATCTGTCCGGAGAGGCCGATGCCATAGAGGCCGCGGTTGCCAAGGCTTTGGCCGGTGGTGCGCGTTCCCCTGACCTCGGTGGTACGCATAGCGCCCGGGACATGGGCGATGCTGTCCTTCGCAAGCTGAACTGAGTGGAGGCGGCCAAGCCCCTTGATGCGATCATCATCGGCGCTGGCTTTTCCGGCCTAAGCGCGGGTTTAAAGCTCAAAGAAGCGGGCCAATCTTTCCTGATCCTCGAAGCGCGGGATCGGGTCGGCGGCCGCGTCAAACCCGGCCAGATTGCGGGGCAAGTGATCGACTTGGGCGGGATGTGGACCTGCGACAATCAGCCGCGCTTGATGAGCTTGATCAATCAGCATGGCCTCAAAGCTTATCCGACCTATTTGGAGGGCCACGCCCTCGTCGAGCTCATGGGCAAAACAACCAAATGTCCAAGAGAGGATTTCGCCCCCGCACTGCCCCTGTTTGCAAAGCTAGATTATGCGCGGCTCGAAGGGCGGCTCAAGCGATTAATCGATAGCGTTGATCCAGCCTCGCCTCAGTACAGCGATCCGGCCCTTGACGCGATGAGCTTTGGCGAATGGATCCGGCGCAATGTGAAGGCGCAAGGGCTGGCCTTGATGCTCACGCTCATCACTCGCTCTGTCTTTTGTGCGGAGCCTGATCAAATCTCGCTGCTCAATTGGCTCACTTATCTGAAGGCTGGCGGTGGCCTCGATCGAATGATTGCGGCTGAACCTGGCGGGGCGCAGCATTTGCTCATCGAGGGCGGACTGCATCAGTTGGCAGATCAAATAGCCGCCAAGTTAGTGGACCATATTTGTCTCGAAGCCCCTGCCCAGCGTGTCACTTGGAACAGTGACGGCGTTACGGTCGCAACGCCAATAGGCGAGTTCAAAGCGAAAAAGCTGATCATCGCACTCGCGCCACCCATGGCCAATCAAATCCATTTCGATCCGCCGCTCCCCCATGCCCGCGATGCCATTCATCAGCGCATGCCAATGGGTGCCGTCATCAAAGTCTGGATCGCTTATGATCGCCCCTTTTGGCGCGATGCTGGACTAAACGCGTTCTTGGCGTCGGATGCTGCTGCCTTCAGTCCTTGTTTCGATTGTTCACCGCCGGATGGCCCCGGCTTGATTGCAGGCTTTTTCGATGCATCAGAAGCCAGCATTTGGTCTGCCAAAACGACCGCCGAGCGGCGCGAAGAAGTTCTTGGCCTGCTGACCAAACATCTTGGCCAGCAAGCCGCCCATCCCATCGACTACGTCGAAAACGATTGGACGACCGAAAGCTGGTCCCGCGGTTGCTATGGGGCCTATGCGCCGCCCGGCTTGATGTCGCGCTTCGGTAACGCCGTGCGAGCGCCTGTTGGCTCCATCCACTGGGCGGGCACGGAAACCGCGACCGAATGGACGGGCTATGTCGATGGCGCTTTGCAAGCCGGAGAGCGCGCCGCATTGGAAATCATCGCCCAATCCAGTTGACCTTGCCCCCTTCCCCACGGCAAAGCGGCCCCATGAAGAAAACAACCGGATTGAATCGCGCCATCACGAGCAAATGGCGCCCGGCCACCCAAGCGGTGCGCGGGGGAACCTGGCGTTCGGAACATGGCGAAAC
>DLOX01000227.1:0-4472 GCA_002478575.1 Sphingomonadales bacterium UBA7473 | reverse complement strand
AAACGTCTGAGGCCTTGTTCCTGTCATCCGGCTATACTTATGACGATGCGGAGACAGTGGCTGCACGCTTTGCGGGCGAAGAGCAGGGTATGACCTATTCCCGTTTGCAGAACCCGACCGTCGCGATGCTGGAAGAGCGGATTGCTTTGATGGAAGGGGCAGAGTCCTGTCGCACGCAAGCCACGGGCATGGCGGCGATGACAGCTTCGCTTCTTTGTCAGTTGCAGATGGGCGATCATGTCGTTGCGGCGCGCGCGGCTTTTGGATCTTGTCGCTGGCTGACGGACAATTTGCTGCCCAAATTCGGGATCGAAACAACAACGATCGACAGCCGCGACAATGCGGCTTGGGAAGCCGCAATCCAGCCCAACACCAAAGTCTTCTTCTTCGAAACGCCTGCCAATCCAACCATGGACATTGTGGACCTGGGCTTTGTCTGCGGACTTGCCAAAGCGCATGACATTACAACGGTGGTCGACAATGCCTTCGCGACATCAGCCCTTCAGCGGCCAATGGAATTTGGTGCCGACGTGATCGCTTATAGCGCAACCAAGCTGATGGAAGGCCAAGGCCGTGTGCTTGCCGGGGCTATTTGTGGCTCGGCAGAGTTTATCAACGACAAACTGCTGCCTTTTCAACGCAACACCGGGCCGAACCTGTCACCCTTCAACGCATGGGTGGTTCACAAAGGATTGGAAACCCTTGATCTTCGCGCCAAGAAGCAATCAGAAAACGCCCTAAAGGTTGGTCGCTTTCTGCAAGAGCGGGTGCCTGTGATGCTCCATCCCGGTTTACCCAGCCACCCGCAGCATAATCTCGCAATGAGCCAGATGAACGCCTGCGGGCCGATCTTCTCCTTCATCCTAGATGGCGGGCGGCCCAAAGCCCATGCGCTGCTCAATGCGCTGGAGCTGATCGATATCTCCAACAACATCGGCGATGCCCGCAGCTTGATGTGCCATCCGGCCTCCAGCACGCATCACAGCGTAGGCGCAGAGGCTCGCGAGGCGATGGGCGTCACTGAAGGGATGATCCGTATGAATGTGGGCCTTGAAGATCCCGATGATCTGATCGAAGATCTGGATCAAGCTTTGGCAAAGGTTGGTTTATGATGGATGCATTCTTCCCCTATGCGCGGGAAACGCGGGGCTTCATCGTTCGCGTTGCGGTCAACTATATGGCGGAACAATCTGATCCGGCAGCCTCGCGCTGGTTCTGGGCCTACCATATCCGGATTGAGAATGTCGGGCCGATGACGGCCCAGCTCCTCATGCGCCATTGGGAAATCACCGATGCCCGCGGAGCCAAGGGCATTGTTGATGGCGAAGGTGTGGTGGGCGATCAGCCGGTGATCAAGCCCGGCAAATCCTATGACTATGTGTCTGGCTGCCCACTGACCACCGCGACGGGAACAATGGTTGGCCATTATCAAATGATCGGTGAGGATGGATCGCATTTCGACATCGACATCCCCTTGTTCGATCTCACGGCACCGGTGGTAAACGGGTGAAGCGCACGCTCCTTCCTTTGAATGGCCTTCGCGTGCTCGATGCAGCAGCGCGGCATTTGAGCTTCACGCGAGCGGCCGATGAGCTTGCCGTTACGCCCGCCGCTGTGGGTCAGCAGATCAGAGCGCTGGAAGATGTATTGGGCGTGGTCCTCTTTCGCCGGACGCCAAAGGGCTTGGAACTGACGCCTGAAGCCGAGGCCGGATTGGACGCGCTTCGGGCAGGCTTCTTGCAGTTTGAAGACGCCGTGCAGTCGATGCAAGCGGGGCAATCCTCCTCATCGCTCACGATTGCCGCCCCGCGTGATTTCACCGCCAAATGGCTAGCGCCTCGGCTTGCGGCCTATGGCCGATCGAATCCAGACCTGCGCTTCATCTTGATGAGTGGCGAAGGCGATTTGGACTTTACCGAAGCCAATCTCGATCTCGCCATCCGCTTGGCCGACGGACCCGGCGAACATGAAGGTGCAAGGCTTGCCGAAGGGGCCATGGTCACAGTGGAAGCAAGCGAGGGTGCAGGCGCGGTGCCGATCAGTTGGCCAGGGTGCATCTCAGATGAAACCAGCGGCCTTCGCGTCGGCGACGCAGGTCTAGCGATAGACGCCGCCGCAAGCGGCTTCGGTCGAGCAACGGTTCCCCTGTTGCTTGCCGAGACAGACATCACCTCGGGCCGCGTCCGCGCCGTCGACAATGCCAAGCCGTATCATCAAGCCTATTGGCTGATCGCGCCTATCCCTCAGTGGCGGCAAAAGAAGGTGAAGGCACTGGTTGAGGCTTTGTTGGCCGGGTGATCGCAGTTTTGGATCTCGGTTCCGCATGACATTTTTCAGGCGCCGAGACTTGCTATCATTGGCCCTCGCGAGCGCTGGCAGCGCGTCAATGGCCAATGCGCTTCCACGAAAAAGGTCCAAGGCCATGGAGAAATTTTCACCCACATTTGACAGCCTCAACCAACATGTTCTGCCGTCATGGTTTGACGATGCCAAGTTTGGGATTTTCATCCACTGGGGGCTCTATTCCGTGCCTGCATTTGCGCCCTTTGGACCAAACCCAAATCCTTCTGCGCCCGACATGATGCGCGCTAGCCCTTATGCCGAATGGTATGAAAACACGCTGAAGTTTCCAGATTCGGAAACGGCAGCGTTTCATAAAAAGCATTATGGAGACGTTCCCTATTCAGAGTTTAGGACCGCCTTTGAAAAAGGAGCCGCAGCATCCTCGCCAACCGAATGGGCTGAGATTTTCCGGCAGAGCGGTGCCAAATATGTGACTCTAGTGACCAAGCATCATGACGGATATCTCCTGTGGCCAAGCAAGCATAAGAACCCTCACCGGCAGAATTGGCAGAGCCGCATTGACATTGTCGGCAACATGGCAGCCGCGACGCGAAAGGCGGGTCTTCGCTTTGGCACCTACTATTCGGGTGGTCTCGATTGGACGTTCAACACCGCGCGAGTTGATAATGGCCGAGCAATGATTGCTTCAATGCCGCGCGACGACGCACATGATCGCTATTGCCTCGATCATTATTTTGAATTGATACAACGATATAAGCCTGACTATCTTTGGAATGACATTGGCTATCCAACCACCGCCTCCGCGCTCAAGCTGATCGCCCATTTTTACAACGGCAATCCTGATGGGCTGATCAATGATCGCTGGTTGGCTGCTCGCGAGTTTTTCGAAGGGCCTCAAGATGAGCTGATTGAGCGGTTCAAACGCCTCGCATCCTTTCTTAAAAATCATCGGCCGCCACCGCCGCCGCACTATGATGTGATCACGCCAGAATATTCGACTGAGACCAAAAGCCTTGAAAAGAAATGGGAAACCACACGCGGCATTGGCTTCAGCTTTGGCTACAATCAGATGGAAACTGACAGCCAGTTGATGAACGCAAAAGGTATCGTTCATTTGCTGATCAACTGCGTTGCCAATGGCGGCAACTTGTTGCTCAACGTCGGGCCGCGCGGGGACGGCACGTTGTGCCCCATGCAAGTGCAACGGCTGAAGTCAGTTGGAGATTGGCTGGCTGTCAATGGCGAAGCGATTTACGGAACCCGTCCATGGCAACAGTCGGTGTTTGAAACAAAGGACGGTCGGCAGGTGCGCTTTACCACAAAAGATGGTGCGGTTTATGCGTTGGCGCTTGATGAGTCAGATGAGCCGATCAACTTTCAAGGCGTGGCCGGTCTTCAAGGCCGAGCAGCTGTTCCGCTTGGCAACACTGTTGGGCATGCAGGAGTTTGGCGATTTTCTGCGCCTTAGCGCCCCGCATGGCACAAAAACTTAGGCTGCTTTGAAGCTATCCAAGTCTGATGTTCGATTGAGATTGTGGAACTCCATTTCCACATCCACTTCGACAGCGCCGCAGATCGCCATCCAGTGGCGAACGGACCAATTTGTCTGTGCCAAAAGATGCGCTTCCAACTGACCAGCAAGTGAGATTGGCCAAATGCCAGAGAGACGCTGACCCAGAACCACAGCAGGAACGGGAGCATCTCCAAGCTTAGAATAGTCAGCAACCGGTAGCGTATCACAACCGGTGGTCAGGACCAGATCGAAGCCCTCTTGGGCCGCATAGTGCATTGCGCCGCAAAGTCCGCCCAAGGGGCCCATTTGAGGATTTGGCCGATCAGGGATCGAAATCAGCCCTGGCCATTCGCGCCCAACCACAACCAGAGCATCAACTTGGGGCCGCAAGCCACCTGCGACATGATCAATCAGCGCCTTACCTTCGATCAACACTGCGGCTTTATCGCTGCCAAAGCGGCGCGATTGGCCGCCTGCAATGATAGCCCCAAGCCGCTTCATCGCCAAACCGCGACTCCGGCGGGCGGAAGAGTATCGCCGCCGATGATTTGCCCGCCTGTGATATTGGGCAGGCTCAGGATGTCAGGGCCATAGTTGAATGCGAAGACATGGTCCCCTGCCCGGCGGATGCGGAGATCCTCTGGAAGCTCCATCA
>DLOX01000236.1:398-5359 GCA_002478575.1 Sphingomonadales bacterium UBA7473 | reverse complement strand
AGGTCGGCGATCCGTTGCAGGAAGGCGCGCATATCGGGCCGGTTGTGAACAAGACGCAATATGAGAAGATCCAAGGCCTGATCCAATCCGCCATCGACGAAGGCGCGACGCTTGAAACCGGCGGCACTGATCGCCCAGCAGACATGAACCGCGGCTATTATATCAAGCCAACCGTCTTTTCCGGCGTGACACCAGACATGCGCATTGCGAAGGAAGAAGTGTTCGGCCCGGTCGCGACGGTGATGACCTATAACAGCTTGGAAGAAGGCATCGCGATTGCGAATGACACCGAATATGGCCTGTCCGCAGTGATCTCAGGCAGCCCTGAAAGTGCAGCGGCCGTCGCACCGAAGCTTCGCGCTGGCATGGTTGCCATCAACAATTGGGGCCCGTCTCCAGGGGCACCATTCGGTGGCTATAAGCAATCGGGCAATGGTCGTGAGTCAGGTCTGTTCGGCCTGAAGGACTTTATGGAAATCAAAGCGATTTCGGGTCTGCCAGCTTAGTAGAGAGAGAAACTCCGACGTCATTCCGGGCTTGACCCGGAATCCATGCCTCAAAGCTAAGTACAAGCTTGATATATCCAGCGTGTTGCTGACTTTGAGGCATGGGTCCCGGATCAGGTCCGGGACGACAGGGTTTCAAACTAAAATAGCTTCCGGAAGCTAATTTCTAATGTCCGTCCCAAGGGATCAATATATCCCGGTTGATAGCGCAAGGGGATTTGGCTGTTCCCATCGCGGACATTCTGGATCGCGTTGGTCAAATTGTTCACGCGAAAAGCCAAGCGGCTGCCCTTCAAGAAGGGCACGGCTTTTACAATATTTTTGCGCTGATCAAAATTCACGAACATCCTGAGATTGATGGTCATGAGTTCTGAAAAGAACAGATCGCTCGCAGCGGTATCTCCATCGATCCGCGATCCGCTCCGCCAATTGCCGATGATCCGAAATCCCATGCCGCGATGAAAGAAGCCGCCTTCAACATCAACGACATGACGCGGCGTCCCGCCGTTGAAACTCGTCGCCCCGCCGTTCAGCCGGTCAAGAATGGGAAGCCCCGGCGCGATGGAAATGTCATCATTCAGACGGATAGAGTGATAGGCTGACAGCGACCAGCGCCCACCAGCGCCGCCGCCACCGAACATGCCCATTCCGCCGCCACCGCCGCCGCCACGTCCAACACCTCCGCCGCCACCGCCTCCTCCGCTTGGTCTCGGTCCGCCGGGTCCGGGGATGCCTGCTGCCGAACCAGGTCCTCTTGCGGGCTGGCCAAACTCCTTCGAGAATTGAACGCCATAACGCACCACATCATCGCGGCTGCCAGAAAAGTTGATCGGCCGCTGGTCAATGGAGAGCAAAACACCATTGGCGTCGCGAACCACGCGACCTGGAAAAGCCCGTTCAATGTCTGCGGTGAGGGCAGGGAAGCTGGTCAGCAGATCATCGCTGCGCTTCTCTGTATAAGTCGCGGATAGGCTGAGACTTTTGATGCTAGGTGGGCTGTAAGACAAGGTGAAGGACTTATCGCGCTGCTCTTCGGATCGAAGCAGGGGATTGCCGCCGCTGATGAGTGTCGCTGCGACCGTAGTCCCTGTGCCATAATCAAAGACCGCGACATTAGGCGTGCTGACAGTTGGATCGCCTAGCTGTTGAGGCGTCGGTGCCGCTTGCGCCGTGGTGAAGCTTGCAACGAAGCTTAGGCCCTGAGCTGGTGACCAGACAAAGCCATACCCATGGCTTTGGAGTGTGCCGAAGTCCGACAGGTCAGCGACGGCATAATTTCCATTGATGGTGAAATCGCCAAGCGTGCTGCCAAGACCATCGCCCCGCTTCAACAGGGGGATCTCTAAGCTCGCCCGGCCATTCACATCGCTGCGATTGACCGCGCCTGAAACCGCCCCGGTTGCGGTTGTTGCGCTGCTGCGGAATGCCAGATCATCATAGCCAGCTCTGACTGCAAGGATGGCTGGCCCAGCAGGCAAGCGCGCAATCGGTCCATTGATATTGGCGATGACGGCTGCGGTAGTGAGCCGCGATCGGGCTTGATCCTGCGGAATGGCCGACAGAAGGGCTGTGTCTGTGAAATTCCGATCCGTCAGGGTCGTGCTGTTCACGCGATCATAATTGCCTGTGACGGTCCAACGCCATTGGCCAATATTGCCGTCCAATGTCAGTCCAGATCGAAAGGCGCGGTTGCTGTTTGATCGTTCCAGCAAGGCAAAGGGCGTGGCTGTAGGGTTGTTGACCAGCGCCAAGGGTCTGCCCAAAATGCTATCCGTCTGGATATCATCGTAACGCAGATTGATTGTGCCGGTGACTTTTTCAGACAAGGCTCGGCTGAAAATGCCGTTTAGCTGCAGGGTGCCGACCTCTGGGAGCAACGTGCGAAAACCGCTAGAATCGAGGCCAGCTGGCGTCAGCAGCCTTTCCCGCTCTTCCAATTCGGTTTGGCGAAGATATTGCGCGGTTAGGTTGATCCGGCCTTTCTTTGCGATTTTGAGGTAAGTCGCGGTGCCTTCAGTGTCAGTGCGCCCGCCTGACGAAGGCCCGCCCTATTCAATCTCTCCGGACACCGCCGAGAAATTATCTTGGAGGATGAAGTTGACAACGCGCTGCCCGGGAGAAAAGCCATAGCGGATGGCAACATCTTCGGTCAGCACTTCAACGCGCTTAATGGCTTCAGGTGGCAAATCCCGAACTTCGGCAAAGCCGGAGATGCGCCGCCCGTTTAGCAAAACGACTGGAAAACCGCCACCGCCACGCGACCGCGTCGATTGGGTTTGAACGCTGAGGGCTGCGAGCAAATCCGTAACGCTGGATGCACCGTAACTCGCTATCGCAGCTTGATCGAGTACAAGTTCAGGCGGGAAATCGCTATCAACGGAGCCTGCGATCCGGTCAGCCGTAACGACAATTTCAGGCTGAGCGTCGCGTTCTGGCGCTTCCTCGTCCGCCGGTGGTGTCGTTTGAGCGAAAGCCGGGAATGCAGCCGCGCAGGCTGCGCAAAACAATAGGGACCGAAACGTCATGGCAATCCAATCAAACGTTAAATCGCATCCCCTCCTGCAACAGCGTTTACGGCTTTTTGTGGCGAGTTCAACCCAGCCTATTGAACTCAATCACCGTTCATAGGCTTTGGGGAGGTCTTTTTCCGATGAAGTGCGATAACGATCTCTCAATTTCTGCTGGCGGTCGCTCATCGGCTGCTCTTGTCCATCGATAAATACTTGAATTGCCTGCGAAGAAAGCTCCAGCGGATCACCGTCCCAAATCACAACATCTGCTCGGCGGCCGGGCTTCAAACTTCCCAGCTCACCGCCAAGCCCCACCATTTCAGCGGGACGGCTGCTGATGCTGGCCAAAGCCTGACCCCAGCTGACGCCCGTCGCACCGGGCACTTTGTTGAGGGCAACCATATTGCCAGCATGTTGGGTCAAGGTACGCAGCTGCAAACTATCAAAGCGGTCAATCAAGCCAAAGGACACCGCAACGCCAGCCTTTTGCATCCGCCCGGCATTGGATTGGGTGGAGGACAGGCTTTCGAAGCTCTCTGGCAAATTGCCCATCACTTCGATGACGACAGGCACTTTGGCAGCCGCAATCTGAGGGGCGACTTCCCAGCCTTCACTGGCCCCGGCGATGATGAGTTTAACTGCGGGAAGCTCTTCCTTCAGCCTTAAAACGCGAAGGATATCGACTGCGCTTTCGGCGCGGACCATCAAAGGCATAGTGCCTTCGATGATCGGCAGAACAGCCGCCATATCAGGCCGCTTCAGCAAGGCATCATGCGGGCGCATACCCATAGGGCGAAGGCTTGCCGCATAGTCGCGCGCTTCTTGCATGGCATTGCGGAAATAGGCCCAACTGGCTGCGCGGCTGCCGCCGGACTTGTTGGCCGCGCTCTCGCCAAATTCGACATATTGGAAGACGCGCGCTTTGGTGATGGCGTTCATGTCCGAACCCGTGTCGACCACCGCACCATGGCCAGCAAACATCGTCTGCCCGGCAAAAGGTGCAGTGATGGCGCGCGTGATGCCGCCAGAACGGCTTACGGCCAT
The DNA here is from genome assembly GCA_002478575.1 of Sphingomonadales bacterium UBA7473. Taxonomy (GTDB): domain Bacteria; phylum Pseudomonadota; class Alphaproteobacteria; order Sphingomonadales; family Sphingomonadaceae; genus Aquisediminimonas. The sequence continues at coordinate 1,299 of DLOX01000236.1, read as the reverse complement.
GGCCGTGACACGCGGGTTGATCGCGTCCGCAGCGTCAATGACCGCTGAGAAGGGCGAGCGCGATGCGACGGTGTCGTTTGTCGGATCAACGCCTTCGACTTCGGAAAGCCCAAGGCGAGAAAAGCCCGCAATTAAGCCCGGCGTTACCCATTTGCCACTTGCATCAATGCGCTTCGCTCCCGCTGGGATAGCGACATTGGGACCAGCTGCTGTCACTCGACCATTGGTGATGACGACAGTCGCATTTTCGATTGGATCACTGCCATCGCCAATGGCGACCTTGCCGCCTGTGATTGCAATGGTTTGGGCGAGAGCGGGCGAAGTGATGAGCGCCGCTGCGGCCAGAAGAAGCGCCTTCATTTCACATCTCCTTCACCGGGCTGGCCTAGCTCAAAATCACTGACTGGCCGTTTCTTGGGATCGCTTGCATCAAACATCAGCGACCCATCGATCCAAACTTTGTCTGGCCGGGTGTAGACCGAAAGCGGATTGCCATTCCACAGCACAACGTCAGCCATTTTTCCGGGCTTTAAGCTTCCCGTCTTGTCTGCGATGCCAAGCGCCTTCGCTGGATTATAGCTGAGCCAGGTCCACGCCACTTCATCGCTGATATTGATGCCCATACGACGTCCATCGGCGAGCGCTTTGGCGGCTTCTTGGTTGAGCCGCTGAATGCCGCCCGCGTCATCGCTATGCACAATTGCGCAGGCCCCGGCATTGTGGACAAGCGGGATATTCTCATTGACGGCGTCATAGGATTCCATCTTGAATCCCCACCAATCTGCCCACATGGCCGAGCAAATGCCATCCTTTGCGAGCAGGTCAGCGATTTTATAGCTTTCTACGGCATGATGGAATGTGGAGACTTTATAGCCAAATTCCTTGGCCATATCCATCACCA
>DLOX01000236.1:0-336 GCA_002478575.1 Sphingomonadales bacterium UBA7473 | reverse complement strand
TCGGCGCGGTAGCAATGGTTGTGAATGAGGATTTCGCCCGACAAGACGCCTGCCAAGGTTTCCATCGCGAGATCGCGGGGCGGGCTCTCCCCCTTGTCGAGCTTCTTCTTATATTCGGCAGCGCGGGCCCATGTTTGGCGGTTAAGTGCCATATTGCCCATACGGGTCTGTGGCATTTGGTTGCGCGTGCCATAGACGCGCTTCGGGTTTTCACCACAGGCCATTTTTAACCCATAAGGAGCGCCGGGGAATTTCATGCCTTGGGCAGTGCGGGCATAGACATTCTTCAGCGTAACAGAACGCCCGCCGAACAGATTGGCCGAGCCGGGGAGAATT
>DLOX01000019.1:3379-3548 GCA_002478575.1 Sphingomonadales bacterium UBA7473 | reverse complement strand
CCTCGCCGGAAGGCAGAGCCGCAGGCCGCAGAGCGTTGCGACTTTCAGCCCGAGAGGAGGCAGGAAATGTATGATTTGCAGTTGATGTATCGGGAGTGCGGGGCCGAGACCCGCGACGATTATCTTCGCAGTGTCGCCAACGAGAACGGCTTGCCGCTAGAGTGCGTTC
>DLOX01000019.1:0-3346 GCA_002478575.1 Sphingomonadales bacterium UBA7473 | reverse complement strand
CATCGAATGTGTGCGGCGGATTGCCGACCGACTTGGCGAGCGCGAGGATTTCGGGGCGTTGGTCCTGATTCGCGAAACCCGCAGAGGGCGTGTGCGATGAACAGACATTCCAGCCTAGAGCGTAAAAGTTTAATGACGTGGAAACACTTATTGTCATAAGGTGTTGCGATGGTTGAACAACGCTCTCCTCGTCTTGCAGTGCTTATCGACGCTGATAATGCCAATGCTCGGATTGCAGCAGGATTGTTCGAAGAAATTGCAAAAATCGGTGAAGCTAGCGTTCGACGTATTTATGGTGACTTTTCGGGAACCCAACTTAAGCAATGGGCAGACATATTATCGACACACGCGATTATGCCGCATCAGAACTTTGCCTACACGTCCGGCAAAAACGCATCCGACATCGCACTTGTCATCGATGCGATGGATTTGCTTCATAGCGGTCGCTTTGACGGGTTCTGTCTCGTTTCGTCTGACAGCGATTTTACCCGCCTAGCAGCGCGCATCCGTGAGCATGGCGTCGATGTTTATGGGTTTGGTGAGCAAAAGACGCCTGAGAGCTTCCGTCAGGCCTGTCGGCGCTTTTTTTACACCGAGAATCTATTGCCGGAAGCTCCAAAGCCCGATGATGTTGGGCAGGCAGACTCACCCTTACAAAAAGCACTCAAACCACCAAGCGCCGCCGCGCCGTTGATCAGAAGGGCAATTGCACAGTTGGCCAATGACGATGGATGGGTGACGCTCAGCGGCGTCGGTTCCCACCTGTCTAAATTGGCATCGGATTTTGATCCGCGCACTTATGGTCACGCCAAGTTGAGCGATTTGGTGCAGAAAGCGGGTTTCTTCGAGATAAAGCGACCGAGCACAGGCGGTGTCTATATTCGATCAAAACCGCAAACAAAGACCGCAAAAAAGAAGACCTGACATTCAGTCTTGGCGCTCGCGCCATCACGTTTGGCTGTCTGCCTCGAACGCCCGCCTGCCGCGCCGTCGCCAAAGCGTAAGCGCCTGTTCGCGATCCTCGCCTTCCAGTTTGGCGGCGACCGCGAGGAATGCACCGAGCAGGACGGCGCGATCATCGTCGGCGAGTTCGACTAGCCCAGCCTTTTGGACCAACCCGCCCAGTTCGATCAGATGACGCGTCCGTTCGCGGCGCTCCATGACCCATTGCCGCGTATCGGTGCGGCGCTGGCTGGCTTCAACCCTGTGCGTCATCGCCTTGTTTCGTTTGATCGCCGCCTGCGTTTGTTTGAGGTCCGCGATCAGCCGCGCGCGATTGCCGTTGAAAGAAGGCAGCGCCGCTTATTCGCCATACCTCCCGCTCTTTTGCATCCTTGGTTTTGACCACGCCGAGCAGCGCGCCGGTCAGCGTTTCGGGGTCGAGCGCGTCGGCTCCGGTGGCAATGACAAGTTCGCCGAGTTGCAGCACCTTTCGGCTTTTGAGCTGTTTCGCCTTGTCGCTGAGCGCTCGCAGTTCCGAATCAAAGTCGCGGGGTTTACGCATGATGTTGCTCCAATCTTGCCTGTTGGAGCCAATATAGAGTAAGCATCATCTCAAGGCTGCAAGGTTGCCGGAACGTCTTGGAACGGCCCGGTCCCGACAAGGATTTATTCTTGGAAGGGCGCGCTTATACGTCGTGCCGACGTCGCTTGAGTGGCGTAGTTGGATTGCCATCATGGCAATTTATCACTTCACAGCCAAAGTCATCAGTCGCGCAAACGGATCGAGCGCAGTGGCGTCTGCGGCATATCGTTCGGCCTCTCGGCTGCACGATCAGCGGCTGGACCGAAATCACGACTTCACCAACAAGTCGGACGTCGTTCATTCCGAAGTGATGTTGCCCAACGGTGCGCCCGAACGATTGGGCGACCGTTCGACCTTGTGGAATGAAGTTGAAGCCACCGAGCTGCGCAAGGACGCGCAGCTTGCCCGCGAAGTCGAGTTCGCCATTCCCCGCGAGTTGAATCAGCAACAGGGCATCGAGCTGGCGCGCGACTTTGTGCAGGCCGAGTTTGTCGATTCTGGCATGATCGCCGACCTCAACATCCATTGGGACATCGGGGCAGATGGCCTCGCCAAACCACACGCGCATGTCATGCTGACTATGCGCGAAGTGAACGAAGATGGCTTCGGCAAAAAGGTCCGTGCGTGGAATGAGACCGAGCAGCTTGAGCAATGGCGCGAACGCTGGGCCAGCCACGTCAACGAACGCCTTGCCGAACTCGACATCGGCGCGAGCATCGACCACCGCAGTTTTAGAGATCAGGGTATCGACCTTGTTCCGCAGAACAAGATCGGCCCCGCCGCTTTGCGCATGGCGCAAGAGCGGCTTGAGCGCGAACGGGTCGATGACCATGCCGCCATCGCCAGACGCAATGGCGAGCGGATCATCGAGAAACCGAACGTCGCGCTTGATGCGATCACCCGCCAGCAAGCCACCTTTACTAAGCGCGACCTGGCGATGTTCGTGCATCGTCATTCGGAGGGCAAAGAGCAGTTCGATTTGGCGATGGGGGCGGTGCAGGCTTCGCCCGATATGATTCCACTCGGCAAGGACGGGCGCGGAAACGACCGCTTCACTTCGCGCGATATGATCGAGGTGGAGGCACGGCTTGAACGTGCTTCGCAGGCGATGGCCGAACGCGAGCGGCATCGCGTTGGCGAGCGCGACAAGGAGCGGGCTTTGGCAACGGCGGAATCGCGTGGACTTCATTTGTCCGGCGAGCAGCGCATCGCGTTCGATCATGCCACCGACGGCAAAGACTTGGGCGTTGTCATCGGCTACGCCGGGACAGGTAAATCGGTGATGCTAGGCGTGGCCCGCGAGGCTTGGCAGGAAGCGGGCTACGAAGTTCGCGGCGCTGCGCTGTCCGGCATCGCCGCCGAAAATCTCGAAGCCGGTTCTGGCATCGCATCGCGCACCATTGCCAGCCTTGAACATCAATGGGCGAAGGGGAACGAGCTGCTCACCAGCCGCGACGTGCTGGTGATCGACGAAGCCGGGATGATCGGTTCGCGCCAGATGGAGCGCGTTTTGTCCGCCGCCAACGACGCCGGAGCGAAAGTCGTTTTGGTTGGCGATCCGCAGCAGTTGCAGGCGATTGAAGCGGGTGCGGCGTTTCGTTCGATTGCGGAGCGGCATGGCGGCGTCGAGATCACCGAAATCAGACGGCAACAAATCGACTGGCAGCGCGATGCCACGCGGCATCTGGCAACTGAGCGCACCGCCGAAGCCCTGCAAGCCTATGCCGAGCATGACATGGTGCATGTCGCAGACACGCGAGAAGGCGCGCGCGCGGAACTGGTCAAGGGGTGGGAGCGCGCGCGCCGCGCCTTTCCCGATCA
>DLOX01000238.1 GCA_002478575.1 Sphingomonadales bacterium UBA7473 | reverse complement strand
CGCAAGTCGATGGAGAGGATCAAACCCCCTTGACACTCACCTTCAATATCCGTAATTTCTGAAAATACAGAAAGAAACGATATGCGACTCATTGATCATCCTGATGCCAAAGCCTTCATCCTCCATTGGGGGGAAATGGGCACCCAATGGGGCGTGAACCGCTCGGTCGCGCAAGTGCATGCTTTGCTCTATCTCTCGGACCGTCCCCTCACTGCGGACGATATCGTCGAAACGCTGACGCTTGCCCGTTCGAACGTGTCGACAGCCCTTAAAGAACTGCAAGGCTATGGCATTGTCCGCCGCGTGCATGTCGAGGCAGATCGGCGCGATCATTTTACCGCTGAGATTGATCTGTGGGATATGCTGATGCGCATTGTCGCCGAACGCAAACGGCGGGAGATTGACCCGACCATCGCGCTCCTCGGCGATCTTGCTTTCCGCCTCGCCAATGATCCGACCGCGCCTGCCCATGTGCGCGAACGAGTCACTCATATGCACGAATTTCTATCGACCCTTGGCGGTTGGTATGAACAAATCCGCGTGCTTCCCAAAAGCACGCTTGTCACTCTCATGAAGCTTGGCAGCAAAGTCGCTCGCTTCATCCCCGGCGCAAAACAAGACGGTTAGGAACAAGATCATGAACCCCGCTCTCCCCACCACATTGGCCCAGATGAAAGCCAAAGTGATTTGGCGGGATTTGACGGGGCTCAGCCGCATCGAAGGCCTGATCGAATGCCTCCATCCCTTGCCTTGGCTGGGTACGAGCTGGATGCTCGCAGCCAGCGGATATTGGCCGCTTGCCTTGCCTTTCAGCTTCATGTTTTTCTTGACAGCGCTTCGCCTCAATCATGAAGCCATCCATCATAATCTGGGCTTTACAGCGCGCGGCCATCGGGTGGTTCTTCACGCCCTCAGCGCGCTTATGAGCGGTTCGAACAACGCTGTTGCCGCCAATCATCTGCACCATCATCGCCATGTGATGACGGAGGATGATCTGGAAGGGAAATGCGGCAAGCTGCGTTGGTATCAGGTTCTCGCCTATGGCCCGCGCTTCCCCGTTGAGATGCATATCAACGCCTGGACCAATGGCGGCCCCGCGGTGCGGCAGCGGATGGCGGTGGATGCGATGCTCAACGGCGCAATGCTCTTGCTGTTCGCGCTGACAGGTTGGTTCTGGCTTGGCTATCATTTGCTGATCGTGATGATCGCACAGTGCCTCACGGCCTTTTTCGCGGTGTGGATCACACATAGGGGCTGCGCAGATGATATGCTGTTCGCGCGCACGCAGCGGTCAAAACTGATCAACTTTGCGAGCTATAATATGCTCTTCCATCTGGAGCATCACCTCTTCCCCGCGGTGCCCGTGAAGCGCCTGCCCATCATCGCAGCGCGGCTCGATGCAGCATGGCCCGCCCTTCCCCAAACCGCCCGGCCAGTGGTCGCGTGGCCCAGGCAAACCCCTCTCCCTAAGCCATAGGAGCTTATCATGCCGAACCGATCCCGATGAACTTCGCCCCATAGTTTCTTAAATTACAGAAATATCGAAAAAGAAAGGAATTTGAAATGACCGAGATTGCCTATGCCCTTTATCTGACCATCACGATCGGCATCACCATCTGGGTGGCGCGAACGCTGAGCACCAATGGGATTGTGTTTTTGATCCAATGCTTTGGCCATGATGCAGAGCTTGCCAAAAGCACCAACCATTTGCTCGTGGTCGGCTTTTACCTCGTCAACATCGGCTTCATCACGCTGACCCTGGCGCTTGGGGCAGAACCCACAACGCTTCCCGACGCCATCCGTTTCTTGAGCGGTAAGGTTGGCCTCGCGGTCCTGGTGCTCGGCGGCATGCACTTTTTCAACATGGGTGCGATTGCCCATTTTGGTCGCAAAGTGAATGCTTGGTTGGGTGAAACTGCTGCGAAAGCGGCGTGACTTTGAGGGGCCTGACGCGTCATTTATGATTGCGTCAGGCCTCTCAGACCAAAGGAGAATGAGAATGGAACGCCAAATTCCACATTATGCATTGGGCATAGTGCTCGCGCCTATGATGGGAGGCCCCAGCTTCATGGCAGGCCTCGGTTTGATGGCATTGGCTGATCGGTTTCCCGAAGCCCTTGAAGTCACCAGCAAAGATGTGACTCAAGCGCTCGCATTCTTGGCGATGTCGATCGTTCCCGGCTGGATATTCGCTGTTATCCCCTGTGCGATTGGAGCAGCCCTTATGGCCCAACTTGGTGTTGCGCTGCGCTGGACGCGAGCGCCCCTCGTCTGGGCTTTGGCAGGACTATTGCCCGCCGTCATTGGCAGTCTCTTCAACGATACTCTGACGGGCGATGCCCTAGTTGGCATCCTGATATTCGGCACGCCGGGGATCATCTGCGCCCTCGTCTGCCGCAAGTTCACAAGCTGGCGCGATCCAATTGCGGTGATGGAAGAACCGGCAGTGCCCCCTGCAGTGGCGGTTTGATCCTAAGCCGCCCTCAAGCGAAGCACCCCAACAACCCCCATCGCAATCAGCGCTTGCCCACCAAAATAGAGACCCCAGATCGCAACCCCTATCCAGGGGGCTCCGGCCAAAGCCTCCATCCGTGCGAAGATGAGCAAGTCTGATGCCACAAACATCATCGCGCCTATGCCAACGCGGTATCGAGGAAAACTGCTCGTCCAAGCGCATGCCGCCATGATGGAGAGGAACAGGCTGTAGACCACAACCAACAGATCCTGCGTCAGGCTCCACGCGATAAGCGTGGTCAGTGGGACGACTGCTAAAGCCAGGGCCTTCTGACTGCCCGTCTGCGCTGCCCGCTCATTGCGACGATAGAGCCTAATCGCGACTAAGTGACCGACCAAAAATGCCGCTGCACCCGCCTCCAGCGCATATTCGATCAAGACATCGCCAAGCGCCCCAAAAGCCAGCACCGCCGCGATCATCCAGCCATCGCGATCCTTGGCATTGAGGGCTGCGTAGATGGCCAGCAAAGCCACCGCCGATCCTTTCCAAGCGGTGTAGACGCCGCCGGACAAGCCAGCCATCACAGGATAAAGATAGCTCACCCCCGCAACGAACGCAGCGATCAGCACCAGCCTCGATTTATCGGATGCCCCATCCATCATCATTCCCCCTCGCTTCTTCGCCAAAAAAGCCATATCGCGCCGGAATATGCAACAGAGCGTTAAAATCATTGGCGGCGGGTTGGCCGGATCGGAAGCGGCTTGGCAACTGGCAGAGGCCGGATATCAGGTTCGCCTCTATGAAATGCGCGGGGTAGAAGGCACGCCGCAGCACAAGACCGATCATCTCGCAGAGCTGGTCTGCTCGAACAGTTTTCGTTCGGATGATGCGGAATCCAATGCGGTAGGCTTGCTCCATGCCGAGATGCGGTCGCTGGGGTCTCTGATCCTGAAGGCGGCCGATGCGCACCGGGTGCCCGCTGGGTCCGCGCTTGCGGTGGATCGGGACGGATATTCGGCCGCTGTGACGGAAGCCATTGCAGGCCATCCCAATATTGAGCTGGTCCGTGAACGGGTTGACGGTTTGCCCGAAGGCCCCGCCATCATCGCGACAGGCCCGCTCACCGCCTCATCCTTGGCAGGCGCAATTGCGTCCGAAACCGGCGAGGAAGCGCTCGCTTTCTTCGATGCTTTGGCCCCTATCGCTTATCGTGAAACCGTCGATATGGACACCGCGTGGATGGCGTCACGCTGGGATAAGGGCGATGGCGCAGACTATATCAACTGCCCGATGGACAAGG
>DLOX01000114.1 GCA_002478575.1 Sphingomonadales bacterium UBA7473 | reverse complement strand
CGAAGCCTTGTCCACCGCCACCTACCAAGGCTTCGTCAAGCTCAGCCGGAGCGGAGTTGGTGCATGAACTAGCTTGCCAAATTCATTCTGCCAACTGCAACTGGTCGCGCCCAAAGTGCAAAAAGCTCAATCAAAGGCTACGCCCGTCACGGCCGACAAGTCAGCCAGCAATTGCGCTTCGCCCGACACTTTGATTGCGTGCATCCCCAAAGCAGCAGCAGGCTTACAGTTGATGCCCAAATCGTCGAGATAGACGCACTCAACGGCCTCCACCCCGAGCGTCTTACACATCATTTGATAGATGCGAGGATCGGGTTTTCTTATGCCTGCCTTGCTACTTTCGATGATGGTTTCAAATCGCGTCATCGCATCGGCAACTTGTTCCGCTTTACCAATCCCGTGTGCCATGCCGGGCCCTTGCCCGCTTGGCACATTGTTGGTGATGCACCCCAGCCGAAAGCCGGCCGATTTCAGCGCATCCATCGCGGCGACGACCCGTGGGCGAACATCACCTGACAGACAGAGAATGACGTCCGCGCCGCGAAGATCTCCGCCCCGCTCTTTGGCCTCAGCGGCGAAAAGCCCGTCAAACTCATCAGCTGAAATTTCAGCCCGTTCAAACTTCGCCCAAGCATTGTGATCGGGATCAGCAGCGTTGATCATCCGAATGAAATCACGCGGTAGACCGCGTTCAGCCTCCAACCGATTGAAAGCCTCAAAAGGAGATGAGGTCACGACCCCACCAAAATCGAAAATGACGGTTGAATAAGACATTATTGCCCTTTGATCAGAGAGGAAGCGACAGGCTCCCCTGCCTTGCGAAATGCCAATTGACCAGAGCGAGCAACGAATGACGCGCCGCCAGAACCAACCAATGAAGCCGAACTTCGTTTCAAGTCGACGACGAGAGCGGTATTCTCGTCAACGCCCACGCCCCCAAAGCGCTCCAAGCTCTTCACCGCCCGCTGAAGCCGGGGCAGCCGTTTGCGTTCGAAGAAATGCTGATCGACAATCATGTTGGGAAGGAAACCAAGCCCCTTCCCCACTACCAGCGGTTCGCGTTGCCCCTCTGCGGCAGCGCAGGCTTTTGTATCTGTTCCGACTTTGGTTTGGGTGAGGGCCACAGCCGGATCGCCGCAGAGGATCATGCCCTTCCCCATAATGGCAGCACCGGCGCTCGTTCCGCCTATCACTCCCCCAGCCTTCAACCGTTTCCGAATGAGCTTGAGCATCGGCGTGCCATCCAACACACGCATGGTCCGCGCCTGATCACCGCCTGTGAACCAAATGCCGCCCGCTCTTTCTAGCTTTCCGATTTCCTCAGAGTTTCGGCCGTTCGTTGACCACTTGGACTCATCGGCCGCAGCTGTCTCGGGATCATCAACTTCCGCCAGTCGAATGATCGATATTCTGTCTCGCGGAAAACCATGGCGCACCAGATTGTCCGCAAAATCATTCGCTGATCCTTGCGGCTCTCCCGAAGCTGACGGGACAATCGCGATCATTTGACCCCGAGGAACGCGATCAATGAAGGCACGATAGATGGGCGCATTATCTGTCTTGAGGCCACCACCCACGATAACAAGCGACTGGGCTTCCACCACAGCGGGCGTCAAGCACATCAACCCTGAAAGGAGAAGCTTCGCCGTCAAAATTGCAACTTCAGTCCAGGCCGCTTCCAGCGTGTCTTGGCAAGCCGCCCGCTGCCGGATAAGCATATCCAAGCGTCCATCATTTCCTTACCGCCAAAGCAGATATTGGTCGTGAAGATATCATCGGTGCTCACAAACTCGACCAATTCCCCTTCTGGAGAAACGACCGAGATTCCGCTCTCGCCAATCGTCGCGATGCAGACATTGCCGCTGGCTTCCATCGCCAGACTGTCAAAGAACTTATATCCTGCAGGCCGATAGAGCGGAATGCCTGGCCCGCCTGGTCCTGCGTCGGGCGCGACTTTACCGGGGGCGGTGATGTTAAACTTCATTAACCGGCAGGTATAAGTCTCAACAGCATAAAGCGTTTTGCCATCAGGTGAGAGGCCCACGCCATTGGGATTGTTGGATGGGAAGATGACTTCCTCCAAATGGCTACCATCCGTTTTGCCATAAAAAATGCCGACAATGTCATGGGCCCGTTTGCCATAGTCGACCTTGCCATGATCGGTGAACCAAAAGCCGCCATGATCATCGAACACGATATCATTGGGCCCGCGCAATACGCAGCCAAAATCGCCTGACTTGTAGAGGATTTCGACGTCACCCGTTGCGACATCAATACGTTCAATGCGGCCACCCGAATAGTCATTGGCAATACCATGAGGCGTCAGATAGCCCCCATTTTCATTCCAATTGAAACCGCCATTGTTGCAGCAATAGAGCTTGCCCTCCGGACCAATGGCCAAGCCATTCGGGCCGCCTCCCGGAATGGCAACAGTCGACTTCGTTCCATCTGGAGCGACCCGCGTGATGCGCCCTGCCTCAATTTCGGTCAGGATCACGCTGCCGTCGGGCATCGCCACGGGGCCTTCGGGGAATCTCAATCCGGTGGTGACTATTTCCATCTTCCGCTCTCCTCTTTTCATCGGTCCAGATTGCACTTTGGTGCTTTTCATGCTTGGCGACAGACATGGCCGTAAGAAATCTATTCGTCACTCCCTTTTATGAGGGCGATCTTGGGGATCAAGACCTGCTCCAAATATTGGAAGAGTCCATCCGCGATTTGGCAGCGGAAGACCGGGCGGGACAACGCTGGTCGAAGGAGCATGGCTATCGCGGCTATACGTCATATGCTTCGCTCAATGACTTGCCTCAGCGCGACCCGGCGTTCGACGATCTGCGGCGATTGCTCGACAAGCATGTCACCAAGTTCGCCAAAGCCTGCCATTTCGATCTGGGGAAAAAGCCAAAGCTCGACAGTCTTTGGGTGAACCTGATGAAGCCCAGTGGCACGCACAGCGGCCATATCCATCCGCACAGCATCATTTCTGGCACGCTTTATGTGAACGTCCCCAAGGGATCAGGCGCATTGAAGCTAGAAGACCCAAGGCTTCCCCAAATGATGGCCGCGCCTTTGCGCCAAAGCGACGCGCCCGAACAGTTTCAACCTTTCATTTATGCAGAGCCGGCGCCGGGCAAGATTTTCCTTTGGGAAAGCTGGCTGAGGCATGAAGTGCTGCCGTCCGCAGCAAAGGCGGACAGATTGTCGATCAGTTTCAATTATCGATGAGCGCTAAGGCACCCGAAATTGTGCGCCGCAACATAAATGCAATCAAACTGTTATGATCCCGTCACGATAAGGTCACTGCCCTGACGCTTAGCTTGGCTAGCGCCCCTTCAACCATTCTCAAAGGGGACCGCAACCATGTCACGTTTGTTCGTTCAATCCAGCACGCTCGCAATATTGCTAAGCAGCGCCGCGCCCGTTTTGGCGCAAAGCGATCCTGCAGATGAAGCCATTGGCAATGACGAAATCATTGTTAACGCTCAAAAGCGTGAGGAAAAGCAGATAGATGTGCCAATCACATTGAGCGCGGTATCTGGAGAGCGGATGCGCGCGATCGGCGTCAATGATCTGGACGAATTGGCCAATTATATCCCCGGCCTCAATATCCAAGAGCAAAGCGCCAATAACCCAGGCGTCGTCATTCGTGGGATCACGTCGGACTCCGGCTCGGCACAACAAGGTGCTCGCGTCACGCTCTATTATAATGGCGTCGACATTTCCCGTTCGCGAGGGTCTTACCAAGATATTTTTGATATGGAGCGGGTCGAAGTCGTCAAGGGTCCTCAAGCGACCTTGTTCGGCACGGCATCAGCCGTCGGCGCGATCAGCCTTATCTCAGCCCGCCCCAAAGAAGGGTTCAGCGGCGAACTGACCGGCACCTATGGCAATTTCAATCAATATTCGGCGGCTGGCCATGTGACAGGCGGGTCTGACATAATCGCAGGTCGCTTGGCTTTCGCTTATAAAAAGCGCGATGGTTATGTGAACAATGTGGCAGCGGGTCAGGATGATCTCTATGCGCAAGATCAATTCGGTGCCCGCGCCTCTCTTCGCTATCAACCCAATGATGGCATGACGGCGGATTTGATCCTGACCTATGATCGCCAGCGCAATTCAGGCACGCCCTTCATCTCGCTGACCTATCCAACCACGTCGGGCGCGCCCAACGCCTTTGGCGATGCTGCTTTGGGCGGAGCGGTTAACTCGTTGCGCGATCTTGGCGCGTCAGAACTTGGCCTGACCCGCGATGTCTATGATGCCAATTTTACCATGAACTGGGACATTGCCGACGATTGGGTGCTGACGATGATCAGCGGCTATCGCAAGTTTGACTCGCTCGAAGTCTTCGACGCTGACGGCACGGCAGCCGAATATCTGGAATTTGCAGAACTGGCGAAAGGCGATCAGTTCAACCAAGAAACCCGCTTCTCCTATACCAGCGACACTTTCCGGGGCTCTTTCGGGTTCAACTATTTCAAGGAAAATGGCGTTCAAAATGTGCCCTTCTCTTCGAACGAAAATGTGTTTTTGGCTTGCTTGACCGCAACGCCGACGACCCGGGCACAATGTGTCGCGGCCAACGGCACCGTTCCCGCCGCCGCTTTGCCCCGCATCAATTACACATCCTTCTTCGAAAATCAGGGGCGGAACACCAGCTATTCGGTCTTTGCCGATGGCACTTGGAAGCCAACACCTGAGCTCGAGTTGACAGCTGGCGTTCGGGTGCAGATGGAAAAACGGATCTCTGGCTTTAGGGCGTCCGTCCCCCGCACCAGCCGCGGCGCAGCTTCGCTTGTTCCGGGACAAACCGACACCGCTGGCCAGACGTTCCAATCGTCAGATGCCTATGCGGATATCTTGCCGCGCTTTAACCTGCTTTATCGCTTCTCCGATGGCTTCAATGCCTATGCCACCGTTTCCAAGGGGCGGCGTTCGGCGGTCGTGAACGTTGGCGCACGGGCAACGCCAACAGGCCCCGTCGCCAATATCTCTCCCATCGCGGAAGAAGTGCTGTGGAATTATGAAGTCGGGTTGAAAGCCAATGCCGGTATCTTCTCCGGCTCAATCGGCGTCTACATGATCAAATATGACAATTTTCAGGTCAGCGTTGTCCAGCCCAACGGAACCACAGTTACGCAAAGCGCTGGTTCTGCAACCAACAAGGGCGTCGAAGCTGAAATGACGCTGAGCCCAACCAAATGGCTGAAAATCTTCGCCAACGGGGCCTATATCGATGGCGGGATCGACAATCGTCCTGATATCGCGCCAAACTTCCGTGGCGCGAAATTCCGCTTGCAACCTGACTATCAGGCATCAGCAGGTTTGATCATCGATGCGCCTTTGGGCAATGTTACCGTCTTCGCGACGCCAAGCATCACCTATCGGTCAAAGCTGTTCTTCGAGACGCCAAACCTCGACTCGCGGAGCCAAGGTCCAGTGACGTTGGTCAATTTGGTTGGTGGCGTGCGTTTTGGTGAAGATGAGCGGTTTGAAGTCTCCGGCTTCGTCCGCAACTTGTTTAACAAAAATTATCTGCTCGATGCCGGAAATACGGGCGGTGCCTTTGGCATCCCAACCTTCATCCCCGGCGAGCCGCGCTT
>DLOX01000155.1:4269-4581 GCA_002478575.1 Sphingomonadales bacterium UBA7473 | reverse complement strand
AGCACCGCACCGCGCTTCATGCCAGGCGACAAAGCTTCGTCAGTGAAATGCACAGGCACTTCAACATGAACTTCGCTATGTTCACCAATGCGCAGGAAGTCTGCGTGCAACGGACGATCTGATACGGGGTGGAACTGCACATCCTTTGGCAAGGTGCGCACGGACTTGCCGCCGACTTCGATCATCACAATGCTGTTGAAAAAGTGGCCCGTTCCCAGTGCCTTGTTGAGGAGCTTTTCCTCAATATGGACAGCTTCGGGGGCTTCATTATTGCCGTAAACAACGGCAGGCACGCGGCCGGAATTGCGCAAT
>DLOX01000155.1:833-4198 GCA_002478575.1 Sphingomonadales bacterium UBA7473 | reverse complement strand
CGGGAGGCTCCCTTGCCAGCCCGGTCACGCGATTCTGCCGACAAGGTCAGCGTATCGCTCATTTCATATTCTCCAGTTAAACACTCCCCACCACGCCTCCAGGGATGACCATAGCGGGGAAGCGAGGGCCGTTAGGGGGATTCGCCTGAAAAAGCAAGACTATTGAAGGCGTGTGACCATCAACCCCTTGGCCGCCAGCATCGTTTGCACCGAACCCTTGCCGGCCAAATGCCCAGCACCCACCGCAATGAAGGTCGTGCCCGGTTTGGCCATGCGATCCTTGATCCAAACGGTCCAATTCGCATTGCGCTGACGGAGCAAACGATCAAGCAGCTCAGGCGACATTTGCATCTCGTCGTCGAAAGTTAGTGCGATCTTTGCCTCGTCACCCGCGGCCCACGAAGCAATCATGGCGTCGAATTCCTTACTAAGATCAGCAGTATCGTCCAACGAACTGGCCAAGAAAGTCCGCTGGGCCTCCTCCGGAAGCGTGTCAAAAAAGCCCAGCTGTTGCTCGCTTGTCTCAAGCCCTGAAATGGGTTTCTTCGCCGCATCAAACTGCTCAGTCAGAACCGACTCAACTCCATATTTGTGTGATTGCCCAAGGCTTTGGATTGCGGTGACCGATAAAGTGAGTGCAACTGCCCAGCTTTCGAATTGATCGACAAGTGCGAGAGGGATACCAAACTGATCGAACATTGCCTTCGCACCAGCACGCTTTGCTTCGGGCAAACGATCAAGAACCGGAGGAAGTCCGGGCGACATGGCAAATTTTAAGAACGTCTCGCCAGATTTTCCGGAGTCGGCTGCATCATGCACCTCCAAAACCAAATCACTGGAGTCCGCCAACGCCTTGTCAATCACCGGCGTGCGCCACTTATAGTCCTTTGGCAGCATATGGATCGTGCCAAAGAGATAAAGCGTCGTATCCTCATCCTTCAGCACCCAAAGCGCCGGTTTGGCGGGTTCCGGCTTTGGTGCTTCGGGAGCATTGCCAAGGAGGAGGAGAGGGGCAAACAGCCAAGCAAGTTTCTTCATGGGCGTAAGATATCCGGCAAAATCGAGTGGTTAGCAAGCGGCATTGCGCCACGCTTCGCTTGACCCATTAGCCCCCATCCGCCAAAGGCGCGGGCGATGACAAAGGGGCCACTTAGCTTTCAGGACTTGATCCTCACCCTCCATGATTATTGGGGCAAGCAGGGATGCGTAATCCTTCAACCCTATGATATGCGGATGGGGGCAGGGACCTTCCATCCGGCAACCACATTGCGCGCGCTTGGGCCAGACAGCTGGAACGCGGCCTATGTGCAGCCTAGCCGTCGGCCAACGGACGGTCGTTATGGCGAAAACCCCAATCGCTTGCAGCATTATTACCAATATCAAGTGATCATGAAGCCATCGCCTGCCAACCTGCAGGAGCTTTATCTGGGGTCATTGGATGCGATTGGGATTGATCCTTTGCTCCATGATATCCGCTTCGTCGAAGATGATTGGGAAAGCCCAACGCTGGGCGCTTGGGGCCTTGGCTGGGAAGTCTGGTGCGATGGCATGGAAGTCACGCAGTTCACTTACTTTCAGCAAATGGGCGGTTTTGATTGCAAGCCCGTTGCAGGTGAGCTGACCTATGGGTTGGAACGGCTCGCCATGTATATCCAGGGCGTGGACAGCGTTTATAAACTCAAGTTCAATGACCATGGCGTCACTTACGGTGATGTGTTCCTGAAAAATGAGCAGGAACATTCCAAATATAATTTCGAAGTGGCTGATACGGCCCAGCTGTTCAAAGGCTTTGAACATGCCGAGGCAGAGGCAAAGCGCTGCATCGATGCTGGCGTGCCATTGGCGGCTTATGATCAAGCGATTGAGGCCAGCCATTTGTTCAACCTCCTCCAAGCGCGGGGCGTGATTTCGGTGCAGGAACGGGCGAGCTACATGGGGCGGGTGCGCGATCTTGCCAAAGGGAGCTGTGCGGCGTGGATGGAGAAAAATGGGTGGGTGGCGTGATGGCTGCTCCTGAAAATCCTCCCCGGCACGGGGAGGGGGACCGCGCGAAGCGTGGTGGAGGGGGGCGTCCACCGCTTCAACGCCCAGAAGTCTATGCTGCTCGAAAGCTCCGGCGAGAAATGTCGCTGCCTGAAGTATTGTTGTGGGAACAGCTGCGCGGTCAAAAGCTCGGGCTTAAGTTTCGGAGGCAACATCCTATCGGCCCTTATAAAGCGGACTTTTATTGCGCAGCAGCGCAGCTCGTTGTCGAAGTAGATGGGAAAGGCCATGACTTTGGGGATCAGCCGCAGCGGGATGAAGCCAGAGATCAGTATATGATCGAGGCAGGCTATCGCGTGTTTCGAGTGACGGCAGTGGATGTGTTGAAGAATATCGACGGGGTGCTTGTTTCTATCAAAGCGGCGGCGGAGACTCCCCTCCACCGTCCCTTGGACGGTCCCCCTCCCCGCGAGCGGGGAGGATTTTAATGACGGACTTCCTCCTCGAACTATTCTCCGAAGAAATCCCTGCGCGGATGCAGGTGAAGGCCAAAGAAGATTTGGCGCGGTTGTTCATGGCTGAACTTGCAAAGGCCGGTTTGGCGGCAAGCGCGCTTGAAACCTTTGCCACGCCGCGACGCTTGGCTTTGATCGCCAAAGGCCTGCCGCTTGAAACAGCAGCAGTCAGCGAAGAAACCAAAGGGCCGAAGGTGGGCGCACCCCCGCAGGCCATGGACGGTTTCCTTCGCAAAACAGGCTTGACCCAGGACCAGTTGGTTGAGCGAGACGGCGTTTATTTCGCGATTGTCGAAAAGCCGGGGCGTAAGACGACCGATGTGTTGGCCGAAGCGATCCCCGCGATCATTCGCGCCTTCCCTTGGCCCAAATCGCAACGCTGGGGCGCAGCCTCGGCCAGCACGGAGAGCCTGCGCTGGGTGAGGCCATTGCAAGGCATTATCGCGCTGTTGGGTGATGATGTTGTGCCATGCGAGATTGAAGGCATCACCAGCGGCCGCTCGACCATGGGGCATCGTTTCCATTCGAGCGGGGCGGTGACCATTGCCAATGCCGGGGCCTATATTGAGGCGCTGAGAGCGGAGCATGTGATCGTCCATTTCTCCGAACGCTGCGCGATGATCCGAGATGGTGCCGCCAAAGCTGCGGCAGACGCGGGGCTGGTGCTGGTTCAGGATGAAGGGCTGGTTGTTGAGAATGCAGGCCTCACCGAATGGCCTGTGCCGATGCTTGGGCGGTTTGATCCCGCCTTTTTGGAAGTGCCGGAAGAAGTCATTCAGCTGACTGCGCGCATGAACCAGAAATATTTCGTCTGCCAATCGGCGGATGGCAAGCTCGCCAACGCCTTCATCTGCACCGCCAATATCG
>DLOX01000155.1:0-748 GCA_002478575.1 Sphingomonadales bacterium UBA7473 | reverse complement strand
GGCGGGCAATGAGAAGGTTCTCGCGGCGCGGCTCTCCGATGCCAAATTCTTCTGGGAACAGGATTTGAAGGTCCGGCTTGAAGATCAGGCTGCGAAGCTTTCCAATATCGTGTTTCATGAGAAGCTAGGGACCGTTGCTGACAAGGTTGAGCGAGTGGCCAAGCTTGCCCGGTGGTTGTGTGAGAGTGGTGTCGTCAAACCAACCGCTCACCCTGAGCGGGTCTTGAGCGCTGTGGAACTGGCCGAAATGGCAGAACGCGCTGCCCGGCTTTGCAAGGCAGATCTCATCACGGGCATGGTCGGTGAATTCCCCGAACTGCAAGGCATCATGGGTGGCTATTATGCTCGCGCCCAAGGCGAGGCTGATGCCGTTGCCAATGCGATCCGCGATCACTATAAGCCCGTCGGCCAAGGCGATGATGTGCCGACTGATCCGGTCACGGTTGCGGTGAGTTTGGCGGACAAGCTGGATACTCTCTTTGGCTTCTTCGTAATTAGAGAATTCCCATCAGGATCGAAGGACCCCTTTGCCTTACGAAGGGCATCAATTGCTGTGGCGGCTTTGATTTTAAATAATGGCCTGAGATTCCGTATTTCTTCTGCCTTTGCAGCTTTAGACAAAATTTTTCATGAGATGATAATTGCTGCATCCGAAGCATATCGTCGACCAGTCGAATCGAAAACGGACTATCTAAAGCAACTCACGAAGGTTTTAGAATTTGCGAAGGAAAATAATCTTGACCAGTTG
>DLOX01000276.1 GCA_002478575.1 Sphingomonadales bacterium UBA7473 | reverse complement strand
CGGGGTTTACAACGCGGACGAAGCGGCCGCCACCGGGGCCTTCAACATCGCGGATTGGACTAGCCCCATCAAAGCCCGCGGCAATCGCAAGATCGCTCTCAGACGCCAGATCAAAGCCCACGCCCAGGAAGCGCGCTTTTGCCCCTCGAACAGCGTGATAGAAATAGGGAGATGGCCCGCTGCCCTTGCCATAAAGATTATCCGCATCCTGATGAGCAATGGCGATGCCGAAATCTTCTAAGAACTGACGTTGCCCATCGAGATTGGGCCGCTCAAACCTCAGCCATGAAATGGCCCGCGCCCGCAGTATAGGATTGGGTCGCACAATGGCCTTCACAGCCGACGGATCAAGATCCTCAAACATGGCTTCGATCGCATTCAGCTGCGCATTGGCTGCTTTCATTTTTAACGCATCCTTATCCGGATAGACATGGTCAGGGTCACTCTATATGAGAGGTCTCTCATAATGTCGATATGGGGAGCGCTTTGACGTGAGTCTTACACGCAGACAATGGATGGGCCTGGGTGCTCTGGGTGTCGCGGGCGCTGGCGTCGCCAAATGGTGGTCGAGCCAACCCGGAGAGCGGCCCCGCGCTCGGTTTGCTGCTGGCAAGGCTAAGGACTTTAACATCCTGCTTGTCGTCAGTGATCAGGAATTTGCCTGGGATCTTTACCCAACGGGCTTTATCGAAAAGCACACGCCGGCGCGGACTTGGCTGCGTGAAAATGGCCTGACCTTCACTCAAGCGCAAACACCGACGCCCATCTGCTCCACAGCGCGTGGCGTGATTTACACCGGCACCCATTCACCCAATAATATGCTGTGGGACAATGTGCCTTTGCCTTACGCATCGCCGCTGCGGCCCGACATTCCGACGCTTGGCACGATGATGCTCGATGCCGGATATGTGACAGGCTATTCGGGCAAATGGCATTTGAGCCTGCTCGATACGCAAGACCCTTCCCAAATTTCAGCGGCGGCGAACGCGGAAATCAAAAGCTATGGGTTCATAGATACGGAAGCCGCGTCCGAACTGGATGGGCCTTTGGCGGGCTATCTCTATGACAAGCGCACAGTCGATCAGGCGTTGCGCTTTGTTGATCGCAACAAGGGCGCAGACAAGCCTTGGTTTCAAGCGGTCAATCTCGTCAATCCGCATGACATCATGTACTACACATCCGGCGATGAAATGACCAAATCGCGGATCATTGATTTCCCCGATAAAAACGCCCGTCCGCCAGAAGACCCAATCTACCAAGAGGATTTGGGTTATGATCTAACCGCCAACTATGGCCCCGCAACTTTTGGGACGCGGCCAGACGCGGTCACGGAATTTGGAAAGACCTTTGAAGGGTCGATGGGCGCAATGCCCTATGACAATGTCGATGCTGGCCGCGAGATGCAGAATTATTATTGGAACTGCGCGCGCGATTGCGATCGGCACTTGATGCGGTTGATCGACGGTCTTCGCGCCTCTGGGGAGCTTGAGCGAACCATCATCGTCTTCACAGCTGACCATGGCGAAATTCTGGGCACGCATGGCCTGCGCGGCAAAGGGACTTCGCCTATCCGTGAATCCGTGCGTGTCCCGCTCACCATCGTTCATCCCGATGGCCCGAAGAACGCGGCAACCGATGCATTGGTGACACATATTGATCTGGCCCCAACCCTGCTGGCCTTTGCAGGAGTGAAGCAAGATGATGTTAAGGCGCAGCTGCCCACAATCACCGGGCGCGACTATTCAGGATTGTTGGAAACACCCGGGAGTGCAGCCCCGCGGGGTGCAGATGGCATTCTCTATCACTGGACCAGCTTTGCCTATCTGAACCATAAATCGCTTGCTCGCTTTGGGGAGGCGCGAAAGAAGAACGCGGTCAGCCGGACGATGGAGCTGGCATCGATGCTGCGCGAAAATACCTGGAAACGAGGCCTGATGCGGGGCAGTTCGGACGGTCGATATAAGTTTGCCCGCTATTTTAATGCGCACAACCATGGCCGTCCAACCAATTGGGATGACCTCATCAAGACAAATGATATCGAGCTGTATGACATTGCCGTTGACCCGGGAGAGACCAATAATCTGGCGGTCGATCTCGACGCTCACAAAGATGTCATCCTCAAGATGAATAGCCTGACCAACAGGCTCGCGGCCGCCGAAATTGGCCCTGATGATGGCAAACATATGCCGATCTTTGCGCGGCTTTAGCCAGAGATGGAGTGCGCGACGCCGGAAAGTCGGCCCATCGTCATCATTGGGGGAGGCCCTGTTGGGTTGATGCTCGCTGCGTTGCTCGGCCGTCGCGGCGTTGCAACGGTTGTCCTCGAAAAGCGGGCATCGCACTATACCGTTCCCAGAGCCATTTCCTATGATGCGGAGACGCTTAGGCTGTTTGATACGGTTGGCTTATACGAACGCATAAAGCCAGCGCTCATGCTGGATTTGCCGGTCCGCTATTATGACGCTCATCGCCATTGCTTTCTGAAAATGTCCCGAACGGACAGGCCCTATGGTCATTCACCCATTGGATCATTTTACCAGCCCGATTTGGAAGCGGCGTTGGTTGAAGCGGTTTCGAGCCTTGGCTCGGTGGATCTTAGATTTGGCTGCGAAATGACCTCCATTGATCAAAACAAGGCCAGCGCATCTGTTTCCTTCATCAATGCTGACGGCAAAGAAGAGCGGATTGAGGCATCCTATGTTGTGGGCTGCGATGGGGGAAGCAGTCCCACCCGGGCACAACTAGGCATTGGCTTTGGCGGCTATACATTCGATGAAAAATGGCTGGTCGTTGATACGATAGGTTCCAGCTATGAAAAGCGTTTGATCGAGATTTTCTGCGATCCCGCTCGGCCAGCTTTGACTGTGCCGATGGCAAACGGCAGGCGGCGGTGGGAATTCCTTCTGATGCCCGGCGAGACGACAGCGGAGTTGGAAGATGAACCTCATATCCGCCGCTTGATAGGTCATTATGCGCCCGGTGATCAGTCTCAGTTCGAAAGGGCTTTGGTCTATACCTTTCATGCCCGCTTAGCAGACACTTATAGAAAGGGGCGTGTCTTGCTTGCTGGGGATTCGGCCCATGTCATGCCGCCGTTTGCAGGGCAGGGCTTGAACAGCGGAATGCGCGATGCAGCCAACCTGGCATGGAAACTAGAACTTGTTTGGCGGGGCGACGGGAAGGCGGCGCTTCTTGATAGCTATGAGCAAGAACGACGCGAGCATGTCCGCGCGATGACTGAGCTCGCAATGAAGCTTGGCCATTGGATGATGCCTACAAATGCACTGCGGGCTAAGCTCACAAGCCTCGTGATCAGAGCTTCAAACTTGATCCCGGGGAGGCAAGGGCAAATTGATCAAGGCGCGTTGGTTCCGCCAGCACTCCTTCCCAAGGGTAGCCCGCTTGGGCCGATCAAACGCCGGCGCCGAACTGGCCATTTGCTGCTACAACCAGACATAGTGCTGAAAGATGGGCAGTTAAGTAACCTTGACGCCCTTCTGGGCAATGGCTTTGCCCTTTTGGGGCTTGGCGCACATCCCTTCGCCAATCTGCACCCAAGTGATCAAAGCATGGCCCGGGCTTTGCAAGCCAAGTCTGTACAAATTGGTGGCGATGAAGCTGACGGAGAAGACTCGAGCAATAGCTTGGCTAAATGGCTGGGCAAAGGTCCGCGCATACTGCTTGTTCGGCCCGACAAATATGTTGCGGTTGAATTTCCACCGAATGCCAGAGTGCAAAATTTAGCGTCGATCGTAGGGGCTTTGGCCCTTCAAGGGCGCACTTATAGTTGATCTTTAAGGGAGAAAATTCATGGCCACACGTGTTGCCAGACTGGAAGTAAATGGGGCCTCGATTTGGGCGGTGGAAACCTCCCTAGGTTTGCTTCCAATTGACGGAGACTATCCCACAACTCGCGCCTTCTTTGAAGAGGGTGGAGAAGAGGCCGCACGCGCCTTGGCCCAATCTCCCACTGGCAGACCCATCGATTTGGCTGCGGCTAAATGGCTCAGCCCCGTGACACAGGATGCAGAGTTTGTCTGTCAGGCGACAAACTACGCCAATCACGTCCGCGAGGTTGGGCGCGATCCCGCAAGTGTCGTCAACAATGTCTTGTTCCGCAAAGCCTCCTCCTGCATTTCCCCGGCCAATACGGACATCATCAAACCCAAACATGTGATGCTGCTCGACTATGAGATTGAGCTAGGCCTTGTTCTTCGGAAGGGCTTTGGTGGACCGATTGAAGTGGCCCCCGAAACCGTCGGTGAATGGGTTGGTGGGCTTGTCATCGTCAATGATGTCTCAGCCCGCGATGTGCAGATCAGTCATGAGCAATTTCACAAGGCCAAAAGCTATCGCACCTTCGGCCCGGTTGGACCTTGGCTGGTTCTCATTACCGCTGAAGAGGGGCTTCGGATCAAGGATCTGCTCCTGACTCTCTGCGTTAATGGCGAAGTCCGGCAGAAGGATTATGCGGGCGATATGATCTTTGCGCCGCCAGCGACGCTGACTGAACTTTCGCAAATCATGGACTTGAGGGCCGGGGATTTGATCGCAACCGGAACGCCCGGCGGGGTTGCGTTGCATCCACCGTCAGCCACCGTCCAAAAATGGGCGAACTTTCTTTTGAGCCCCAAAAAGCGTTTCATGATGTTCTTAAAAGGGCAGCTAAAGAACCCAAAATATCTCCAACCTGGACAAACCATGACAGCAACCATCGCAACGGAAGATGGCTTGATTGATTTGGGCCAACAGACCAACATCATTGTTACCGCACAGTGATAGAAAAGAAGGACAAGCCGATGATCGAAGCGCTCCGCACTCCTGACGACCATTTCATCAACTTGCCGGGCTATCCCTTTGCGCCACATTATTTGGAGCAGAAGAACGGCCTTCGGATGCATTATCTGGATGAAGGCCTGCGCGAGCCCAGCGCGCCGGTTTTCCTCTGCCTTCACGGCCAACCAAGCTGGTCCTATCTTTATCGAAAGATGATCCCCATTTTTGCCAATCATGGCCGGGTGCTTGCACCGGATCTCTTTGGCTTTGGCCGGTCTGACAAACCAGTGGATGACAATGTCTACACGATCGAATTTCACCGCAACGCGCTGATCGAATTTATCGAAACGCTGGACCTTCAGAACATCACACTGGTCTGTCAGGATTGGGGCGGGCTATTGGGCTTAACCATTCCCTATCAAATGCCAGATCGCTTCAAGCGCCTC
The DNA here is from genome assembly GCA_002478575.1 of Sphingomonadales bacterium UBA7473. Classification (GTDB taxonomy): domain Bacteria; phylum Pseudomonadota; class Alphaproteobacteria; order Sphingomonadales; family Sphingomonadaceae; genus Aquisediminimonas. The sequence continues at coordinate 14,086 of DLOX01000276.1, read as the reverse complement.
ATCGTCATGAACACGGCCTTCCCAACTGGCGAGCAGTCTCTTGGACCCGGCTTTGAAGCTTGGAAAGCGTTCAACCGGTCACAACCTGATATGGATGTGGCAAGCCTGTTCAAGCGCGGCACGTCGGTGCTCTCCGATGCAGAAGCGGCAGCCTATGGTGCTCCCTTTCCCAGCATTGAGTATAAAGCAGGTGTCCGGCGTTTCCCGGAACTTGTTCCTGGCACGATCGACACCCCTGGATCGGAGCATGGTCGGGCAGGGAGAGATTGGTTCCGCGATCATTCGTCAGGCGAAAGCTTCATGGCAATCGGCGGCTCAGACCCCGTGATCACGCCCGCCGCAATGCAAAGCCTGCGCGGCAATATTCGGGGTTGCCCGGAGCCCATGGTCATCGCGGAGGCTGGCCATTTCGTGCAGGAATGGGGCGAGCAAGTGGCGAAGTCAGCGTTGGATTCTTTTGGGTAGCACTAGGGTCGGCACCCAATTTCGGTATTAGAAGCTCCGAAAATGCCTACTTGTAATCAGGAGATCAACAAGTCGACTTTTTTGGCCGACACAATATTCTCGGCACCGTCTGGTCGAGGCCGACCAACAGCAGCACCGATCAAAAGCAAAGCAGGTCCATCGGTCACTTTTGCACCTACCGCGATAGAAAGTAGGTCAAGGCGCGTGTGGACGATGCGTTCGTTGGGGAGTGACGCATTCTCCACTATCATGGCAGGGGTCTTGGGCGAGAGGCCTGCTTTGATCAGATGAGCCGAAATGTCGTGCGCAGCGCCCTTGCCCATGTAGATTGCAAGAGTCGCTTCTGGATCAGCAAGGGCGTTCCAATCTATATCTAGGGGCTCACCAGCGCGGGCATGGGCGGTGATGAAGCTTAGTTTGCGTGCGGCCCCTCTTAACGTCAGCGAGAGGCCCGCCGAAGCGGCTGCGGCGCTGGCAGCGGTGACGCCCGGACAAATATGAACAGGAATGCCTTTTCCCGCGCAAGCATCAAGTTCTTCTGTGGTGCGGCCAAAGATGCTCGGATCGCCGCCTTTCAACCGGACAACGCGCTTGCCCAAAAGTGCCGCCTCGACGATTAGGCCGCAGATTGTCCCTTGATCCTTTGAGTGCCGACCGGAACGTTTGCCGACGCTGACCCGCTCGACATGGTCAGGGATCAGATCGAGGACGCCGGAGCCAACCAATGCGTCATAGAAAATGATGTCCGCAGCAGAGATGAGCTTTTCCGCCTTTCTGGTCAAAAGGTCCGGGTCACCAGGGCCTGCGCCTACCAGCCAAACCGTTCCAGGTGCGATCAATTCAGGCATGTTCCAGCTCCTTCACGGATTCAAGCAGCGCGCGGATAGCGGGGCGGCAAGAGCCGCAATTCGTCCCTGCGTTGAGCGCTGTGCCGACCCCTTCCACGCTCGTCAGGCGCTGGTCAGATATTGCGCCTAAAATGGTCTTGGTGCCAACATCGAAGCAAACGCAGACGATAGGGCCGCGATCCGGTGCGGGTGTGGCCGGTCGACCGGCCAACAGTTCCGGCGCACTTGCTGCGTCGGTTGAGAGCTGAGCGGCGATCCAATCCCGGTCTGGAAGCGTCCCAGATCGGGTGAGGAAGAGCGCCGCCGCCAATGTGCCATCGTCGGTGCGGACGGCGATGCGGCGCGTGCCGCGGGCTTTGTCAAAGGCTTCGAGGATTTCGCCCTCAGGGAGCAGTGCTTTGGCATCTATGGGGCCGAGGCCCGCCAGTTCAATCAGCCAGCCTTCGGAGAGGCGCGATGCGGTCCAGAAAATGTCTGCCGCGAATCGAGGGCGCTCGCGCGTGACAAGAAAACCGCGCCAGTCGGCTGCAAAGGGCGCAATGCGGACGGCGCTTTTCTTGAAGCCGGGTTGGCCGGAAAGCGGATCAACTTCTGGCGTGACTGAGCGGTTGGCTCGGCCATCGCTTGCCAATTGATCGGTCCAGTGCATCGGCGCAAACAGTTCACCGGGACGCTGGCCTTCGGTCACATTCACCCTGAACCGACTTTTGCCCGATATGCTCTCCACCTCAGCAAAGCTGCGATCAATCAGGCCACTCGTTGCGGCATCTTGTGGGTGGATTTCCAAAAGCGGCTCGCGCCGATGCTGTGAAAGTCGAGGCGAAAGGCCAGTGCGTGTCATCGTGTGCCACTGATCCCGGTAACGCCCGGTGTTGAGGAGTAGCGCGTCTCGGGATGGCAGGATGGGCTTTACGGGAACCAGCCGAGCTTTGCCGTCAGGATGGGAATAGCGCCCATCGGCAAAGGGGTATCCGCCGCCCCATTGGAAGGGCGGCATGCTGTCATAGTCAACTGGATCAGGAACAACTAACGCACGCTTCCCTGTATTGCAGGCACGAGTCATTGCCGCATATTCGGCGAAGATATCTGCATTGCTCGCCCAGTTGAAACCGTCCGAAAAGCCCATCTTCTGTGCTACGTCGGCAATGATGGACCAATCGGCGCGCTGCTCACCGGGAGCGGCAAACACAGCGCGTTGGCGGCTAATCACGCGTTCACTGTTGGTGACGGTTCCGTCTTTCTCACCCCAACCCAGCGCGGGCAATTTGATATGAGCAAGCTTTGCCGTGTCCGTATCGGCGATTATGTCGCTGACAATCACCAGCGGGCATTTAGCAATGGCTGCGCGGACAAACCCGGCATCGGGCATAGAGACGGCAGGGTTAGTCGCCATGATCCACAGCGCTTTGATCTGGCCGCTGTCGACTGCACGGAACAGGTCGACGGCTTTAAGGCCCGGGCCGGGAGCGATCACGGGAGAGTTCCAAAAGCGTTGTGCGGCGGTGCGTTCTTCCTCGGAAAAGCCCATGTGAACCGCGAGTGTGGTCGCAAGGCCTCCCACTTCACGCCCGCCCATGGCATTGGGCTGGCCCGTTATGCTGAAAGGCCCGGCGCCGGGCTTACCGATGCGACCGGTGGCCAAGTGCAGGTTGATGATCGCATTGCCCTTGTCGACGCCACCGACTGACTGGTTCGCGCCCATACTGAAGATCGTAAGCGTGCGAGAGTGGGTCGCAAGGAGGTCAAAGAAGGTGGCTAGCCGATTGGTGTCGAGACCGGTTAGGTCCTCGTTTTGCATCGGGCTGCAGAGGGCGTCCCAAAAACCTTCCGGCACCACCACATGCTGAGCGAGATAGTCCTCATCAATCAGCCCACGCACCTTCATCTCAGCCAACGCCGCATTGAACAGGGCCGTATCGCCATCAAGGCGGATGGGGAGGTGCAAGTCGGCCCCAGCAGCTGTCTCTGTCCGGCGCGGATCTATGACCACCAACTTCGTGCCATTAGATTCCCGAGCCGCCTCAATCCGCTGCCAGATGATCGGATGACACCAGGCGGTGTTGGACCCCACCAGCACAATGAGCTCAGCCGCATCAATATCGTCATAGCTGACCGGCACCACATCCTCGCCAAAAGCCCGGTTGTGCGCGACGACGGCGCTGGCCATGCACAAGCGGCTGTTGGTGTCGATATTGGCGGTGCCGATATAACCCTTCATCAGCTTATTGGCGGCGTAATAGTCCTCGGTTAGCAATTGGCCGGAGCCGTAAATGGCGACGCTGTCGGGGCCGTAAGTGTCAATGGCTTCGCGGAAGCCTTTGGCGACCGCGTCAAGCGCGCTGTCCCAATCAACCCGCTCGCCACCAACCTCTGGATAGAGCAGCCGCCCCTTCAGCCCGAGCGTCTCGCCCAAATGCGTGCCTTTGGAACAGAGCTTGCCGCGGTTGGCGGGGTGATCCGGATCGCCTTTGATCTGTAGGCTGCGTTCGCCGGTTGGGGTGGCGATGATGCCGCACCCCACGCCGCAATAGGGGCAAGTGGTTTTAATGGGCTTCACGCAGCCTCGCGCACCGAAGCCATGACTGCATCGCGCTTTAGGAACATGCGACCGCCATCGACCTTCACGGGGATGGTCGGCACGCACCCTTCATCCTCACCAAGTGCTTTGCCGCTGACCAAGCTGATCCGCCAATTATGCAGGGGACAAGTGACAGACGTATCGTGAACAATGCCTTGCGAAAGCGGCCCCTGCTTATGCGGGCATTTATTGACCAGCGCATAGACTTGGCCATTGGCGGTGCGGAAAATCGCAATCTCATCGCCGCCGCGCACGGGCAGCGTTCGTGCACCCATGGCGGGGAGTTGATCGAGCGGACCAATGTCGAGCCATTCGCCGTTCATGCCGCCACTCCTGCAAAAGGACGGACTTCGGCTAGGTGCTGATGCAGCTTGGCATCTTCCCCTGCCGCGCGTTTGGCCCAAGGGTCGATTTGATAGATGCTTTGCGAATAGGCGAAGCGTTCCGCCAGTGCCTTCCGCCCCTCCGCATCTTCGACGATCCGGCTTTTCACATAGTCCATGCCGACCCGTTCGATCCAAGGCGCGGTTCGATCCAAATATCGAGCCTCTTCACGGTAAAGCTGGATGAAGGCGGCACAGTAGAGCAACGCCTCTTCCTCAGTCGCCACTTTGCACAGCAAATCCGTACCGCGCAGATGGATGCCACCATTGCCGCCGACAAGCAGCTCATAGCCGCTATCAACGCAGATCACGCCAAAGTCCTTGATCGTGGCTTCTGCACAATTTCGAGGGCAGCCAGATACGGCGATCTTGAACTTGTGCGGCATCCAGCTGCCCCAGGTCATCTGTTCGGTCTTGATGCCAAGTCCTGTCGAATCTTGGGTGCCAAAGCGGCACCATTCGCTGCCAACACAAGTCTTCACGGTCCGCAGCGCCTTGCCATAGGCATGGCCTGAGACCATCCCCGCAGCGTTCAGATCGGCCCAGATGGCGGGCAAGTCTTCCTTCTTAATCCCAAACAGGTCGAGCCTTTGCCCGCCTGTCACCTTCACCATCCGCGCGCCGTATTTATCAGCGGCATCGGCAATGGCACGCAGTTCATTGGGGGTAGTGACGCCACCCCACATGCGCGGAACGACCGAATAAGTGCCATCCTTCTGGATATTGGCGTGCATCCGTTCATTAGTGAAGCGGCTCTGCTGGTCATCCACCGCCTCGCCCGGCCAAGCGCAAAGCAGATAATAGTTGAGCGCGGGGCGGCAGGACGCACAGCCATCGGGCGTGGTCCAATGCTGCGCCTGCATCACTGCGGGGATCGACTTCAGTTCTTTCTCGACAATTGCCTTGCGCACATCTTCATGGGTGAAGCTGGTGCATTTGCACATTGGTTTGACTTGCCGTTCACCGGCGAATTCATCGCCCAGCGTTAGCGCCAGCAGGTTTTCGACCAGCCCTGTGCACTGGCCGCAGCTCGCGGACGCTTTGCAGCCCGAACGCACGGCATCCAGATCATGCGCGCCGCCTTTGATGCACGCAACGACTTTGCCTTTGGACACGCCGTTGCAGCCGCAAATCTCAGCTTCATCGGCCATCGCCGCGACTGCATCAAAAGGGCTGGCTCCCGCTCCTCCGCCGCTTGCAAAGGCTTGGCCGAAGATCAGGGCGTCGCGGATTTCCGAAACATCTTCCTGTTTCTTCAACAGGTCGAAATACCAATTACCGTCCGCTGTGTCGCCATAAAGCACCGCGCCTACGACCTTGTCTTCCTTGACGATTACACGCTTATAAACGCCGCGAGAAGCGTCCCGCATGACAATATCCTCGCAGCCATCGCCGCCTGAGAAGTCACCTGCCGAGAAGACATCAATGCCCGATACCTTGAGCTTGGTAGAGGTGACAGAACCGGTATAGCCCGATGGCTCCGCAACCAGCCCATCGGCCAAGCTTCGGCACATATCCCAAATCGGCGCGACAAGCCCGTAGACCTGCCCGCTATGCTCCACGCATTCGCCGACCGAGAGAATGTCAGCGTCGCTGGTAACAAGATGATCATCAACATGGATACCGCGCCCAATGGCCAGCCCTGCATCACGCGCCAGCTTCACATTCGGGCGGATACCAACCGCCATCACCACAATGCTCGCCGGGATTTCGCGGCCGTCTTTCAGGCGAACCCCCTCGACCTTGCCTTCGCCGTAAATCTCCGCCGTGTCCGCTGTCGTCAGTATCTGCTGTCCGCGCTTTTCCAGCTCAGTCTTGAGGAGCCAGCCTGCGGCTTCATCCAGCTGCCGCTCCATCAGCGTGTTCATCAGATGGATAACGGTCACCTTCATCCCACGCAAAGACAGGCCATGCGCCGCCTCCAGCCCCAAAAGGCCGCCGCCAATCACAACAGCATCGCCGCCGCCAGAAGCCGCACGCAACATCGACCCGACATCGTCCATGTCGCGGAAGCTAATGACGCCCTGCAGGTCATTTCCCGGCACCGGAATGATGAAGGGATCGGAACCAGTAGCAAGGATCAGCTTGTCATAGCTTTCCACCCGGCCAGACCGCGACGTAACGGTCTTCGAAGCGCGGTCGATGGCAACCACCGGATCACCCGCGACAAGATTGATCCCATGATCATCATACCATTCTTGGCCATTGATGATGATGTCTTCAAAGCTCTTCTCCCCCGCAAGCAAAGGAGACAGCATGATGCGATTATAATTGACCCGCGGTTCCGCACCAAAGATAGTGATGCGGAAACGGCTCGCGTCACGCTCAAGGATTTCCTCAACCGCTCGGCAGCCGGCCATCCCGTTGCCGATGACGATCAAATGGGGTCGGGGCGTTGGGCTAAGCATGATGGTCCTTAAAGTGCATAGTCAAACTGCGCCCAGAGTTTCCGCGTGTCGGCATCGCCCGCAAAGTCAGCGATCCCCTTGCGGTTATAGTCGGCATATTTGGCTGAGAAGCTCACCTTCTTGCCAATCTTCCAGCCGATCTGAGCGTTCCATTCGGTGCCGAAATCTTGGGAAAGGCGATCCGACTTAAAGTCGTGCCAGGTAATGGCTGCGTTCAGCCCCGGCAGCACTTTCACCTTAGGCGCATAGCCAACGCCAAAGTAGAGATCGCGCAGACCATTGGCGGGCGTGACAAGAAACTTGTCTGCAAAACCATTAAACTTGTGGAGGGTACCCAGCGGCGCTTGGAAGCTGGAAAGGGCCACGCCGTTGTCGGCACCTAGAACTTCATAGCCTGCTGTCAGCTTGAAGCCTTTCACGTCCAGCATCGCTTCGGCCAGGATATAGTCCGACGAGCTATTGTTGGGATTGCGCTTATAGTCGGATTGCGTCGCGTAGCTGGCCAGAAGATTGAGCTTTGCTTTGCCGAGCGGGACGGTTGCGTTGGCCCGCGCTCCAAAGGTCTTGCTGGAAAAGCGGAAGCCCTGCACCGCAGCTTCATCCATATCGACCAGATAGGCAAAACCGGTGATGCCGAAGCTTTTTCCCTTATAGCCTAGGTTCACAAAGATATTGTCACCTTTGACCGCCTGCTGGCGTCCGCCAAAACCATCGACGCCCCAGATCGTCCGTTGGCTCCAAGCATAAGTCACATCGGCCTTCACGCCCTTGATCCCGCTCCATTCCGCGCGGACGGCATCAAAAGTCTGCTCATTCTGTCGGAACCCAACACTGCCGACGAAACGCTGATCATCTAAGTTGATCCGCTGGCGGCCAGCCGTGATCATCGTCTTTGCAATACCAGCAAATTGCACTTGAATGCGGTTGAGTTCGATATTCTCGGGATCGGGAATGATGGGTCCCGCCTTGCCATTCACGCCGCTGTTATAGTCGTCAACGACAGCAAGCAGGCCTTCGCCTTCGACCAGAAACGTCAAGTCCCCCGTCTTGGCGGTTGCCCCTGCCCGCACCCGCAGAGTGACTGCATCAGCGTCGGCAAGAATGCCTGCCTGATCAACCGCTTCATAGCGCAGACGCGATTCAATGATGGGTTTGATCACGACTTTGTTGGCCAAAGCGGGCGTCGCGAAAGAGGCAGTCGAAAGTGCAGCAACGATGAGCGCTTTGCGCATATCTTTTCTCCCTGAGCTGTGTCGCTTCAGGGCACCCTTCCCCTTTGGTCGGCTACGCTGCATCGGCGTGCGATCCATGTTCATAATCGGCGAGGAACTGCAGAACCTCCTCGCGGTAAGCGTAGAATTTCGGATGCTCGAGCAAGGCTTTGCGGTCCCGCGGACGCGGCAAATCGACCTCGAGAATTTTCCCAATTGTCGCTTTGGGGCCATTGGTCATCATGACGACGCGATCAGCCAGCAAGATCGCCTCATCGACATCATGCGTGACGCAAATGGCAGTCACATGGGTCCGCTCCCAAACCTCCATCAAGACATCCTGAAGGTCCCAGCGGGTGAGGCTATCCAGCATCCCAAAAGGCTCATCGAGCAGAAGCAGTTTGGGCGACAAGGCGAAGGCCCGGGCAATGCCGACGCGCTGCTTCATGCCGTTCGACATTTCGGAAGCAAGCTTATCAAGGCTATCGCCCAAGCCGACGCGCGTGAGATAATAGTCAACAATATCGCGGCGCTCTGCGCGGCTCGCATGCGGATAGACGCGAGACACGCCTGCCATCACATTTTCCCGCGCGGTCAACCACGGCATCAGACTGGGGGCCTGAAAGACAACGCCCTTGTCGGGACCGGCTGAGTCAATCTCACGCCCATCCAGCACAATGCCGCCGCCTGAAATGCTGTTGAGGCCTGCCGCCATCGTGAGCACCGTTGACTTGCCGCAGCCCGAATGACCGATCAGCGACACGAAATCGCCTTTGTTCATCAAGAGGTTGAAATCCTCAACAACCGTCAAAGGCCCCTTGGGCGTGGGATAGACTTTGTTGAGTTTGAAAAACTCAAGATAACGCCGTTCAATCCCTGACTTGGCGGCATTCAAATAGACCTGCGGCGGCTGCAGCGCGGTAATGGGTGTCACGCTTGGAAGTGCTGGTTCTGCCGCTGCTTCAGTCTGCCCTTTGACCTTGTTCAGGCCGTCCAAATAGGTCGCGATGCGATTGCGAAGCGCTTTGTAAGCCGCATCATGATTAAGCGCGGTCTTCTCCCGAGGCCGGGCGATATTGACTGTGAAGATCTGCCCCAAAGTGCCAGTTTCAGGCTCCAACACTGCAACCCGATCCGCAAGCAGCAAAGCTTCATCGACATCATTGGTGATGAGCAGGATGGTGCGCTTTTCTTGTTCGCGGATGCGGTCAATCTCTCCCTGCAGCTTTGCGCGGGTCAGCGCATCAAGCGCGGACAAGGGCTCATCAAGCAAAAGAATTTCAGGCTTCATCGCCAATGCTCGTGCAACCGCGACCCTTTGGCGCATCCCGCCGGAAAGCTCGGCAGGCCGACGGTCCATCGCATGAGCCAAGCCAACCAGCGCCACCGTATCAGCCACGAGCTTTGCCCGCTCAGCCTTTGACAGGTCCTTATGGACGGCATCGACCGCGAGCGCGACATTGCCTTGCACCGTGAGCCAAGGCATTAGCGAGTAAGATTGGAATACAAGGCTCGTCTCGCTGCCGGGTCCTTCCACGGGCTTGCCGCGCACGAGCACCTCGCCACTGTCAGCCTCGATCAAGCCTGCGATCAGGGAAATAAGCGTCGTCTTGCCCGTTCCCGAAAACCCTAGGATGGCAACAAATTCGCCTTCCTCAACGCGTAGATCAATACCGTTCAGCACTGGTGTACCCGGATAGGATTTGGTGACGCCTTTCAGTTCCAGGATCGCCATGATCAGCGGCCCATCCGCTTGGCGACCATAGCCTGTGCCATGCCCATGACCCGGTCCAGCGCAAAACCGATGAGGCCAATGACAACCACCGCGACCATGATCCGCGCCAAAGACCGGTCGTTGCTATTCTGGAATTCGTCCCAAACAAATTTTCCGAGCCCCGGATTTTGCGAGAGCATTTCAGCCGCAATCAGCACCATCCAGCCCACGCCCAAAGACAGACGCATGCCGGTGAAGATGAAAGGCATCGCGGACGGCAGTACCAACTTCGTCAGCTTGGAGAACCAGCTTAAACGCAGCACCTTGCCGACGTTGAGCAAATCCTTGTCAATGCTGGCAACGCCCACGGCTGTATTGATCAGCGTTTGCCACAAGGAGCAGAGCATCACAGTGATTGCAGAAATCACGAAGCTCTTCGCAAGCAAAGGGTCTGCGCTTGTGATCGAGGCTGAGACAACCATCGTCACAATGGGCAACCAAGCCAACGGGCTGATCGGCCGCATCACTTGGATCAGCGGGTTGAGCGCAGCATTCACCCGCTTAGACATGCCCGCCACAAGGCCAAGCGGCACGGCAATCAGCGTCGCCAAGATAAAGCCCAACGCGACAGTCTTAAGCGAAGTAAAAATCTGATCAACAAAGGTCGGTGCACCCGACCACGCGCCACCCGCTGCGACGACCAAAGCGGCCTCGCGGCGCGCATCGGCATGTTCGCCCATGAGGGCGACAAACTGCGTCCAAACCTCTCCGGGGCCGGGAAGCGCACCAAGAGAGGTTTGGACTTGCGGGGCGAGCACAGCCCACAGCCCCACAAAGGTCAAGATACCAACCGCAGGGGGGCACAAACCATCAAAAGCCTCTTTGGCCGATGGCAATTTGATCGCTCCAAGCCTAGCCTGCACCCAATTCGGCGCAGCCTTTGTTGGCTCTTCCTTCGGCGCGACGGAAGGCGCTTCGTCGATCATTGCGTCATCTTCCAGTTCAACAATTTTCAAGGCTGTGGCCGTTTTCATCGTCTTGGTCCTGTTCGGTTATTTCACGCCAGCCGCAGTCACTTTTTGACCGGGCTTCAAGCCAATCGAAAAGCTGGCGACATAGGCTGATGGCTTGCGTGGATCGAAGGCAACGCCATCAATCGCGGCCTTGGTATAGGTCCGGAAACCATCGCTTTCAGGAAAGGCATCGGCAGGCGCTTTGCCGTCAGCGACAAGCGATTTTGCAGCCTCCATGTAGAGATCAGGACGATAGACCGACTTCGCGGTGTCGACATACCAGCTATCGGGCTTGTCCTCGGCAATCTGGCCCCAACGACGCATTTGCGTCAGCACCCAAATCGCATCTGAATAGAAGGGGTAGCTGGATTGCTGATCGAAGAACATGTTGAACTCGGGCGTTGCGCGCGTGTCGCCATCGCCAAAGGTGAACTTGCCCGTCATCGAAGCCATCAAGACCTTTTCATCAGCCCCGACATATTGCGGTTGAGCGAGAAGCTTCACAGCCTCTGGCCGGTTCTTGCCACCTTCCTCATCCAGCCACATTTGGGCGCGAATGATCGCACGAAGCAGGGCTTTGCTCGTCTTGGGATTGGTTTTGGCAAAGGCCTCGGTCATCCCAAAAACCTTGTCGGCATTCAGGCCCGCAATATCGGGATCGACGATCACGGGAACGCCAATTTTCTTCGCGACTGAAGCTTGGTTCCACGGTTCACCGACCGCATAACCATCGATTGTGCCAGCCTCCAGCGTGGACGGCATTTGCGGCGGGGGAGTTACAGAGAGTTGAACGTCGGCACCGGTCGTACCAGCTGCATCGCCCGGCAAGTAAAAGCCGGGGTTCAAACCACCCGCAGCCAGCCAGTAACGCAGCACATAGTTGTGACCCGAAACGGGGAAGACCATGCCCATTTTGAAGGGCTTTCCTTCAGACCTATACTTGGCGACGACTGGGGCCAATGCCGCTGCAGAGACCGGCTTGCTCTTATCGAGCGTCGGCGCGATCATGCCGTGAACTTTGTTTGAGAGCGTGATCCCCTTGCCATTCATATCAAGGCTGAGTGGCGTGACGATCTTCACCTTTGATCCGATCCCAACGCCCGAGGCAATCGGATGGCCAGCGAGCATATGCGCTGCGTCCAACTGGCCACCAGACACGCCATCAACCAAAACTTTCCAGTTCGCTTGAGGCTCAAGCGTAACGGTCAAACCCTCCTCAGCGAAAAAGCCCTTCTCTTTCGCAATGACGAGCGGCGCGATGTCCGTCAGTTTGATGAAGCCGATCTTTACCGCGGCCTTTTCTAGATCGCCTTTAGCCGCCGCTTTTGGAGCTTCAGGTGCCCCACCGCATCCGACGAGCGCCGTTGAAAGTGCAAGAGTGATGGCCGAAGCCAGAAGAGATTTTTTCATGTGATGCCGTCCCCGAAAAAGTTGATCATCAATTCCCCTCCCGAACCAAACACAGAAAGCCGCCCGCATCCGGGTCGTCCCGATTGCGTGGCGGCGTTGCCATTTGTCATATGTGACTGAGGTCAAATGAGACGCGCCATTGCGCCCCGCGACCCTGATTCGATAGGCCTTGTTGACCCTTCTCTTTGAAATTGATGCGAATTTGCCGAAACCGCAAGAGAAATATTGCGGTGCACAAATTATCTACAGTTGCCTATTTTTTGAGCATTGCGCCATAGGCTTCAGGATCAAACCGAATTCCATCAAAGAAGCTATCGTCGCCCAAGATTAGTCGGCCTTGCACACTGCCTACGCCGGTTGGCCCTTTGATCCCACCCTCCAGCTTAGAACTTGCCCCCGGCAGTGTCGCGCCAATTGGGCCAAGCGCGGATCGATAAACATCTGGCCGAAAAACAGATTGCGCTTTTTGGTAATCAGCCGATGAGCCAAAGGTCTGCTCCGCCGCGACCATTTGCGCGTAGAGCCAGGCGGCTTGGCTGACCCAAGGGAAGTTCGCTGCTTCCCGGTGCTGAAACATGAAATCCGGAATATGAACGGGCTCTCGCCCCATGGCGAACAATACCTGATCCTGAACCACACGTCGGATCGCATCAACAGACCCATCAAGATAGTCTGGCCCCGCCATGATCGCTACAATCTGATCCAGCCGGTCAGGATCAATGAAGACCTCTCCCGCGCGATAGAGCGCGCGTAGCAAAGGATCGAACAGATCGCGTTCTTGCTCCAACCTGTCCTGTTTGACTGCAAGCACCTTTTCAACGCCGCGCCGCCAGATTTGGGAAGTCGTCGCGATTACGACACCTGCGCCGCGCTCAACCGCGACGCTATTCCAAGGCGCACCGACGCAAATGCCATCAACTTCGCCATTGGCCAGCGCATCCGCGGCGAAGGGCGGTGTAATGGTTACAATATCAACGTCGCCCTGCGGATCGGTTCCTGTCCCTTGCAGCCAGTATCGCAGCATATAATTATGGCTGGAAAAGCGGTGCACAACGCCAAGCCGAAGCTTGCGACCAGCGTCTCTCCGCCTTTGGGCAAGCGCCGCAAAACGGGCACCAATGATTCGAATATCGCTCGGTCCGCCGACTTGCGTGACCTCTGCGGCAAGGTCAGGCCGCACCGTGATCGCGTTTCCATTCAGTCCCAAGACAAAGGGCACCGACAGCGGCACCGCCGGGCGCCCCAACCCCAGCGTCGTCGCTATGGCCAAGGGTGCGACCATATGTGCGGCGTCGCTATGCCTATAGAGCAATCTATCCTGCACTGTTGCCCAGCTAAAATCCCGCACCAGATCAAGCGAGAGGCCCTCTGCTTCTGCAAAGCCTAGCTCCCGCGCCAATATGGGCAGCGCTGCATCGACCAGCGGCAGAAATCCAACTTTTATCGGCTCGGCCATGCCTAAAGCCCTTCCATCAATTTTTCGGCAGTCAACAGTGCATCCGCCACTTCGGATATGCGCCGTCCGCTGTTCATCGCAGCTTTGCGGAGCAATGCGTAAGCTGCGGGCTCATCGACCCCGCGCTTCTTCATCAGCAGGGTTTTCGCGGCATCGACGCTGTTGCGTTCCGCCAGCGCAGTGCGCGCCTCATCAAGCTCCGCCTTCAACCGCGCAAAAGCTGCAAAGCGCTTGATCGCCAAATCCACAATCGGCCTAATCCGCTCCGCCTTCAGGCCATCAACCACATAGGCCGAAACACCCGCGTCAATCGCAGACTCCATTGCCGCATCGTCACTTTGATCAACAAACATAGCGACGGGCTTCGCGAGCGCTCGGGAAACGGCAAACAGCTCCTCAAGTTCATCGCGCTGCGGATTTCCCAGATCGATCAGGATCACATCCGGCGCAAATTGTTCAATTTTTGAGACGAGCCCTTTGCGTTCAGAAAGCGCAAGGATATCGGTCAGACCAGAAGCCTCCAGCCCTTCGCGGATCACCGCTGCCCGCGCAGGGCTTTCGTCAACAACTGCAATACGCATAATGTTGCGGCGCAGCATA
>DLOX01000069.1 GCA_002478575.1 Sphingomonadales bacterium UBA7473 | reverse complement strand
GACTTGCCGCCGAGCTCCAGCGTGACGGGCGTGAGATTATCCGCGGCGGCATGGAGGATATGCTTACCGATGCCCGTCGCGCCGGTGAAAATCATATGATCAAAAGCGAGCTTAGCGAAGGCTTGGCCTTCGACTGGACCGCCGCTGAAGAAAGCCGCTTCGCTTTCGTCAAAATATTGCGGGCCAACCTCCTCAAAAAGCGCCGACACGCAGGGCGTAAATTCTGACGACTTAATCATCACCCGATTGCCTGCGCCAAAGGCCCCTGCAATCGGTGCCATGGTCAGCTGAACTGGGAAGTTCCAAGGCGCGATGATGCCAACCACGCCCTTTGGCTGATACTCAACAACGCCTTTAGCGCCCAACAGTCCCAGCGGGAACATCAGCTTGCGTCGTTCTGGCTTCATCCACTTATCAATGGCTTTGGCAGTATATTTGAGGGCGTTGATCGAACCGACGATATCGGTCACCATTGATTGTTCACGGCTGCGATGGCCAAAATCCTCTGACAGTGCATCGCAGAACCGCTCGCCATGATCGACCATCATCGCCACGGCACGCGCGAGACGATCCTTCCGAACCGCTGCTGAGACAGGCAACTCCTCTGTAAAGGCCGCCTTTTGCGCGGCGAGCACTTGGTTCATGCGATCAATGGTAGACATTCGGCTTCCCCTCAAAATTTTCTTATTAGCGTGGTTTAGCGCACAATCAGCTAAACTCCATACTGTGCATTATGAGGTCAGCGAGGGTCAGGCCGCTTGCGGCCGCAATCCAACAAGCAAAGGCTGCGATTGCCATAAGCGCTCCAAATGGCATGGCAGATTTGGCATTCATATCTTGCCCTCGGCTCGCCAAGAAAATGGCCGCGCCCAGTCCAATCACACTTGCCCCCAAAAGCACGAACGGCAAGGCAAACCATCCAAGCCAAGCGCCAATCGCCGCGAAGAGTTTCGGATCACCGCCCCCCATCCCTTCAACACCGCGAAAGGCAGCATAGCTGCGGCGGATAAGCTCCAACGCCAAGAAACCTGCGCCCAGACCAATCAACCGATCTTGCAAGGGTCCCAAGCCAATTGCTAATCCCAAGGCTCCCAGTGGCAAAGTGATCCGATCCGGAAGCCAAAATTGTTCGACGTCCAGCAGAAATAGCGCAAGCAGGGCCCATCCAAACAACGCACCGCCAAGGCCAATTAAACCAGCGTTCAATCCAAAAGCTAAAGCCCCAATCACGGCCGCCGCCAGCTCAATCCAAATTGCTCTTGCACCAATGCTCGCCCCGCAGGTCCGGCATTTTCCGCGCAGAACGAGATAGCTGAGCACTGGAACCAGATCTTGCGGAGACAAAGTGCGACCGCAGCCGTCGCAGCGGGATCGCCCGCGATTAGGCTCCCCCTGCCCCCATCGCTGAGTCAGAGCCGCTATATAACTTCCCATGATCGCGCCTGCGATGCCGCCTGCACTCAAGGCGACAAGATCAAAGGTCAGGGCTTTGCCTCCGCCAAAGGCGCAACGCCCCAAAGATGAGCCATTTCGATATAGCCCATCCTGCCCTTCACATCGAGCCGACACCAGCCCCGCCCGCAATCGCTTAGCTTTCCGACGACGCCCGGTTCCACGCGGAAGATCACTTTGCCGCTGATATTGGGTTTGTCCCTGAGGGAACGAATCTCGCCAATAACAAGACCCGTGCGTTCCGTTGAAATCAAATTGGCCTGCATCCAGCCTTGAGTCCCATCGGGATCCTCAATCTTGCGCCAGTTTGGATAGGTCCCGATAACCTTCACGGGCAGCTGTGCCCGCTGATAGAGCCAGCTTGCTGGAAATTGTCGCCCCGGGCCTGTGCGCATCCGCGCTTCACTCGCGGAGATAGACGCCCAATAAGGCGGCTTCGTATTGGCTTGGGCTGGAATGGCGACGCTAATCATCAGCGCCAAGGCTCCTAATTTCCGCATACACTACTCCCGTTCACCCACGTCGACCGTCATAATCAGAGTGGGGATGAGGATTCAAGCGAAGATAAAGGGTTTGCGCCCTTTCGCCCTCTTGCAGCATGGCCCCTCCTCGCTTAGCAGGTGGCGCAAAGAAGAAGAGGGGGTAGCCATGCGCTTGGCCAAATATCTAACCATTCTGCCATTGGCATTGGCAGCAACGCCAGCCTTGGCCCAGCCTGAGATTGTGTCAGACAGCGGCGATACCGCTTGGATACTGACTTCATCGGCACTGGTTTTGCTCATGACCTTGCCGGGATTGGCGCTCTTCTACGGCGGCTTGGTCCGGGTACGGAACGTGCTTTCGGTCTTCATGCATTGCTTCATCATCGCAGCCATCGCTTCGCTGCTTTGGGCGGTTGCGGGCTACAGCATGGTTTTTGGCGAAGGATCGATTTATTTGGGCGGCTTCGGCAATGTGATGCTCAGCGGCTTAGCCGATTTGCGAGAAGGCACAACGCTTCCTGAAAGCACCTTCGCGCTGTTCCAAATGACCTTCGCTATCATCACTCCTGCGCTTGTCGTCGGGGCCTTTGCAGAGCGGGTGCGGTTTGGTTGGGTGGCCGCTTTTGGTTTGTTGTGGACCCTGCTCGTTTACATCCCTGCCGCGCGTTGGGTTTGGGGCGGTGGCTGGCTTTCCACCAATATCGGAACCTTGGACTTTGCGGGCGGGATTGTGGTGCATACGACCGCAGGCGTCGCGGCATTGGTATTGGCCCGCATGATTGGCCCGCGCAAAGGCTTCAACAAAACTCTGCTTCCGCCGCACAGCCCAACGCTCACAATGGCTGGCGCTGGCCTCCTTTGGGTCGGTTGGTTTGGATTTAATGGTGGGTCAGCCCTTGCGGCCGGTGACGCAGCATCAACGGCAATCCTGAACACTCATCTTGCCGCTTGCGCAGCTATCATCACATGGCTGATCGCCGAATGGTTCAAGATTGGGAAGCCGACTTCCATTGGCGCAGTTACTGGTGCCGTGGCTGGTCTTGCGACTGTTACGCCCGCAGCGGGCTTCGTAGGGCCCTTTGGCGCGATGATGCTCGGCGCTTTGGCAGGCTTTGTCTGCTTCGGTGCTGTTCTTCTCGTGAAGCAAATCATGAAGATTGACGACTCACTTGACGTCTTTGCGGTTCACGGCGTCGGCGGCATTTTGGGTTCTTTGATCTTCCCGATCTTCATGCCTGAAGCCATGGGCGGCCCCGGCCTTCCCGAAGGCGTTGGCATGGTTGAGCAGATGGTTTCACAAGCCATTGGCGTCGGCGCGGTAGCGGCGCTGACAGCGGTTGCCACCTTGTTCATAGCCTTTGTCGTCTCCTTCGCTTTGCCAATGCGCGTCGATGAAGAAGAGGAACAAACCGGCCTTGATCTTGCCAGCCATGGCGAACGCGGGTGGGATCTCGACAATTGAGCCTTAGCCAATGAGCGATACGCGCCATTATTTCCGACCAACGGGCTTCATCGATGCGCCCTTTGGCTATGATGGTCAGTTCGCTCGGCTTGCCGGCGGCTTGCAGTTCTTTTCTGCATGGGAAGTGATTGGTGTTGAAGGCCGAAAGCGGGTTAGCCAGCAACTGGTGCCCGTTGATCGCATTGATGCGCATTTTGCTGGTCTACCAGCTGATCAAACCGAAGCCGCGAAAACTACCATCGCCCGCGCGACCACTCCCCGCCCTGCCCTAGAACTTGGCAGTCGCATTGTCCGCTTGGATCAGCCCCAAGTCATGGGCATCCTCAACATGACGCCGGACAGCTTTTCAGGCGGCAGTGCGGTTTTGGACGATCCAACGGCCGCAGCAGCGCTTGCCATCGATATGTCCGCAGCCGGGGCAGCCATCATTGATATTGGTGGAGAATCAACCCGGCCAAGCGCCACGACCGTTTGGGAAGAAGATGAAAAGCTGCGGGTGATGCCCGTGATCCAAGCCTTGGCGTCATCCGGCACAGCCGTCTCACTCGACACGCGAAAAGCTGGCGTGATGGAGGCTGGGCTGGCTGCTGGCGTCCACTTGATCAACGATGTCTCAGCTCTGCTCTATGATGACCGTGCACTGGAAGTGATGAAGGCGGCCACTTGCCCGATTGTCATTATGCACTTTCCGGGCACGCCCGTCGCGCCGCATAGCAATGACGACTACATGGATCCGCTGATCGAAGTATATGATTGGTTGGAAGATCGGGTCGATACGCTGGTTGAGGCTGGTATAGATCGCAAGCGTTTGATCATTGATCCCGGTATCGGGTTTGGCAAAGGTGTGGCGGCAAATCTTGCGCTGCTCAATGGCTTGTCACTGTTTCATGGCATTGGGTGCCCGATCCTGTTGGGGGCAAGCCGGAAGCGTTTGATTGGTGCGCTGTCAAACGAAGCGCCGGAAGACAAAAGGCTCGGCGGGTCAATCGCTTTGGCCTTGAAAGCCGCGGAACAAGGCGCACAGATCATCCGCGTCCATGATGTGCCCGAAACCGTCCAAGCGCTGAGGATTTGGCGCGGCATGCGGGATAAAGCGCTTAGCCCAGGATAGAGGATAGGACCATGGATTTTGACGCGTGGCGGGCTCGCTCGCCTTATTATGACGAAAGCCATGATGCCCTTGCCCATGGCGTCCGACGCTTTGTGGACACAGAAGTCGCACCGCATATCGACGCTTGGGAAGAAGCGGGTGAGCTGCCCCGCGAACTGCACAAGAAGGCTGCCGAGGCGGGCATCTTGGGCCTCCGCTATCCAGAAGCCTATGGCGGGCATAGCGAAGGCTTCGATATCTT
>DLOX01000041.1 GCA_002478575.1 Sphingomonadales bacterium UBA7473 | reverse complement strand
GAACATCCGCATTGCATGGCCGATTGCCCACCCAACGCCATCCATCGAGGGCCAGACGGTGAAGTCTTCATCAACGACACGTGCATCGGCTGCGGCAATTGTCAGCGCAACTGCCCTTATGGTGTGATCCGTATGGATGCGGTTCCGCCGAAGAAGCCAGGGTTGCTTAGCTGGCTTTTGTTTGGTGCTGGACCAGGGCCAGGGGAGCCCAGCAAAAAGTGGAGCTATGCCAACGCTGATCCGGGCGTGGAAAAGGCAAAGAAGGCGATCAAGTGCGACATGTGCTCTGGCATTGAAGGTGGACCAGCCTGCGTGCGAGCCTGCCCAACCGGGGCCGCCATTCGTGTGTCGCCTGAGCAATTCCTTGGCGTTGCGCGGTTGCAAAGGGAGGAACTCTAATGGCCTCCCAAGCGCCAGCTGGCGGCAAAACGCGGCAAACGGGTCGCGTCAAAAGCGACGGTATGCACGAAGGGTTCTTGCGCCACCGCAATTTTTATTGGCTGAAAATCGCGAGCGGCCTCAGCCTGCTTTCGATGATTGCCTATATCCTGATTGACGTTGAGCCGCGCCACAATGGTGGCAGCTGGTATGGCTATCTTCTGGGGACAATCGGAGCCGTTCTGATTGTGTGGCTGACGACGCTTGGTATTCGCAAGCGCAATATGACGCCCAAAGCTTGGTCGCTTAAGGCATGGACGTCGGCACATGTCTATCTGGGGTTGAGCCTTATCATCATTGGTACACTTCACACCGGATTTCAGTTTGGCTGGAATGTCCACACATTGGCCTATGTGTTGATGATGATAGTGATCCTGTCAGGCATTTGGGGCATTTTTGCTTATTCCTCGCTTCCCCAGCAGATGAGCTTTAACCGGGACGCGGTGACCGAAAGCCAAATGCTCGAAAGCCTGCGGTCGATTGATCGACAGCTGCATGACGCGGCGCAGCCTTTATCTCAAGCCAATGCGACTTTGATCCGTGAATCGCTTGAACAGGATCCCTTCGGCGGCGGAATTTGGGCACGTTTGACGCGCAGCTATCCCAAATGCGCGACCCGCCGGGTGCATGCCGAAATCAAGATGTTCACGCGATCGCAGGTCGACACAGGGGACGATCCACTAGAGCGTGTTGATGGTCTTTTGGAGCGCAAGGCTTCAACGCTTGCTCGGGTGCGGCGGCATTTGCAGCTTAAGGCCCTGCTGGAGGTCTGGCTTTATATCCATGTGCCCATCACTTTCGCTCTGATTGCGGCGCTTGTCGCGCATATCATCAGCGTTTTCTTTTACTGGTGAGGGGGAAAATGAGCTTCATCGTTCGCCAGATATCAAACACTGCCGATGGTCGGCAGATTGTTCGCCCAACAACCTATGAACAGGTTGAGATTTGTGTTGGCCGGGACTCCGCTTGCGAAATCCATCTTCCTGATCTTGCCGTTGAGATGCGCCATGCGTTGATTGCCGCCCGGCCGGGTGGGCAGGTTCATATCGAAGCACTGGGGGACATGGGCTTTGAAGCCGATGGTCGTGCCGTCGATCGTGTCACGATTAATGCCGCTGTCGGCGGCGAATTAAGCTTTGGCAGACACCGACTGACAGTTTCGAAAGAGGGCGAAGATATTGTCATTGCCGTCGAACGCGTCGCCTCTGTTGCTGACTCAACCGACGAGAAGGACGTCAACAGCCTTTTCAAGCTGGATGGTGTTCTCCCGGGGCGCCGTGTTTCGGCGTGGGTGTTAATCGGCCTTGTATTATCCGCATTCCTGATTTGGCCAATCTATAGCTATGCAACATCGCAAGGCGTGAAGAAGCGAGAAGCGGGCTTCCATGCGGATACAATGTGGAGTTCGGGGTCCCTGAGCATCGCGCACAAAAGCCTCGAGAATAATTGCCAAGCTTGCCATGTGAAGGAGTTTGAGACGGTCAAAGATGAGACCTGCATGAACTGCCACAAACATGATGCGCATGATCATGCCAAGCCTGAGCGTTTGGCCGCCGCCATGGGCCCCAAAAGCTTTGGGGGCAAAATCGAAGGCATGTTCATGGCGAGCTTCGGCATTCCCGAAGGCCGCTGTGTTGAATGCCATACCGAGCATGAAGGCGAAGGCCGGATGGAACCCACAGCTCAGCAATTCTGCTCAGACTGCCATACGAATCTGAAGTCCCGTCTGCCTGATACGAAACTTGGTGGCGCAGGCGATTTCGGCTTGGATCATCCACAGTTTCAGCCGCTGATCACTGCAGGCATTGATGGAGACAAGCGCCTGACCAAGCGCGTCACGCTATCCGGTGCGATTTCAGAAGATAATGGCCTCAAATTCCCGCATGATATTCATATGTCAAAGTCCAATGGCATCGCTCGGATGGCGCAGACCATGAAGGCGGAACAGGGCTGGGGGGACAGTCTCGCGTGTAAAGACTGCCATGTTCGCACTCCCGATGGCGTCAGCTTCAAGCCGACCGACATGGAAGAAGATTGCGGTATGTGTCACAGTCTGGCCTTTGATCAGATTGGTGGCACGATCCGGACGCTGCGTCACGGGGAGCCGTCGCAAGTGATTGCTGATCTTCGCGCCTTTTATCGCTCTACCGGGCCGTCGCGCCCGATCAATCTCTCTGGAATGTCCCGCCGTCGGCCCGGCGAATATGCTGCCTTTGAAACCGCGAATGACTATGCCGCTGGTGCCAGAGCTTGGCCCGGCCAAGCCGATGAAGCGATCCGTGCGGTCTTCAGCAGAGGCGGGGCCTGCTACGATTGCCATGTCGTTACGCCCACCGGCTCAGGCTGGAGTGTGAAGAAGGTTGTTCAGCCAACCCGGTATATGAACAAGGGCTGGTTCAACCATGACGCGCATAAGCAAGAAGATTGCCAGAGCTGTCATAAAGCAGAGACGTCAAAGGTCGCAACAGACCTTCTCTTGCCCGATCTAAAGAGCTGCCGCACTTGCCATGTCGGTGGAACTGGCGAGAGCCTTGTTTCGGTGAAGGAGCCCGTCGAATCTACCTGCGCCATGTGTCATGATTATCATTTTGATGGAATGGCGCCTTGGCAATCGAAGAAGCAAGGCAATGAAAAGATGAAATCCAACACGACTGCCGCGCGGCAGGAGGAGAAGGGCAAAGGATTATCGCCAATTTACGGAACGGTGCGGTTCTCGTCGAAATGACATCCATTGCCCTCCGGGGCCAGGATAAGGCAAATTTCAAGGTATGTTGATTGCTCAACTGACCGATGTGCATTTGGGGTTCGATCCAGATAATCCAGCGGAGTTTAACCGCAAGCGCCTGGATCAAGTGATCAAATATCTGTTGGCGATGAACCCGCTGCCCGACCTTTTGCTTGCGACCGGCGATTTGACGGATCGGGGTGATGCGGCCTCATATCGGCGTCTTCACAATGCATTTGCGCCATGCCCTTTCCCCATTTGGCCTTGTCTGGGAAATCATGATGATCGTGCGAACTTCATTGCGGCTTTCCCGCATCTGCCAGTTTCGGGCGGCTTTGCGCAGTATGAAGTCGAGACACCAACGCTCCGTATCCTCTTTTTAGATACTGTCGAGCCGGGTCGCCATGGAGGGGCTTTCTGCGAGGCCCGTGCGGCATGGTTGAAGGAGCGTCTTACGGAAAAGCCCACGCGACCAACGCTCATTGTCATGCATCATCCTCCGGTTGAGGTCGGCATCGAATGGATGAATACGCATCCCGATGAGCCTTGGGTCGCGCGCTTTGCCGAAGCAATAGAAGGGGCGGAGCAAATCGTTGGGATCATCTGCGGCCACTTGCATCGCAATGTGACCATTGGATGGGGTAAGACAACGGTTAGCATCTGTGCCTCAACTGCCCCACAAGTGGCCCTGGAGCTGGCGCCAATTGACGCCGATAATCCTGATGATCGACCAATGATCATTGCCGATCCTCCCGCTTTTGCCTTGCATAAATGGAACGGCGCACAGCTGATTACGCATTTCGACAATGCCGACGAACATGTGATGCTGGCGAAATTTGATCATAAAATGCAAGATCTTGTTCGAACCCTTATCGCAGAGCGCTCAAGCCAATAGCGGAGCTCAGCGGCTTCTTTGTGTGCACTTAACCCTTTTGCAACGCGCATAGGATAGACGAAAGTCTGCACTTATGTGTGTCTTTTGGGGAGCTCAATGGCATCGCAGCCAAGAAGTAAGGATGTCGAACAACAGGCCACGGGGCGGGGGCTGTTGGCTCGACTCACCAATCGCAAATTTGCGGAATCCGTACCTGTGTCCGATTCACCGGCTTCGGTCACGTTGGCTCAAGAGGCGTTAAAGCTGCTTCAAAATTATGAAGCGACAGGGCAGGGCTGGTTTTGGTCAACAGATCGTGACGGAAATATAGTCTATCTCAGCTCACAGATAGGAAAGCTCTTCGTTACAAAGACAATTGGTACGGGCAGTCCGTTTGCAAGCCTGTTCGATCTTTCTCATGCACCTGAACATCAGCAAAGATCTCTGCCATTTTTGTTCGCGCGGAAGTTGAAGTTCGAGCAAGTTCAACTCGCGGCGGCTGTTGAGACTGACACTGTTTGGTGGTCTGTATCCGGCACGCCGCAATTTGATCCACAGGGAGAATTTGTTGGCTTTCTTGGATTTGGTATCGATATTACCAAACAACGAGAAGCTGCTGAGATTAGCACCCAACTCACAAAATATGATCCGCTAACTGGCCTGCTTAACAGATTTCGCATGTCGCAACTGCTTGAAAGCACCTTGGCAGCTTTCAAGCACCAAAACAGAAGTTGCGCCATCATGCTGCTCGACTTGGATCGCTTCAAGGCAGTCAATGACACACTTGGTCACCCAGCGGGTGATGCCCTGCTGAAGCAAGTGGCTCTCCGGTTGGCCCATGTGGTTGGAGACAAAGAGAGGGTGAGTCGCCTTGGTGGTGACGAGTTCCAAGTCATTTTGCCCGACGTCCAAGATCGAGGCGACTTGGCGCTTCTCGCAAATGAGATCATCTCCAAACTATCTGAACCTTACGTCATTGACGACAGCCGTTGTATCATTGGGGTATCCGTAGGTGTTGCGGTTTCACCCTATGATGGAGAGTCGAGCGAGGACCTTGTTCGCAATGCGGATCTCGCGCTCTATTCCGCCAAGGGGAGCGGACGAGGGCGCTACCGCTTCTATTCTGAAGAGCTTTTGAGAGCGGCCGAGGAACGACGCGCGCTTGAGGAAGATTTGTTGGACGCCTTGAATGGCGGGCAGATCGAAGTCCATTATCAGCCTGTTGTTTGTACGGCGACTGATCGCGTCGGTGGGTTCGAAGCATTGATGCGCTGGAAGCACCCCGAGAAGGGATATATCTCTCCCACTATTTTCATACCTATTGCAGAAGATACGGACCTCATTCGAAAGCTTGGTGAATGGACGCTTCGGAAGGCCTGTGAAGACGCCGCGGCTTGGCCTGGCTCGGCACGAATTGCTGTCAATGTTTCGCCCATCCAATTTTGCGATCCAAACCTTCCCCGCTATGTCATGAACGCCTTGGCAAGTTCTGGCTTGTCGCCCGAACGGCTGGAGCTGGAGATTACTGAAAGCGTATTTCTGGGCGATTCCAAAGACACGGACAAGATGTTTGCGGCTCTGAAGGATTTAGGCGTCCGATTGGCATTGGACGATTTCGGTACGGGCTATTCCAGCCTTTCCTATCTGCAGCATGCGCCATTTGACAAAATCAAGATCGATCAGAGTTTCGTCAGAAACGCAACTGAAGTGGGTTCGCGCAATTCCGCGATCATTACTGCGATTGTGGCGTTGGCTGAAGCGCTAGGCATGGATACGACGGCTGAAGGGATAGAAACGCTCGATCAGCTCGACCTCATCCGCAGCCTGCGTGTGAGCCATATTCAAGGCTATGTGTATAGCAAACCTGTCAAGAACGACCATTTGACGAAACGGCTTTCCGAGGGGGAATGGACGATTCCACCGTCCGGGCATGCGAGGCAGCGCCATAAGCGGATTTCTATGTTCCGAAAGGTCGGCGCGGTTCACGAAAATCATTACTATCCGATATTCATTCGAAACGTCTCTGCGACAGGCGCGTTGATTGAAGGGCTTATTGATGTGCCAATTGGCACCAAATTCGTGATTGATTTTGGTCAAGGCCAGCTGGTGGTTGCGGACGTTGTGCGATCCAAGAAAAATCAACAGGGTATCAAATTTGAAAGCCGTATGGTCGACGATGGCAATGGCGGACTTTGTACACCACACCGCGTGCCGAGAAGCTGGTTGGCGGCAGCGGGCATTCCTGTAGATTCTGATGGAATTGATCGCCAGCGTGTCTTGCGCGCGGATTTCTCGAAGTCCGGGCTTCCGGCATTCCAGACTGAGAATGGCGCTATGCCATTGGCTTGACGCTGCTAGCTTGCGCGAAGCAGAGCGTTGCAGGCGGCGCTGAACAAAGCATCATAATCCTGGGCTGATGCAAAACTATGTGATCTGCTGTCGATTTGCGTGATCTTGATATCATTGCGCGAACGGGCAGCTTTGAAGTGGGGCTTGCTCCACTCATCTGTAAAGGCAATCGCAGTCGCGTCGCCCTTAGACACTAGGATATCGATCGGGCCGGGAAAAGACTCTAGTCCGTGAGCGATCGATGCCGAGAGCGATGCGAGCGGCACTGGCGAAGCAATTCGGGTCAATCCTCTCAACACCTTCCCGATATTGATGCCTCCACGCAACAAGCGCAGCCACTCCTTCGGTTGAAGCAGTTTCTCCTTATAGCGCGCTTTGATAGCTGCGGGAGGAGGACCCTCTTCGTTGGTTTCGATGGTCCAGATATTGGCCAGCAGAGCCGCATCGATTCCTGCCGGTCGGTGGATCAAGATTGCACTGGCGCCATCGCAATTTCCAAATGCCACGATACGGGTGATGGCTGGGCAATGGCCGCGAAAGGCGCTAATCGCGGCGTCAATATCCAGAGCGGACGATTGAAAGCCGCGATTTTGTCCTTCGCTGTCCCCAATCCCGCGTCGATCAAATCGAAAGACGGGGAATCCCTTTGCTGCTATGTCAGCGGCTAATTTTGCCATACCGCGATGCGCGCCCGCGCGAATTTCATTTCCGCCAGAGACGATGAGCAGCCCCGTCGCGCTGGGAGCTTCATCCAAAGTGGCGGCAAGGGTGTTGCCCTCGCAGGTGAAGCTCACCAAGCGCCGCATTGCTTCCCCCAAGCCAGGATACTGTCGGCAAGTGCCTTGGAAAGTGCGCTGTCTTCGCCGGGTTCGGCACGTCGCCAGAGCGGGGCTCCGGGGATCTTTTGATTAGCGAGCGCCGCATCAGTTTCCAGCCTGATTATATGAGGCTGCGCTCCGGTCGGCAGCGTTGCCGCGGCGAGACCTTCCACAAACTCTGAGCTGAGCATATGGCCAGCATAACCCGTCGATGACGGCCCTGCTGCTGCTCGAGCCCGTTCTAAATCGCGGACAATGCGTGACCCTTGTTCCGGCGCAAATGTCCAGTGCGGGGTCGCTGTTTCCGACGGCACAACAAGAACGCCACCGCGAAAGCTAGCAATCACGGCGGGTCTAATTGCAGTGCAAGCGGATTGCGCCGCCAATGTCCAATCAGAGAAACATAGTGTTTTGATGTCGAACAGGCTTTCCCCGCTTCCCGGCAAGTCGGGTATAGCGACCGACAACCCCGCCTTGTCGAGTTCACGCGCCATCTCTGCGATAAGCCGACGGCAACGATTGCGTTCTTCAAAAAGGGGTTCGAAAATGAGGACCCTCGGCTGATCAGCTGATCCGAACCATTGGATCAGCTCCGTGCCGCCAGACCAAATATAAAGATCAATCACCCAGCGACCTTGCGCTGCGCGAAGGCGACCAGACCACCAAAGCTCTCCAACATATCAACGTCAATTTCATCATCGTCGACGATGATGCCCAAGCGATCTTCGAGCTCAGTTAAAAGCCCTGCGACAGCCATAGAATCCAGTTCAGGCAGGGTACCGAAAAGGCCCGAGCTATCGGAAAAGCTTGATACTCTTTCCGCACTCAGTCCCAAAGCGTCGCGCAGGATATCGCGGACTTTGGATTCAACGCTGGCGTCGGTAAGGTCTGACATGTTTTGGTTCGCTCCCTTGGCGCTCGCCGTTAATCGACTGGCGTCTTATGAACAAGCGCAGAAATCTGGGCACGCAAGGCTGATGCAAGGCCAATGATTGAATTGGTTTTGAACAAGCGGATTGTATCAAGCGGATGACTTTCATCCATCCAATCGGCCTTATATTTGTCATTGCCCGTGCCAAAATCAATTTTCCGGACATGATCAATGTCAATCACGTGGCGGAACAGAGCAACGCTGAGGATCGTTCCGGGCGACAATTCTTTGGCACTTTCACAATGAGCAAGCTTGTGAATATAAGCGATGCCCTGCGACACGATCCAGAATTGCGCCGCCACAACGCGATCCTCATGATAAGCAAGACCCAGCCGATAACAGCCAAGCGCCGACTTCTCGATGGCCATATCTTTCAAGAATTGAGCAGCGCCTTCCTCAGGCTTCCAGCTTTCGCCATAAACCGATTCATAGGCCGCCCAATCTTCTTCGGAGAAGCTGGTCTTCACTTCGGCAGAAATTGAAGCCTTTTTTGCCTTGCGCTGAAAAGTGTTGCGCAACTGGCCGGGGCGCTCCGCCCAATATTCGTCAAAGCTTTTGCCGCTCACATTGGCGATCCAGCTGGTTGAGCTTTGGTGACGCATAGCGATCCAGCCTGCGGTTCTAAAGGCTTTGAGGACAAGATCTGAGCTGCCATCGCCGCGTGGGACTGGCGCAAGCGTGATGCACGACGGCACCGACTTGGCCTTGCGCAGCCGCTTTGCAATGGCTTTCAACAGGCTGCCATCCGGCTCACCGCTGAAGATCGGCCGATAGGCAAAGCTGTACCAGTTCGAAAGAGAGACAGCATGGTTGGATGAACGTAGGGCGAGGAAGAGCCAAGCCGTCCCCATTTCATTCCAAGCTCGGGCAACAAGGGGCCGCGCCCCGCCGCTCCAATGGCGCGCGACGCGTTGAAACCAAGTCAAACGATCGAAAGGTGGATGATCGGATTGATCAGACAAGTGACGCCGTGGATCGGCGCGATTGTCGATCAAACTATCGATCAATTCCCCCTTAACCCACTTCATGTTAGAGGCGTCCTCACTCTTGATCTGGCCTTTGAAAGTGCGCTGTGTCCCTGCCTGTTCCACCGTCAAAACCCATTGATCATTTGCCGTTGCGGGGAAATGATAGCGCAATTGCCTTAATAACCCGTGATCGTGCGCTTTCCTATGCCGAATTGGAGGTGTTGACGGGGAAGGTCGCGGCTTGGTTGCTTGCCTCGGGCGCAGTCGCCGGAGATCGGGTGGCGACTTGGCTGCCCAAAACCATCCTTGCTTGCATCATGCCGTTAGCCGCACCGCGAGCGGGGCTGATCCATGTGCCGGTCAATCCGCTTTTGAAAGCTCAACAGGTTGGGCATATCCTAAGCGACAGTGGTGCAAGCCTATTGATCACGACGGAACAGCGGGCTGCCCTGCTTTCGGACTTGAATGCCAAACTAGGGTTTGAGGGCGCGCTCCTTAAAGAATGTGAAGCATTGGCTCCGCTTCCGCCTAGCAATGCCGGCGCGGACGATTTGGCGGCTTTGCTGTACACCTCGGGCTCAACGGGAATGCCCAAGGGTGTGATGCTGAGCCACGCTAATTTATGGTTGGGCGGAGACAGCGTGGCGAACTATTTGAAGATTACCCGCGAAGACAAAACGCTCGCCGTGCTTCCGCTCAGCTTTGACTATGGGCAGAACCAACTGCTGAGCAGTTGGTATGGGGGCGCCGCCGTCGCGCCGCTCGATTTCCTGATGCCACGCGATGTAGCCAAGGCGGTCGAACGGTGGAGCATTACCACCCTTGCTGGCGTGCCACCGCTGTGGACGCAGCTGACCGAAGTCGATTGGTCGGAAACAGCATCTCAATCTTTGCGGCGCTTGACCAACTCCGGGGGCGCACTGACCCCCGGTCTGATCAAAGCGATGCAGCGGTGCATCCCTAGCGCGGACATTTACCCTATGTACGGACTTACCGAAGCCTTTCGTTCGACCTATCTTGATCCCGCGCTGGTTGATGAATTCCCAACGTCGATGGGGAAAGCGATCCCTTATGCAGAGATATTGGTGATTGGCGCTAATGGGCATGTAACTACTGCTAATATGCCCGGCGA
>DLOX01000280.1 GCA_002478575.1 Sphingomonadales bacterium UBA7473 | reverse complement strand
TCCTGCTGCGCCTGCTTGCCTTCGGTGGTGTTGATGATCAGGCTGATCTCGCCGTTCTTCAGCATGTCGACAATGTGCGGACGGCCTTCTGCGACTTTGTTGACGCGTTCCAGCTCCAAGCCTTGGCTCAGCAGATAATCCGCCGTTCCGCTTGTCGCGCAGAGCGTGAAACCAAGGGCTTGCATCCGGCGGGCCGCGTCCACGATGATCGGCTTGTCACTGTCTTTGACCGAGACAAAGACCTTCCCCGATTGGGGCAAGCTGCCGCCATAGCCCAGCTGCGATTTAGCAAAGGCGATGGGAAAATCTTTATCAATTCCCATAACTTCGCCTGTACTCTTCATT
Source organism: Sphingomonadales bacterium UBA7473 (assembly GCA_002478575.1). GTDB lineage: Bacteria > Pseudomonadota > Alphaproteobacteria > Sphingomonadales > Sphingomonadaceae > Aquisediminimonas. Next base: position 3,737 of record DLOX01000280.1, on the reverse strand, counting down.
TCTGGTGAGAGAACGGGGTCAACGCCGGGGAAGCGCGCGAAGGGGAAGACGGCTTCTTTGACTGCGATATAATCAATGTCGAGATTGATCGCTGGGAGTTCAGCGAGTTTCTGCCCAGCCATCACCCGTGCAGCGATCTTCGCAATTGGCGCGCCAATGGCTTTGGCCACAAACGGCACGGTGCGGGACGCGCGAGGATTGACCTCGATCAAGTACACTTCGCCGTTCTTGACCGCGAATTGCACATTCATCAGGCCACGCACGTTCAAAGATCGCGCCAGCAATTCTGCCTGCCGTCGGATCTCCGCCACAATATCTTCGCCCAGGCTGTAGGGCGGGATGGTGCAGGCGCTGTCTCCGCTATGGACGCCCGCTTCTTCGATATGCTGGAGGATGCCTGCGACAACGACATCTTGGCCATCGCAAATCGCATCGACGTCCACCTCGATCGCATCGCGGAGGTAGCTGTCGATGAGGACAGGGGAATCGCCGGACACGATCACTGCGGTTTGGATATAATTTTCCAGCTGCGCTTGCGTGTCGACAATCTCCATCGCCCGGCCGCCAAGCACATAGGATGGCCGCATCAGGACAGGATAGCCGATAGTCTCAGCCACCCGGATCGCTTCATCGCGACTACGGGCAATGCCATTGGCGGGCTGTTTCAGGCCAAGCTTGTTGATAAGCGCCGCAAAGCGTTCGCGATCCTCGGCCAAATCAATGGCATCAGGCGATGTGCCGAGGATCGGGATCCCGGCCTCTTCCAGCGCCTTGGCAAGGTTCAGCGGGGTTTGCCCGCCAAACTGCACAATTACCCCTTTGAGCGTTCCTTTGGATTGCTCGACATGAAGGATTTCAAGCACATCTTCGGCCGTCAGCGGCTCAAAATAGAGTCGGTCGCTGGTGTCATAGTCAGTGGAAACCGTCTCCGGATTGCAATTGACCATGATCGTCTCATAGCTTGACCCGAACTCATTGCCATCGCCCAGTGCAAAGCAGGCGTGGCAGCAGCAATAGTCAAACTCAATGCCTTGCCCGATGCGGTTTGGCCCGCCGCCAAGGATGACGACTTTCTGCCGATCCGTCGGCTGAGACTCGCATTCCGGTGCGCCGAAGATTGGCGCTTCATAGGTTGAATACATGTACGGTGTCTTGGCTTCGAATTCCGCCGCGCAGGTGTCGATCCGCTTGAACACAGGGCGGACGCCAAGCTTGTGCCGCAGCGCGCGGACTTCGGTTTCAGTCACAGGGCCCGTCATCGCGCGAATGGCTTCGGCGATCAGGCCGCCTCCACGCCGCACGGCCGTTTCCATGCCGGGGCGGACATTGGCGGATTCGAGGCTCAGATAGGCAAGCCGTTTGTCTGAAAAGCCCATGGCTTTCAGGCGACGGAGGCCCTCTGCGTCTTGCGGCAAGCCATTGGCGGCAATCGCCTTTTCCTCGGCCACAATCTCAGCGAGGCGCTCAAGGAACCAAGGATCAAATTTCGCGATGGAGTTGATTTCAGCAACGGACATGCCTTCGCGCAACGCTTGCGCTGCGACCAAAAGCCGGTCGGGCGTGGCGCGGGATAGCTCCGCTGCAATCTCATCACGTGGCGCGCCTTTCAACGCATCCACATAGTTGAAGCCGGAAAGGCCGGTCTCCAAGCCGCGCAGCGCCTTTTGCATGCTTTCATGGATATTGCGGCCAATCGCCATCACCTCACCCACCGATTTCATCGCGGTGGACAGCAGCGGTTCGGCGCCCTTGAACTTTTCAAAGGCAAAGCGCGGGATTTTGGTCACGACATAATCGATGGTCGGCTCAAAGGACGCCGGCGTCGCACCTGTGATGTCATTGGTGATCTCATCAAGCGTATAACCCACGGCGAGCTTTGCAGCGACCTTGGCAATGGGGAAGCCGGTTGCCTTCGATGCTAGCGCTGAAGACCGCGAAACCCGGGGGTTCATCTCGATCACAATCAAGCGGCCATCCTTCGGATTGACTGCGAACTGTACGTTAGAACCCCCTGTTTCTACACCAATTTCTCGCAAGCAGGCAATGCTCGCGTTGCGCATGATCTGATATTCTTTGTCAGTCAGTGTGAGGGCAGGGGCGACCGTAATAGAGTCGCCCGTGTGCACGCCCATCGGATCGATATTCTCAATGGAGCAGATGATGATGGCATTGTCGGCGCGGTCCCGCACCACTTCCATCTCATATTCTTTCCACCCAAGCAGCGACTCTTCGATCAGCACTTCGGTCGTGGGGGACGCATCAAGGCCGCCGGTGACGATGCGGACAAATTCCTCGCGATTATAAGCAATCCCGCCGCCCGTGCCGCCCATGGTGAAGCTCGGGCGAATGATCGCGGGCAGGCCGGTCCGTTCGAGCACGGTCAGGGCCTCGTCCAGCGTGTGTGCAATGCCGGAACGCGCGGATTCCAGCCCAATCTTGGTCATCGCATCGCGGAATTTGATCCGATCCTCCGCCTTGTCGATGGCTTCCGCATCGGCACCAATCATCTCAACGCCATATTTGGCCAGCGTGCCATCATTGAAGAGCGCCAGCGCCGTGTTCAGCCCTGTTTGCCCGCCCATCGTGGGGAGGATCGCCATTTTCTCATCCGGGAACTTCGCCTGCTCCGCCGCAATGATCTTCGCGACAATCTCTGGTAGGATCGGCTCAATATAGGTCGCGTCTGCCAATTCCGGATCGGTCATGATCGTCGCTGGGTTTGAATTGACGAGGATGATGCGATAGCCTTCCTCCTTCAGCGCCTTCACGGCCTGCGTCCCCGAATAATCAAATTCGCACGCCTGCCCGATGATGATCGGACCCGCGCCAATGATGAGGATGGAGTGGATGTCTGTGCGTTTAGGCATGTTCAGGGAAACCAATTTTGTTTAAAGTGTATATATTCGACAGGTGAGCTTCCCTCACCCCCTTCAGGGGGAGAGGGACAGGCGAAGCGGAGCGAAGCCAGGGAGAGGGGGCTATCAAATGGCCAAACGCAACATCGCCAACCGAGCCAACGCAAAACGCCTGCGCACCGAGATGACGCCACCAGAAGCCAAACTCTGGTCGCTTCTTCGCGGAAGCCGGTTGGAAGGCGTCAAATTCGTCCGCCAAATGGTCTTTGGCCCCTTCTACGTGGCTGACTTTGCGGCGAGGAGCCAACGTCTCGTCATTGAGCTGGATGGAGATAGCCATGCCGGGCAGGAGGTTTATGACGCTGATCGAACCGTTTACATCGAAAGCAAAGGCTTCCGCGTGATCCGTTTCACCAACAGCGAAATCATGAGCAATCCTGAAGGCGTCTTGCGGGCCATCCTGATCGCGCTCGGCAAGGATTGGAGCTAACCCACCCTCACCCCCTTCAGGGGGAGAGGGATATGCTGGCGCAGCCAGCGAGGGAGCGGGGGCCGACCGCCGGAGGCAATGCACAAATGACTCCACGCTTCGCTCTGTCCCCCTCTCCCTGACGTCGCTAAGCTCCGTCTGTCCCTCTCCCCCTGAAGGGGGTGAGGGGGGGATAAGTTCAAGATGACTCACCCCATCATCCCCGCGAACCGTTCAAACAGATAATGGCTATCCATTGGCCCCGGCGACGCTTCCGGGTGATATTGCACCGAGAAGGCCGGCTGATCGATCAGTTCAAACCCGCAGTTTGATCCATCGAATAGCGATACATGCGTGGCCCGCGAATTTTCCGGCAAAGTCTCCGCGTCCACCGCGAAGCCGTGGTTCATGCT
>DLOX01000268.1:20947-21967 GCA_002478575.1 Sphingomonadales bacterium UBA7473 | reverse complement strand
ACGAAGTTGAAATAATAAAGCAGCCCGATCCACATGATGCCAAACAGCACATGGAAGAATCGGAACAGCGTGTTCAGATAGGTTGGGGTATCTGTGCCCCCGTGGAAGACGAAGATGACGATGGTGAGGAAGGCAAAGCTTGCCAGCAACACACTCGCCAAATTGCCGAAGAATTTCGCCATGATTGAATAGACCCCCTTCATTAAGGCTATGGGACAGATTGACGTTGATGGTCTAACACCCCATCTCCACGCTGTCACGCCCCAAGCTGAAGGTACAAAGACCATGGCCGCTCCCGATATCAATGAGATGACGCTTGATGAGCTTCGCCCGATCCTCGCGCGGGAATTGCCTGCTGACGCGGCCTTTGATGGCTGGAATATGAAAGCGCTGGAGGCAGTTGCTGCGCGGCTGGAGCTTAACCCCGCCATTGCTAAGCTCGCTTTCTCCGATGGTTCAGCCGATATGATCGATGCTTGGTTTGCGAGCATTGATGAAGATATGCTCGCCGAACTGCCGCCCGAGGCGCTTGGCGACATGAAGATCCGCCAGCGGATTACAGCTTTGGTTGAGGCAAGGTTGGCCTTGATTGCGCCGCATCGGGAGGCCTTGCGCCGCGCCCAAGCCATTCTCGCCATGCCCCATAATGTGAAGCTTGCGCTTTCGCTCGGATGGAGGGCGGCAGATGCCATGTGGCGCGCCGCTGGGGATACAGCCACCGACTATAACCACTATACCAAACGCGCCATCCTCGGCACTGTCTATGGCGCGACCATGCTCTTCTTCGTCAATGACAATAGCGAGGATTGGATCCACACCAAGCAGTTCCTCGCCCGCCGGATCGAAGGGATCATGCAGTTTGAGAAGGTGAAGGCCAAGTTCACCGCGCCCAATGATATGAACTTCAGCGTCACCCGGTTGCTCGGCCGCTTGCGCTATCCGGCCTGAGCTTCCTCTCGACAAACATCGTGCCCGGCCATAAAGGCCAACAGGACAGAAGCGATGCGGGTGTAGCTCAAT
>DLOX01000268.1:3749-20910 GCA_002478575.1 Sphingomonadales bacterium UBA7473 | reverse complement strand
AGAGCAGCAGCTTCCCAAGCTGACGACGAGGGTTCGATTCCCTTCACCCGCTCCAAGCTGACTACGCGGCTATTTGGGCGGCTAGTTGGCCTGCTGCTTCGCCCCTGACCAGCTGACTTCGCTGTTGAAGCTCACGTCCAATTTGGGCGGTGTTCGCGTCGGGTCATAAAGGAAGGTTGAATTTCCTCCCCGGTTCATCACCATAGTCATCACCTTCTCGACCGGCACTGTGATGACAGGCAAGCGGCGATAGTCCGATGTAATCTTGACCGTGTTGGGGCCCGTCCGCTCAATGGTCAGCGTCACGTCGCTCCGCGAACTGCCCTTGCTGTCCGAAATCACATCCCCTGCCCACGTACCTGCCAGCATATCGGCAAGATCGGGCTTTCGAGCTGGCGGTTTAGCCGCTGGCGCTGCTTTGGCTTTGGGAACGACGCGGCCTTGCTCGGCAAGGGCTGAGGTCGCAAGCAACGATGCTGCAAGCGTCGATGCAATGAAGAATCTCTGCTTTTTCATAGACTAAGACTAGGCCCACGATGGCCCTGTGGTCAATGATCTTGATCACTAACTTTGGCCACCAAAGCTATCCCCTTTTCCTCCCCGCATCCGCTCGCTAGAGACCTTTTAGTGTTTTGAGCAATGCGGAGAGTATCATGGCGGACGACGGTCTTTTCATCGGCACAGGCGGCGGCAATCGCCAGCTTATCAATTGGAAGCGCGCCAACCGCCATGGCTTGATCGCAGGAGCTACTGGCACGGGGAAAACGATTACCCTTCAGGTGATGGCAGAAGGCTTCTCCCGCAATGGCGTGCCTGTCTTCGTGTCCGATGTGAAAGGTGACCTCTCTGGCATGGCGATGGCGGGAGCCGCCACCCAAAAGAACCATGATATCTTTGCCGCGCGCGCCGCTGAAATTGGCGATGGTGACTGGTCTTATGCCGATAACCCCGTTCAATTTTGGGATCTGTTTGGCGATCAGGGCCATCCCATCCGCACCACCGTTTCGGAGATGGGGCCTTTGCTGCTGTCCCGCCTGATGGACCTCAATGAAGTCCAAGAAGGCGTGCTGACCATTGCCTTCCATGTTGCCGACAAAGAAGGCCTACTGCTACTCGATCTCGACGATCTGCAAGCGATGCTCGTCAATATTGGCGAGCGGGCGGAGGATCTCTCCCTCACCTATGGTAATGTGTCGAAGCAAAGCGTGGGGACGATCCAGCGTTCGCTCCTCCAATTGCGCAGCCAAGGCGGCGACAATTTCTTTGGAGAGCCTGCGCTTGATCTGCAGGACTTCTTGGGCGTTGATGACAAGGGCCGCGGCTTCATCAATATCCTGGCCGCCGACAAATTGATGGCGAGCCCGAAGCTCTATTCGACCTTCCTGCTCTGGCTGCTCTCGGAGCTGTTCGAGCTGCTTCCCGAAGTCGGCGATCCTGAAAAGCCAAAGCTCGTCTTCTTCTTTGATGAAGCCCATTTGCTCTTCACCGAAGCGCCCAAAGCGCTGCTTGAGAAGATCGAGCAAGTCGTTCGCCTGATCCGATCCAAAGGCGTTGGCGTCTATTTCATCACGCAAAACCCCATCGACATTCCAGACACTGTCGCGGCACAGCTTTCCAACCGGGTGCAGCATGCGCTTCGGGCCTTCACGCCCCGCGATATTGCAGCGGTCAAGTCTGCGGCTGAGACGTTCCGGATCAATCCCAATATTGATGTGGCAACCGCGATTACCGAGCTGAAGGTGGGTGAGGCTCTGGTCTCTGTCCTGATGGCGGATGGTGCGCCTTCGATTGTGGAGCGCACTTTGATCCGGCCGCCATCGTCTCGCGTTGGGCCTTTGTCCCCCCAAGAGCGCGGGATCATGATCTCCACCGATGCGGTGGGCGATAAATATGACACGCTGATCGACCGCGAGTCTGCTGAAGAAATCCTCCAAGCCAAAGCCGGTCAAGCTGCGGCTGCCGCTGAAGAAGCCGAGGCGCAAGAAGAAGCCGCGAAGCAAGCCGCCATTGCCGCCAAGGAACAAGCCAAGGCCGATGCAGCAGCGGCCAAGGAAAAGGCCCGCGCGGACGCCGCCGCCGCCAAGGAAGCCGCGCGCCAAGCCCGCGAAGATGCCAAACCAAGCATGGCGGAAAAGATGATCCAATCGGCGGCCCGCTCGGCGGCGACATCGGTCGGGCGTCAGCTCACGGGGTCTTTGGGCAAATCGCTTCTCCGGGGGCTTTTGGGCAGTTTGTTGAAGTAATTCCTCCGCGTCATTCCGGACTTGATCCGGAGCCGAAGACGACCGCAGGTCAATCCATGCCTCACCGGTAGAGACACGCTTGATGCATCCAGACCGGCACGATCATGGAGGCATGGATTCCGGGTCAAGCCCGGAATGACGGCGAGACTGGATTGAGCCCCAATTACATCCGCGCCCAGTCTTGGAGCTTGATCCAACGGTGATAATCAGGATGCCCGGGGCTAGGCACAGCGGTTGAGCCGATAGACCGGAACGGCATATGCGTCGGCTGCAAGCGCCCACAGTCAAGAGCGCCATATTCTTGATCAGGCTGAGCCTCAGAAACGGCGGAAATCTGAGCAACTTCACACTGAATCGCAGCTTCTTGGGCGGCTGCCACTTCAGCCTTTGTCTGCACAAAATCCTCAGTCGGCAACTGATCCCCCAACCTCCAAGCATCTTGCCTGAGCGAAAGAAATGCCCGAACATCCGTTACCGAAGCGCTCTTCACAGCGTCCTCCGTCATCAAATCCAAGAATGCTTCAAAATCCTGAGACACAATCTGCGCCGCCATATGGAATGTCCCCTCATCCGCCTGAACATGACACATCCGATCCAGCCGGTTGAGCAAAGCTAGGCCCAACGGCCGATCCTGAGCAAAGCGCTTCGTGCGGCCGGTCTCGGGGTCTTTCACCGTCTCCGTCCATTGCCCCGCCAGAGCCCGATCCAAAAGCTCATCTGCCACAACGTCGCGAGCAAGCAGAACCGCCGCATCCCAGCCAATCCGAAATGCAAAGCCCGTTCCCCGACGCTTATGATCATAAGCCGCACGGCGAGACATAGAGACCTCCTTGCAAGCCTCAGTGACACTTCCAGTGTCAGCCAAACATTCAACAAACTTACGCTCCAGCGCTGGGGTCCAATGATAGTCGGTCATAGGGGAGGTTTCCTTCTCGATGAAAAGGATAATTCATATCTCTGGAATGACTCAATGTCAAGAACAAAGAAGGTTCATATTACCAAATTGGTTAAAAAGGGTTCAATTCTAACCATCAGCGGAGCCAACTCAAAAAGGAAGGACCGTGCCCATTTTGCTCAAAATGAGCATTCTTCTTGGCGACTTTGCGTCTTGGCGTGAGTTAGAAACTTCCCGGGACGGTCAAATTCTCAAGCATGATTTTAGCTCACGCCAAGTCGCCAAGGGTGCAAGTAAACCAATCACTGTGTCCCTAGAACTTCCATAGCGGCTTTGTTGTGGGGGTGGGACAGCCCTGTTTCTGCGAAACAAACAACAAACTAAGACATTGGCCAGATCACCCTGTCGGAACGAATCTCGTGCAAAAGCCAATCGTGATAACCACGTGCCAGCAGCCACTCGATGCGGTCGCCGCGCCAAGCGATCTTGGTCATTTCGTGGGTATCGGTCGTCATCGTTTTGAGGAAGCTTCGCGTGCGTTGGGCATCGTCGCTAAAGAGCGTCGTTGCCTTCATGCACGCCAACAGCGCTGCCGTTCGCTCAAATCTCGAGGCGTCGAGTCGGAAACCCAAGGGTTTGATCGCAGCCAGATGAGGCCAAAGCGCAAAGTCGGCCAGACCTGGCGTGTCGCCAAAGCTGAATGCTCCTTTGCTAGCAAGCAGTGTTTCAGTTTCGGCGAGAGCGGAATCGAGGTCGCGCTGGCCTGCCTCTCTTAGACCCTCTGGTACGTTGTCATCGCGCTTAGACCACTTCCATAATGAGCAATTGACCAAGATGGGGTCGACACGTGTATCGAACAGGCGCTCTAGCGCTCGAGCTTGGGCGCGGGTCGCGGCGTCGCGCGGCAAAATGGAGCGTTCAGGATAGGCATCCTCGAGATAGGCCAAGATGTGCGATGAATTCGAAACCACCACTTTACCGTCGATCAAGGCTGGAACTTCGCCTCGAGAATTCAAACGCCACAAGAGAGCATGGTTGGCATTCTCCAGACCATCAATAGCTTCATATGCAATTCCCTTATAGTCAAGGGCCAGTCCTACCTTGCGCGCAAATGGGCTAAACCAGTTTGTGATTAGTTGCATGAGCTGTTGTCCGGATCCGATTAGAAAGTTGCCTTACATTTCGTCCCTACCATTGCGACGTGTCAGCGTGAACGAATGACAGCTTTTGAACGATGGCAACAAGCATGCCAACGTCCGAAAACTTCTCGCAAACCGACATTGCCCAGCCCAACCCATCAACCAACCGCCCGCTTCTTAAACCGCCCGTAGTCAGCATCGCTCAAGCGCACATCCACGGTCATCGCGCTTTTGCCTAGCCGTGTGCCCACCACCTCGCCATTGGCATTGAGCCACGCCAGGCTCGCGCCATCGCCGACGGGCACTTTGATCTGGCGCAGGCGATGGGATGTGGTGAGGCGCTTGCCCGCAAGGGTTTGCAGCGCGGCAACGCCCTCCCCGGTCAGCGCAGAGACGAGGATCACATCATCACGCCGCACGGCCTCTGCCTCCACGAAGCTGCGGTCTTCGCCGTCCAGCATGTCGAGCTTGTTCCAAACCTCAATCACTTGCGGCCGATCTTCGACTTCCTCACCCAAAATGTCTGAAAGCACATCAGCGACATCCGCTGCCTGAGCCTCGCTATCGGGATGCGCGATATCGCGGACGTGCAGGATCAGGTCTGCCGAATTCACTTCCTCGAGCGTCGCGCGAAAGGCAGCGACAAGCTCGGTTGGCAGATCAGACACGAAACCGACCGTGTCAGAGAGGATCGCCTTATCGAGGCCCGGCAAGCGTATCTCTCTCATCGTGGGATCAAGCGTGGCGAACAGCAGATTTTCCGCCATGACGTCAGCCCCCGTCATCCGGTTGAACAACGTTGATTTTCCAGCGTTGGTGTAGCCCGCAAGCGCGATCACAGGCCAAGGGGCGCGTTGGCGACGATCGCGGTGCAGCCCACGCGTACGGCGGACTTTCTCCAAATCCTTCCGCAGTTTCGCCATCCGATCCCGGATCAAGCGCCTGTCAGCCTCAATCTGGGTTTCGCCGGGACCACCCAAAAAGCCAAAGCCCCCGCGTTGCCGCTCCAAGTGGGTCCAGCTGCGCACCAATCGGCCTGCCTGATAGTCAAGATGGGCCAGCTCCACCTGCAAGCGGCCTTCGGCGGTTGCGGCCCGTTCGCCAAAAATCTCGAGGATCAGCCCGGTGCGATCAATGACCTTGGTTTCCCACGCCCGCTCCAAATTGCGCTGCTGAACCGGCGTCAAAGCGCCATCGACAACCACGAGCGCCGCATCATGCGCGCGGACGTGTGTCTTCACTTCGTCCATTTGCCCGGAACCCAGCAAAGTCGACGGCCGCGCGACGCGGATGCGATAGGCAAGCGCCTCCACAACCTCCAAACCAATCGCAAGCGCCAAGCCCTTGGCCTCTTCGATGCGAGACGCAGAGTCGCGTCTTCCCTGCCCCACTTCAGGGCAGACAATTAGGGTAATCGCCACTCTGGCCAGATCATCGGCATCCCGTTCAAATCCGCTCAATCGGCGTCTACTTCCGTTTCTTCGGCCAGGTTGAGGGGGTGAGCCGGCTGCACTGTCGAAATCGCATGCTTATACACAAGCTGCGTTGCGCCATCGCGCTTCAAGAGCATGCAGAAAAGATCATAAGATGCGACTTCGCCTTGCAGCATCACACCATTCACCAAGAACATGGTGACAGGCACCCGATCCTTTTGAAGTGCAGCGAGAAAGACATCCTGCAAGCCTTTGCTTTTCTTGTCTCCATTGCCTGCGCGTATATCCACAGGGCCGCCGGGCATGATGGTGGAGATGGCATGCTTATAGATGAGCTGAGACTGACCATCGCGCCGCAGCAGAACCGAGAAATTATCAAACCAAGTGATGATCCCTTGCAGCTTGACCCCTTTGACCAAAAACATGGTCACAGGCGTTTTGGACTTGCGCAATTGGTTCAGGAATATGTCTTGGAGATTATTGGCTTTGTCTGACATTTTTCTGGTTCTTTCTTTGGCTTTTGGCGGATGTCATGCCGCATTTCGATGAGTCTCGCCCCCCATCTTTGACTAAGCTATCATCCCGCTTTGCCTCCGTCCAGTCAACTGATCCTTTGAAATCCGCCCATTGAGCTTGGATTTGCTTCCTCAAGCGTCCAGTTCCACCTTATCATCGACCATGCCAAGCAGCTTCAACTTACGGTGAAGCGCTGACCGCTCCATCCCAATGAAGGCCGCGGTGCGAGAGATATTGCCGGAGAAACGCCGGATCTGAACCCGCAGATATTCGCGCTCAAAGCTCTCGCGAGCCTCACGCAGTGGCGTCCCCATGATCACGCCAGATGCCGAGAGCGAGACATTTTGCTCCGCATCGCCCATGATTTCAGACGGCAGCATATCGGCTTCGATCAGGCCAAGTCGCTCCGATGGGGCCAAGATGATCGTGCGTTCGATGATGTTGCGCAGCTGGCGGACATTGCCCGGCCATTCAAAGGCCTGGAGTGCAGCCGTCGCCTCTGCGGACAATTCCGGCGGCGAAATGCAGCGTTCAGCGGCATAGCGGGTCAGGAAATGCCCCGCCAAGCTGCCAATATCCTCGCGGCGTTCTTTGAGAGGCGTGATGTGCACGGGAACAACATTTAGCCGATAATAGAAATCTTCGCGGAAACGCCCCGCGGCAATTTCGGCCTGCAAATCCTTGGATGTTGCCGAAACCACGCGGACATCCACCTTCACTTGTCGGGTTCCACCGACCCGAACAAAGCTTTGATCAGTCAAAACCCTCAGAATACGCGCCTGAGTGGTGAGCGGCATATCCGCAATCTCATCGAGGAAGAGCGTGCCGCCATGGGCCCGCTCCATCAGGCCGGGGACAATTTCCTGCTCATTGCGTTCAAGGCCGAACAGCTCTTCTTCGACGCGCTCTGGCGTCATCCGCGCAGCGCTTGCCACGATGAAGGGACCTGTCACTCGTGGGCTCCAATTGTGGAGCAAACGCGCCGCGACTTCCTTGCCGACGCCTGCTGGGCCAGTGAAGAGCACACGGCTCCCCGTCGGCGCCACGCGTTTGACCGTTGCACGAACGGAGTTGATGGCAGATGATGTGCCGGTCAGCTCATCTTCAAAGCCAATCTTGGCGCGCAGCACTTCATTTTCACGGCGGAGACGCTCGGTCTCGGTGGCCCGCGCAACCAGCAGCAACAGCCGCTCTGCCTCAAAGGGCTTTTCGATGAAATCAGCGGCCCCTCGCCGGATGGCAGCAACAGCCGTGTCCAAATTGCCATGGCCTGAGATAACCAAGACCGGCAGGCTCGGGTCTCGCCGCTTAATCTCATCAAGCAGGTCCAGCCCATCAAGGGCCGAGCCTTTCAACCACACATCAAGCAGAACAAGCGAAGGCCGACGATCCGCAATGGCTTTCAACGCCAAATCGCTGTTGGCGGCAGTCCGGGCGGTATAGCCATCATCTTCGAGAACGCCTGAAACAAGCTCCCGAATGTCGGCTTCATCATCAACGACGAGAATGTCGAGCGCCATCGATTAGGCCCTTTCTGCTTGGATGTTGGACGCGGCCATATAATCTCCATCTTGGTCGGTGATGCCGCTTGCCAATGCTGTTGGATTGAAGCGGAAGGTGACGACGCTGCCGCCCTCTGCTCCATCGGCGAAATGCAGGCTTCCGCCATGTTCTTCGGCAATCTTCTTAACGATGGCGAGGCCAAGCCCCGTGCCGGTTTTGCGGGTCGTCATATAGGGCTCGACGATCCGGTCCCGATCCGCAGGAAGGCCGATGCCTGTGTCTGTGATGACCACTTCTATAGAGCCTGAGCCGTCATCCTGAAGGACCATGGATATGGCTTCGTTGGACTTCGCCGCTTTTTGCTCAATCGCCTCAACGCCGTTTTTGAGCACATTGGTGAACGCCTGCCCCAATTGCCGACGATCACAGACCATCAGCATCGGGCCAAGCTTATCTTCGAAACTGAAGGATATTCCCGGATGGGCCACTTCTTGAAGGAACAAGGCTTGCTTGCAGATATCGGCCAAGGATTCCTCTTGGAACACGGGCTTTGGCATCCGCGCGAAGGATGAAAATTCATCGACCATGCGCCGCAAATCGCCGACTTGCCTGATGATCGTATCGGTCAAACGATTGACGGTTTCCAGATCGACTTGCTCATCCTTGGAAAAGCGGCGCTTGATGCGTTCAGCAGCCAATTGGATGGGCGTCAGTGGGTTCTTAATCTCATGGGCGACGCGGCGAGCCACATCAGACCAAGCCGCGCGGCGCTGATCCGCGATTTGGACAGTGATGTCATCAAAGGTGATCACATAGCCGCCTTCATCTCGGACGATCTTCACCGCCAAGGTCAGCCGTTCTTTGCCGACGTCAATGTCGATCAGTCCGTCTGACGCGCCGTCAGCCAAAAGTGTCGACAAGTCAGGCGAAAGGTCAGCCAAGGGCGATCCGCTCGTCTGCTGCCCCGCAAAGCCGAGGATTTCGGCGGCTCGGTTGTTACTGATCCGGACCACAGCATTGGTATCCACCGCAATCACACCGGCAGACACGCTGGAAAGCACAGCTTCAATCAAGGCACGACGCCGATCGAGCAGCGCATTGGCATCGACCAAGTCATTGCGTTGGGTTTCCAACCGCTCCGTCATTTGGTTGAAGGCCGAAGAAAGCGTGCCAATCTCATCGCGCAATTTGGGAACGCGAACCCGTGCTGCCAAATCCCCCGCAGACACGCGCCGAGCTGCGCCCACCAAGTCGCCCACGGGCTGCACAACTCGGTCAGCGACCGTCAACGCGATGAACACCGATGCGCCAACAACGATTAAGGCAATGAGGAAAAGGGCCGCGTGAAACTGCAGTTGGAGCGTCTTGGATCGTTCCAGCAAGCTATTATAGTCGGCAAGCACGCTCGAATAACGCTTGGCTTGCTCAAGCCCTGCAGTGTTGGGCAAGCTTAAGGTATAAAGGAAATAATTGGGCCGATTGGGGATAGGCGTGAAGGCTTCCAACCGATTGCCCCAATCCTGAACGACGGTCTGACGACCGGACCGGATGGTTTTCACCACATCCGGGGCGATCCAATTATCCTTCTCATTATAGCGCGGACTATCAGCGTCACGGATCGCGAAGACCAAACTGCGCTGATCCTTCTGTTCATTAAAGGTGAAGATGATCCCTTGGGACAATTCGCGCGCATAGACCTGATAGCCGAAACTGCCTTGAAACTGATCCGATTCCATCGGCGCGATCTGGAGATTCTGATCTACGTCAAACGCCATGATCTCGGTCTTGGCGACAAGTTCAGATCGCTTTTCCTTATAATATTCCTGCGCCAAATTGTTCGAATTCTCGAAAATATCCTTGGCTTTCTGGGAGTACCAGAAATCAAAGCCATATTGGAACAAGAGCGACGCAAAGATGACCAGCAGCAGAACCGGAATCGCGGCAATGGTGGAAAAGAGGCCGACCAAGCGACTGTGCAAAAGCCCCTGCCCGCGCACTTCGCTCTTTGCTGCGCGGCGATAGGCGATCCTTCGGCCGAGCAGTACGAGAAGCGCAATCGCAGGAATAAGGTTTGCGACCAGCAAAAGGCCAACCAAAGGCGGCGTGAGCAAAGCCTCCCCAGGCTTGCCGTCGGTCAAGAGCAGATAGCTGATAACCAAGGTCACAATCAGCCAGGCCAGCGTCGCATATTCGATGGCAGGAACTAGCTTGCGACGACGCGCGAACAGGCTGACTTTTCGCCATTGATACGCCGAGGACTGTTGCAATTTCGCAAGCATTGTTGCCGATCTATCACAGCCGGTGCGACATTACAGCATCATTTGCTTCACTTTGTCGCAAAACCGCAACAGTCGGCGGGGTTATGCGACCCTTTTTCGCCCATGGGCTGCATCAATGCCATGATCGGAGAGTTTCTTCCGGATCGTGTTGCGATTGAGCCCAAGCAGCTTTGCCGCCTTGATCTGATTGCCGTTGCAGCGCTGCATCGTCTCCAACAGCAACGGTCGTTCCATGATCGCCGCAAAGCGATGATAGAGCCCGTCTGGCGGCAAATCGCTCCCAAAGCTGGAGAAATATTCGCTGACATGCTGCGTGACGGAAGCTTCTAGCGCCATGGGGCCAGAACCGGATGATGCGGGTCTGGCGTCACCCGCGCCGCTTTGGCTCAGGAACTGAAGGATCAGATCCCCGCCGATCACATCATCGCGCGCCAAAATCGCCAATCGCCGCATCAGATTTTCGAGCTCGCGCACATTGCCCGGCCAATCATGAGCGATCAGATGGTCAATCGCGCTCGCCGATAGGGATTTTTGCGGAAGCCCTTCTGCGGCGGCCTTCCCAAGGAAGTAGCGGGCAAGAAGCGCCACATCCTCTTGACGTTGACGCAAGGGAGGTAAGCTGATGGGGATGACGTTCAGCCGATAGTAGAGATCTTCCCGGAAGGATCCTGCTTCCACGCGCTCCATCAAATTTTTGTTTGTGGCGGCAATGATGCGGACATTGGCCTTGATCGGGCGATTGCCGCCGACGGTCGTAAACTCGCCAGACTGAAGCACGCGCAGCAGGCGTGTTTGCGCATCCATGGGCATATCGCCAATTTCATCAAGGAAAAGCGTGCCTTTGGCGGCTTGCTCAAAGCGCCCTGCCACCCTTGCGGACGCGCCGGTGAAAGCCCCCCGTTCGTGCCCAAACAGCTCTGCTTCAATCAATTCACGCGGGATCGCTGCCATGTTGACGGGGATGAATGGCCCTGCTTTGCGGCCGCCAAGATCATGGATGGCTTTGGCAACCAATTCCTTGCCCGTCCCCGATTCACCCAGGATCAAGACGCCGAGGTCATTGGAAACGACACGCGCAATGGTGCGATAGACATCCTGCATCGCCGCAGAGCGGCCAACCAAAGGAAGCCCACTGTCATCATCAAGGTCAGCCTCATTCGAAGCCGCGGACGATCTACGCTTCAGCGCTTCCTTAACAGCATGGCATAATTCATTGAGATCAAAGGGTTTTGGAAAATATTCAAATGCCCCCTTTTCGGTCGCACGAACGGCTGTGGACAGCGTGTTCTGAGCCGAAATGACAATGATCGGCAGGCCCGGATGTGCCTCGATGATCGAAGGCACCATGTCCAAACCATCCGCATCGGGCAGGATGACGTCAGTCACCATCACATCGGGCGCAAAGTCACGGAGCCGAAGCGCCTGTTCCGCTGCACTCGCGGCAAGTGCAACCTCATGCCCTTCGCGACGCAAAGCCTCGCCCAAAACGGTACGGATGGCTGCGTCATCATCGACGACAAGAATTTTGCCCTTTTGCACTATGCAACTTCCTCTGCACGTTGAAGAAGGAGGCGAAAGACGGTTCGGCTCGGCCGCCCTTCTCTCGAATATTGAATAAGCCCGCCCATGTCGCGGATCAGCTTGTCAGCCAGCGCTAGGCCAAGCCCCTGCCCGCTCCGTTTGCTCGAAATGAAAGGATCAAACAGCTGGTCTGCGAGCTCCGGCGGTGCACCGGGGCCATCATCGATCACGCAAAGCTCAATCGGCAATTGCATCCGCTTTGCCCCCTGCCGGGAGGCAACCGCGACGCCATGGCGGTATCGCGTGGCAAGCACAACCTGGCGCTTTTCCGCGCCTTCGACCGTTTCAGCGGCGTTCTTCAGGAGATTGATCACAATCTGGATGAGCGAGTCCCTATGCGCAAAAACGGGCGGCAGGGAAGGGTCATATTCCTCCACAATGTTCAACTTCTCTCCAAAGCCCTGCTCCACCACTTGGCGGGCATGATCGACGATGGAATGGATATTCTGCGCCTCAAGCGCCAACTTCCGCGTGTCAGTGAAACCTTCCATCCGATCGATGAGGGCCGCGACACGATCCACTTCGGTGCAGATCAGTCGCGTCATGGCGGCATCAGCCTCTGATACGCGACCATCAAGTAGCTGGGCTGCGCCTTTGATCCCGGACAACGGATTCTTAATTTCATGAGCCAGCGTTGCTGCGATGGCGATGGCAGTCCGGCGATTATCCTGCCGCTCCAGCCCCGATCCCAGTCCATGATCCCGCGCGTTGGCCAGCGTCAGCAATCGCCACTGGGCATGGTCCGCAAAGGGAGTCATGTGAAGATCTGCCCGCAGCCTATGCCCTTTGCTCGTCTGAAACTCGACGTCAAAGGCCGCGTAAGGACCACGATCCGGCGAGGCGAAACCCGATGGAAGCCAGACTATGGCGTCAAGACGTCTGCCGATCATGGTGGAGGCACTCATGTTCAACACCGCCTCGGCTTGAGCATTGGCGTCTTGGATCAAATTGTCCGCATCAATCACCAGCAACGCCATCGGCAGGGCCGCGAGAATATCCTCTGCCGTGCGCTTGGGCTTGCCCATATCAGGCAGCGGCTCGGCTTAACCAAGGCGTGTAAAAACGCTCCAACATATCCAGCACCGTGCGCGGGTCGGCGATCTGGTTGACTGCATTTCGAAACTCAGCAGAGCCGACTAAACCTTTGGTATACCAACCCAAATGCTTGCGCGCCATATTGACGCCAGTCATCTCACCATAATGATCCAGCATCGCCTGATAATGGCCGATGATGATATGATATTGCTCTTCAACCGAGGGGTCCGCGATGGGGGTCGCCCCCGTCAAATGCGCCATCACTTGGGAAATGAGCCAAGGCTTTCCATAAGCGCCGCGCCCGATCATGACGCCATCCGCGCCCGATAGCTCAAGCGCCTGCACAGCATCCTCAATCGAGCAAATATCACCATTGGCAATGACCGGCACCGAAACCGCATCCTTCACTTTCCGAATGAAGGCCCAATCGGCAGAGCCTTTGTACATTTGGTTGCGGGTGCGGCCATGAACGGTGATCAGCTTTGCGCCCAAATCCTCGGCGATATGGGCAAGCTCCGGCGCATTGAGCGCGTCATGACACCAGCCCATCCGCATCTTGACCGTCACAGGCACAGAAACCGCCTCAACTGTTGCTTTGATCAGCGAAGCCGCCAACGGCAAATCGCGCATCAGGGCAGATCCAGCATCGCCATTGACGACCTTTTTCACCGGGCAACCCATGTTGATGTCAATGATAGCCGCGCCACGATCTTCGTTGAGCTTCGCCGCTTCGCCCATTTCATAGGGAGTGCAGCCTGCCAGCTGAACTGAAACAGGCTCTTCCATGGGATGCCACGCCGCCTTCTGAAGCGATTGGCGTGTCTCGCGAATCATCGCTTGGCTTGCGATCATCTCGGTCACATTCAGCCCACAGCCAAAGCGCCGCACAATCGTGCGGAAGGGCATGTCAGTAACGCCAGTCATTGGCGCGAGGATCACTGGCACCGGGATTTCAACGGGGCCAATGGAGATGGGCTTTAGATTTTGCATGATAGTGCCTAAATTTTGGGCATCCGTTAGCGATATCGAGGGGAAACCGCAAGGTTGGATGAATCCAACTTTCTCTTTCAGCGGTAACATGAACCGTCTAGGGCGCTCGCCATGTCAATCGCCGCTCTCATTGTCGCTGCCGGAAAAGGTGAACGAGCTGGCGGCGATATCCCCAAGCAGTTTCAGCGCGTTAATGGCAAGGCACTGGTGCGGCACGCGGCTGAGGCTTTGGCAGGGCATCCGGGCATATCCGGCTTGTTCGTGGTCCATGCTGAGGGGCAGTCAAGCGATATGGCCGACGTGCTGGGTGACGTAGACGCGACATTGGTTCCCGGTGGCGCGGAACGTCAGGATTCGGTCGTTGCGGGGCTTCACGCGATCAAGGCCGCAGGCGGCTTTGGCCATGCCCTGATCCATGATGCGGCGCGCCCCTTCATCCCAGCCCAAGTCATTGATGATCTTATTGCTGCGCTTGAAACCTACGATGGGGCTATTCCCGGACTGCTCGTTGTTGATACGCTGGCGATGGCCGCAGAGGGCTTGGGCGAAACCGTTCCACGCCAAGGCCTCGTCCGCGTGCAAACGCCTCAGGCTGGCCGTCTCGACGCGCTACTCGATGCCCACCAACGCTGGACTGGCACAGCCGCAACCGATGACGCTCAAATGCTCCGAGCAGCGGGGTATCGCGTTGCAGTCATTCCCGGTTCAGCTGACTTAGAGAAAATCACATTGCCCGGCGATCTTGACCGCGCAGAGAAATTGAAAGCCGCGCCTATGCGTTACCGAACGGCATCCGGATATGATGTCCACAGGCTCGAAATAGGCCGACCGATGTGGCTTTGCGGTGTGCTGATCCCCCATGACAAGGGCCTAGCCGGGCATAGCGATGCCGATGTGGCGCTTCATGCCCTGACCGATGCCCTGCTGGGTACCATAAGCGCAGGAGATATTGGAACCTTCTTCCCGCCTTCTGATCCGCAATGGAAGGGGGCAGCATCGCATCTCTTCTTGGAACATGCCCGTAATCAGATCATCGCACGCGGCGGCCAGATTGAGCATGTCGACGTCACCATCATCTGTGAAGCCCCAAAGATCGGCCCGCACCGCGATGCGATGAAAGCGCGTGTTGCTGAACTTTTGGGGATGCCTCTTGCTGACGTTAGCATTAAAGCCACCACAACTGAAAAATTGGGTTTTACCGGCCGTAGCGAAGGGATCGCGGCGCAGGCCATGGCCACAATAAGTCTCAAGGGAGAATGATATGAAGAAACTGTCTGCTTTGGCTGTTGCGGCGGCCTTGATAACGAACCCAGCGATCGCCGCAGCGCAAGACTGTATGACGCCTGCCGAAGCGCAAGCGCTCGTCAAAGTCGCGATGCCCGATGTTATCAAGGGCGTTGCCGACAAATGTCGCCCTTCGCTTGAGCCATCGGCTTTTCTCGCTCAATCGGGCACAGACATGGTCAATCGCTATCGCGTTTCCGCCGATGGGGCTTGGGCTGTCGCGAAAGGGAGCATAAGCAAATTGGCGAAGGATCAGGCGGCCTTGCTCGAATCCCTTCCTGATGAGGCCTTGAAGCCGCTTATTGGAACGGTCATCGGCTCTGAGATCAGCAAAGGCATTAAGCCCGAACAATGCGCCGGCTTTGATCGCGCGATGGCGGCCCTTGCCCCCCTTCCTGCCGATAATATGGCGGATCTGCTCGTCGCCATCCTGGATCTGTCCGGCGGCGCGAAAGCCGGCCCTGCTGGGAGCTTTTCGATCTGCAAGGCCAGCGACGCGCGCCCTGCGCCTATTGCGCGTCCTGTTGGCACAACAGCCACGAAATGAGCGACGCCACCCTTCTTGATGGCTTGGACAGCCGCTTGGTCGAGCTGGCCGAGCGCGTGATTGCCGAGAATAAAGCGCTTGGCCGCCGTGTCGCCGTTGCAGAAAGCTGCACCGGCGGCCTTGTCGCGTCCGCACTGACGGCAATTGCCGGGTCATCAGAAGTGGTGGATTGTGGCTTTGTCACTTATTCCAACGAAGCGAAAATGCGCGCGCTTGGCGTCAATATCGACATATTGTCGACCTTTGGTGCGGTTTCCATCGCAACCGCTTGGGCGATGGCGCAAGGCGCGCTTGATCGATCAGAGGCCGATATCGCCGTCTCGATCACGGGCATCGCTGGGCCGGGTGGCGGCAGCGAGCAGAAGCCGGTCGGTACCGTCGTCTTCGCTAGAGCGCGGCGCGATCAAGATCCTGATGATGTGATTGCAGATACGAAGCTCTTCCCCAATGAAGGGCGCGGCGCGATCCGTATTCAGGCAGCGCTGATGGCGCTTGAGCTGCTGCTTCCCGGTGCTGCTCCATAAAGCGCTTCGGCCCGGCCAACGAACGCGTCGGTCATTTTTTTCAGCGCCCGTTCAAACACTTGCCCAGCAATTGCTTCGAACACCCGCGATTTGAAGGCAAAGTCCACTGAAAAGCCTACAGCGCATCCGCCTTCAGGCCGATCCTCAAAGCTCCAGCGGTTTTTCAAATGCTTCAAGGGTCCGTCGATATAATCGACCTCAACAGTCGACGCGCGCTTCTTCATCACGCGGGACGTGAAGGTTTCGCGGATGCCCTTAAAGCCGACGATTAGGTCGGCAAGCATCTCTGCTTCGGTGTTGGATCGCACCCGAACCGCGCTAACCCACGGCAGAAACTCCGCATAGCGCGCCACATCAACCACCAAATCATACATTTGCGCCGCCGAATAAGGCAGCAAGCGCGTCTCGCTATGCTGCGGCATTAGCGGGCGTTGGCCTTTGCCAATTGCGCATCACGAGCGGCCTTCATGGCGGCAAAATCGCGATCTGCATGATAGCTTGATCGTGTCAGCGGGCTAGACGCAACGAGCAAGAAGCCCTTTGCCCGCGCAATCGCAGCATAAGCATCAAAGGCTTGCGGCGTCACATAATCCTGCACCTTGGCATGGCGCGGGGTTGGCTGCAGATATTGGCCCATCGTCAGAAAATCGATGTCGGCGCTGCGCATGTCGTCCATCACTTGGTGGACCTCCATCCGCTCTTCACCGAGGCCAAGCATCACCCCCGATTTGGTGAAGATGGATGGATCATGGCGCTTCACGCTCTCCAACAAGCGAAGCGAGGCATAGTAGCGCGCACCGGGGCGAATCGTTGGGTAGAGCCTCGGCACGGTTTCAAGATTATGATTATAAACGTCTGGCCGCGCCTGAATGATCGCTTCTACAGCGCTTTCGGCTTTGTTGCGGAAATCGGGCGTCAATATCTCAATCGTCGTGTTGGGTGTGGTCGAACGCAGCGCATTGATCACTTTGACAAATTGCGATGCGCCACCGTCTGGCAGATCATCCCGATCCACTGAGGTTACAACGATATGTTGAAGCCCAAGCTCAGCGGCTGCATCGGCAACATGTTGCGGCTCAGACGCATCGACCGCACGCGGCATCCCTGTCTTCACATTGCAAAAGGCGCAGGCCCGGGTGCAAGTATCGCCAAGGATCATGACGGTTGCGTGCTTCTTGGTCCAGCATTCGCC
>DLOX01000268.1:3551-3692 GCA_002478575.1 Sphingomonadales bacterium UBA7473 | reverse complement strand
CATTCGCCGATATTGGGGCAAGCGGCTTCTTCGCACACTGTCGCCAGATTAAGGCGGCGCATCAACGCCTTGGTTTCTGCAAAGCCGACGCTGGTTGGCGCTTTCACTCTGATCCAGTCGGGCTTACGTTGGCGGGGGATG
>DLOX01000268.1:0-3495 GCA_002478575.1 Sphingomonadales bacterium UBA7473 | reverse complement strand
GGGATGGGAAGCATTTCTGTCATGAACCGCGCCTTACGCTCGCTTGAGATTTGATTCCAGCAAAAGCTAGCGCGCCCTATTCATTTGGTCCATGGGGTCCGCGGGTGGGTTTAGAACGAGGAACGGCATGCCTGAATTTGCAAATTTGGTTGAGGGATATCATCGCTTTCGCGCGGGGACCTATGCCGATCAAAAGGCGCGATATGATGCGCTTGCCCAACACGGCCAGTCTCCCCCGGTCATGATCATTTCCTGCTGTGATAGCCGCGTCGATCCCGCCACCATTTTTGACACAGGTCCGGGTCAGATTTTCGCGCTCCGCAATGTCGCTAATCTTGTTCCGCCATTTGAAACAGGCGGCGGCCTGCATGGAGCCTCTGCAGCAATCGAATTTGGCGTGCTGGGATTGGGGGTGAAGCAAATCGTTGTGCTTGGCCACGGCCAATGCGGCGGCATTCGCGCGGCTCTTCAAGGCAGCGACTTGGGCCTCCCCGGCCAAAGCTTTATCGATGATTGGATGGGCATTGTCAGCGAAGCCCGCGATGATGTGATCGAACAGGCGCCGGCCGACCCGCAACGGGCGCTCGAGTTAGAAGCGATTAAAGTCAGCATTGCCAATCTGCGCACTTTCCCCTTCATCGCTGAACGGGAGGCCGCAGGAGAGATTAAACTTCGCGGTGCCTATTTCGCGATCGACGAAGGCGTGCTCCATATTCTGGATGAAGCCGGAGAAGAGTTTCGCGCCGCTTAAGCTGCGCGACGCATCTTCGTGAGCTTTTTCAAGAGCATATCGCGCTTGAGCTTCGACAGATGGTCGATGAACAAGATGCCTTGCAGATGATCCATTTCATGCTGCAGGCAAGTCGCAAGCAAGCCATCGAGTTCTTCGACATGTTCGCGGCCATCACGGTCGAGCCATTTGGCCTTGATCCGGGCAGGCCGCGCGACATCGGCATATTGTTCGGGGACGGACAAGCAGCCTTCATTGTAGAAGCTTAGCTCTTCCGATTCTTCCAGAATCTCTGGGTTGATGAACACACGCGGGATCCGGATCGTCTCGTCGGTCTCTTCATCCTTTTCCTGAAGATCAATGACCAGTAATCGCTTTGGCACGCCCACTTGGATCGCGGCCAAGCCAATGCCTGGCGCATCATACATGGTTTCGAACATATCATCGATCAGGGTTTGGAGCGCAGCATCAATCGCTTCAACAGGCTTGGAAATCACCTTCAAACGGGGATCAGGCGCTTCGAGAATAGGAAGTATGGACATAAGCTGCGAGGTAGGAACTTGGCCTCAAAAGGTCAAGCAGGCGCAGAAAATCAAGAAACCGGTCGCCGCGCCCGCAGCGCCTGCGCCAAGGTTCCTTCATCCAGATAGTCAAGCTCTCCGCCAACCGGCAAACCATGGGCGAGCTGGGAGACTTTCACCGGATAGGCCTCAAGCCGCTCCGCCAGATAATGGGCCGTCGTTTGCCCTTCCAAAGTTGCGTTCATGGCGAGGATGACTTCGTCAATGCCCTTGGCCTCCACCCGTTGCAGCAATGGCCCAATGTTCAAGTCCTCGGGCTTCACCCCATCCAGCGCAGACAGCCGCCCGCCCAGCACATGATAGCGCCCGGGAAAAAGCCGTGAGCGCTCGAACGCCCAAAGGTCAGACACATCCTCAACCACGCACAAAATGCGCGCTTCTCGCCTTGGGTCGGCACAAATCTGGCACGGATTGCTGGTATCAACATTGCCGCATGTGTCGCAGGTCGAAAGCCGCGCATTGACTGCCTCCAGCGCATGGAGCAGCGGCATCAGCCCCGTTTCCCGCCGTTTGAGCAAATGAAGCACGGCTCGCCGGGCTGACCGTGGCCCCAACCCCGGCAATTTGGACAAAGCCCCAATCAGCGTCTCAATTTCCATACTGCTCATGCGACTTTGCTCCCCGGTGAGTGATAAGGGCTTGCATTGCCCTCTGCCAAGCGGTTGAGGGAGGAAATGAAGCTTATTTTTATGGGAACGCCGGAATTTGCGGTGCCAACGCTGAATGCGCTGGTGGAGGCAGGGCATGATGTGGTTGCGGTTTACTCGCAGCCCCCCCGTCCAGCAGGGCGGGGAAAGGGCCTATCGCCCTCCCCTGTCCATCGGCGAGCAGAGGAATTGGGACTGCCCGTTTTGACGCCGGTTTCGTTGAAGGGTGATGCGGAAAAGGCCGAGTTTGCAGCGCTGGGTGCCGACGCCGCTATCGTTGCGGCCTATGGCTTGATCTTGCCCAAGGCGGTGCTGGCGGCCCCTCGGCTGGGGTGCATCAATGTCCATGCCTCGATCCTTCCGCGCTGGCGGGGAGCAGCGCCCATTCAACGGGCGATCTTGGCAGGCGATGCGGCAACAGGCGTGACCATCATGCAGATGGAGGCTGGCTTGGATACTGGGCCGATGCTGTCCGCTCGGGAGACGCCAACGGCTGGGAAGACTGCGGGGCAGTTGACCGAGGAACTGGCGCATATGGGCGCGGATTTGCTCTTGCCCTTGCTCGCTGACGAAAGCCTGATCCGGCCTGTCACCCAGCCCGAGGAAGGCGTCACTTACGCGCCCAAGATTGACAAGAGCGAAGCGCGATTGGACTTTTTGATCAGCGCGCCACAGCTTGAGCGGCAAGTCCGGGCCTTCGCTCCTACACCCGGAGCCTTCTTCGAACATCAGGGCGAGCGCTTTCGGATATTGGCGGCTGAACCGATCCTGTCCGGGCCTGCATCGCCCGGGACGGTGCTCGATGAGGAGCTCACCATTGCTTGCAACCCCGGCGCGATCCGGCCCTTGATTGTCCAACGCGCCGGCAAATCGGCGATGCCGGTGAAGGATTTTCTGCGCGGCTTTTCCATCCCCGCAGGAACCAAGCTGGCGTGACCCGCTTTGCGCTAACCATTGAATTTGACGGTCGCACCTTCATGGGCTGGCAGCGGCAGGATCATGGCCCTTCAGTGCAAGGGGCGGTTGAGGCCGCGATCAAAGCGGTCACGGGCGAAGAAGCTGCGGTTCACGCAGCGGGGCGCACCGATGCAGGCGTCCATGCCGAAGCGATGATGGCGCATGTCGATATCGCCAAGCCGCTTACGCCCTTTCGCTTGATGGAGGCGATCAATGCACGGATTAGGCCGCATCCGATTGCCATTCTCGAGGCAAAGGAAGTCGCTGACGATTGGCACGCGCGGTTCAGCTGCATCGGCAGGCGTTATGTCTATCGCATCGTCAATCGCCGAGCACCCTTGGCATTGGATGCAGGGCGCGCATGGCGGGTCACGCAACCGCTCGACGCTGGGCTAATGCACCAAGCCGCGCAAGAGCTTGTCGGTCTGCATGATTTTACGACTTTTCGGTCAGTTCACTGCCAATCGGCAAGCCCGTTGAAATCGCTCGACCGGCTGGACGTCCGCCGCTTTGGCGATGAGATTGAGGTGGGGGCCGAAGCGCGATCTTTCCTTCATCATCAGGTGCGCTCGATGGTCGG
>DLOX01000074.1:5606-14918 GCA_002478575.1 Sphingomonadales bacterium UBA7473 | reverse complement strand
TGACACGTTGGTGCTGGGCTCAGGCCAGCCCATCAATTCCGACTTTGAAGAAATGAAGGGCAGCTATTCAAAGATTAAAGGCTATGTCGAAGAATGGCGCGCCGAGAATGGAAACAAGCCAATCAAGATTGCAGTTGCGCCTTATATGGCGAGCGAAGCAGGATTTGATTCGCTTTGGCTTGCCCATTTCGAGGCCGTGGCGCCTCCGGCAACCGCTCCTGGTCAAGCCGCCCATGCCATTGTTTCGCTTCACGGGGTGCCACCCTCCATCGTCAAGCAAGAAAGCTGGTCCAAACGCTGGCCTTTGGTGTCTAAACGGCTTGAACCGCAAATGGCCGCGATCCTGAAGAAGAAGGGCTATGCAACTGTTAAGACGGCTACTGCATCTGAAGCCTTTGGCGATGCCGTTGAAGATCCAGATGATGAGATCGTCTCGGTCAATGAGCTTTTTAGGAAAGCGCGAACCGAAAAGGCAGCCCTTGCCATTGCCTTGCCGATTGAGTTTCTGGCCGAGAATACCGACACTTTATTCGCGCACCAGGCCCTCTTCTTCAATGGGATTGCTGGGCATCAACCTTATTCGCCTCCGCCACTGACGCAGGATTGGCAGCAGCCCTATGTTAGGCGGCTGCAAGATGGGCAGACCCAAATCATCTATGCAGGGGCCTTAGGCGGCGCCAAGCAGAAAGAAGCCAGCGCTGTGCTAGCCACCGCGATCGGGCGCGTTTTCCCGACCAAGTCAAAGGTCGCACAATGACAATATCGAAATTCGGCCCCGTCCGCACAGAAGCGGGCGTCACCGCCGGAAACATGTGGACTTTGATGTTCGCGGCCTTTGTGTCCATTGGCATGGTCACGGGCATGGCGGCGATTACGCCCTATGT
Source organism: Sphingomonadales bacterium UBA7473 (assembly GCA_002478575.1). GTDB lineage: Bacteria > Pseudomonadota > Alphaproteobacteria > Sphingomonadales > Sphingomonadaceae > Aquisediminimonas. The sequence continues at coordinate 14,034 of DLOX01000074.1, read as the reverse complement.
GCTGACAACCAATCTCGGTATTGCTGAGGCTGATCAAGGCAAAGCGTTGGGTCTTTTGGCTTTCTGGCAAGAAGTCGTCCTGATCCTTATTTACAGTCCATTGGGCGTCTTTGCCGATCGATTTGGACGAAAGATCATCTATGTCCTTGGCTTTGTAACGCTTGGCATCGGATATATTGTCTATCCTTTTGCGGAAACCCTGACTGAGCTTAGCTTTTATCGCATCATCTACGCCGTCGGCATTGGCGCTGTCACAGGCATGTTTGCGACCATCATTGCGGACTATGCGCAAACTGAAGATCGCGGAAAACTGACTGCAATCTTAGGCTTTCTCAATGGATTAGGCATTGTATGTGTCACGCTCAGCATAGGCAAATTGCCCGCCGTTTTTGTTGGCGATGGCGCAACTGATCTTGAAGCCGGTCGATATGCAATGTGGGTTGCAGCAGGTTTGTGTTTCCTTTCTGCACTGATCTTGATGATCGGATTGAAAGCCCATTCACCGAGCGTAACCAAAGAGAAAAAGCCTTTCATGGCGATGATGGGCGAAGGCTTTGGTGTTGCGCGGACCAACAAGCGCATTGCGCTTTCTTACGCTGCTGCCTTTGTCGCGCGCGGTGACGTTGCAATTGTTGGTTTGTTTGCCATCGCTTGGGGTAAGCAAGCGGCTATTGCGGATGGCCTAAGCGCTTCGGAAGCCTTGGCGGCGGGCACCATTCCCTTCGTCATCGCACAATCCGCAGCGCTCCTCTGGCCTGCTGCTATGGCTGTTCCGCTCGACCGTTGGCCGCGCCTTGTGAGTTTGGGAACCGCGATGATGCTGGGCGCTTTGGGCTATTGCCTGCTCTATTTCGTCGGAGATCCGCTAGGCAAAGCTGCCATCCCTTTCTTCATTTTGCTTGGCATTGGCCAGATCAGCGCCTTTTTGGGCGCACAAACGACCATCTCAAAAGAAGCACCTGAGGAGATGCGCGGATCGATCATTGGTGCCTTCAATTTCTGCGGAGCAGTTGGCATATTGGTGCTGACCGCGCTTGGCGGATGGTTGTTCGATCATGTTGGCCCCTGGGCACCATTCATGATCGTTGGGATATTGAATGGCATTGTTGGATTGCTGGCGTTTGCGGCGCACAACTCTGAGAAGCGAATTGCGGCCGCACACATTTAGCAAATTGACGGCAATTCATGAGCGGTCAGGGGATACAGAGGAGAGGACAAGGGAATGTCTGTATTTGGGAAAGCCATTTGGGGCATAACTTGGCGAACGGCCCTTTTCTGCCTACCCGTCGCTTTGGTCATTGGCTGGATGAACCACAATGATCGCTGGGATGCCAACGAAGCTCTGAACAGTGCTAACAACTATGTCGAAGGCGATGCTGGTTTAATCGTTGTCGGGCTCGCTCAGCCCGAGCGTTTTGAAGAAGAATTCTTCATCAACTTCTTGGAGAAAGTCTTCACTGAAGCCATACCTTGGCCGATCAATGCCTTGGCCGGCGCTGACGGTGGTGTCGTTCTGATGGATCCTGCCCGCCCTTTTGCGCCAAAGCGCTTTGAACCGACACAACTTCAAGATCTCTATGGGAAGGCCGTCGACGTTGATGGCACGCCATGGATCGAGCGATATCGGCGCGGAGAATTGCGGTGGGAAAAGCCGTCGGCAACTGTTCCGCATGATACGGGAATGTTTCTTTATCCCGGTCGCAAGCAAGGCATTCGAACGCCCGCTGCCAAAACGGCAGCTAAAGCACGATATCTCTACTACCAGCGACTACCAAACGGCTATTTGCCGCATTTCGGCCAAACTGTTGGCATGAGCGAAGGCGCCATCCGTATCGCTCAAGCGCGATACCCCATTAAAAAAGCAGCTTTTGCAAGCGCCTTTGATCCCAAGCAGAAGGCCGATGCCGTCCGCTCGGTCCTCGATAGCGGCATCAAGACTTTGGTGTTGGCGTCGGCCCAGCCCATCCAATCTGATTTTGAAGAGCTGAATGGTTCATTTGCTTCAGTCTATAAGACAGTGAAGACTTGGGAAGCCGAACATCCCGGCAAATCGATTAAGATTGTCGTGGCGCCTTCATTGGCAATGGAGCGCCCCTATGAGCAGCTCTGGCTAGATCATTTTGCCAGCACTGTTCCACCCGCGACCAAGCCAAGCGATAGCGCGATGGGCATCATCACTCTACATGGCCTGCCGCCTGCTTTGGCCTTCACTGATAGCTGGAAGAGGCGTTCGGATAAGGTCGTCGCTCGCCTTAAGCCCCAGATGGAAGCCATCTTGAAGGCGAAAGGCTATGGGCGCTATTCGGTTGCTGCGGGCGCAGAAGGCTTTTCAGACAAGCTTGAAGATCCGGACAATCTGCTTGTCTCTGCGGCGGAGCTATTCACTCAAGCGCGAGCGGCGAAGCGCACGATAGCCGTTGCCATCCCAATCGAATTTCTTGCCGAAAATACCGACACTTTGTTCGCCCATTCTGCTCTGATGTTCGATGGGTTGCCCGGCTATAGTCTCTACCAAGGGCCTCCCGCGGGCACCGATTGGAGCGACCCCTTCAAGCGCGAGTTTGTAGCAAATGGCACCCGCATAATTTATGCTGGCTCTCCCGGCGGCGCTCAGCAAGGCCGAGCAAGTGAAGCGCTGGCATTGGCCATCGGCCGCGTATTTCCGGAAAAGTCTGCATCGGCCCAAAGATAAGGGCCGCCGATTCTGTTTCAGAATCGACGGCCCTGTTGGCGATGCCAAGTCCCCCAACCAGAGGCATCAGCCTTTGTGCTAGCTGATCAGAACTTAGCTCCCAACTTCAGACCGAAGGTGCGACGTGGAGCCAATGCGACAAGTGCGCCACGGGGGAGATTGAAAGAGTTCAGATCGAAATAGCCGTAGTCGACCGAGCTCGTGCCGGTGCGAGGGTCGGTGTTCTTCAGCACATTGTCTACAAAGGCCTCGATTGAGAAGTTGCCAAACTGGTAACCCGCACGGACATCCGTTTGATTATACGAAGGCAGCCAGAACAGATTGGAGGCTGACATGAAGCGCTTCGAAACAAAGCGCGTATCAGCTTCTAGCCACAACTTATTGTCGCCAATTTTTTGCTCTAACCGCGCGGACAGGTTCAATTGATGCTTTGGCGTGAACGGCAAAGTGCGACCGGTGAAGTTGCAGTTCCCCGATTGAGTGTCTGCAGCATCAACATGCGAACAGCGCGGCGGGATGTAATCGGTATATTTGGAGTCCGTGTAAGTATAGGCCGCTCTTAGGAACAGTTGATCGATGGGAGACGCGTTCAACTCAAACTCAGCGCCCTTCGATTTGCTCTTACCGATATTGTCCGTCCGGCTTTGCGCGACGGGGCCCGAGTTATCAATGATGCCAATCTGCTGATCTTTGTAGATGGAATAGAAGAGCGAGGCATTGAAAACGAGACGGCCATTCATTCCGACAAATTTGCCGCCCAGTTCAAAGCTATCAACAGCTTCGGGCTTGAATTCACCATCGGTGACATTGCCATTTTGGTCTGTGGTATCAACGCCACCGGGCTTCGAACCATGCGCAAAGTTCGCAAACAGCAACACTCCATCGTCATTGTTCCAGGACAGACTGACCCTTGGGTTAAACTTGCTGAACGAAACGGTATTTTCAGTCAGGCGAGTTGGATTGTTGGTCGCGTTGCGAACACGATAGGTGTTGACCGGCGTCGTATCAAAATCGAAGCCTGAATAGTCAATCTCATCGTAGATGATCCGCCCCTCCACTGCTGCCGTCAGCTGGCTCGTGATCTTATGCTCAAGGCTAGCGGCCATAGAGTAAGAATTTGTGATCCGCGTGATCCGCTGAGTAATCTGCGGGTTTGCGGCTGTGAAGCTTGGTGAAAGCAGGTGAAAGAAGAACCCAGGAGCTGTTGGGTTGAACGGGCCACCTTGCGAAGCCGCGATAGCCCCAGCCAGCGCTTGGTTTCCACCTTCGCGAAGCCAGAAGATGCTTGCATCGCGATATACGGACTTTTCATGCCAATAGAGCCCGTCAAGAAGCAGGCGGGTCTTTTCACTTTCATAGCTGGCACGAAACTCTTGGCTGAATTGTTTGATATCCGTGCGAGTGTCAAACTCAGAGGACAAACCGTAGGATGGCAAGAAGTTAAGCGGCCAGCCCGCCCCACCTTGGTTTGGCGGCAAGCGGAAGAACGCCAATGTCGGGCCATTATAGCTTGGATTGGGCGTGTTTGCTTGCAGTTGATAGCTGGTATTGTCGAAGTCTTGGTTGAAATGGGCACTATTGTCGATGTACCCGCTCAACGAGGTGAGCGTCCAATCGCCATCCTTCCATTCGAGCTCAAGCGTGCCGCGGATGGTTTCAATATCTGTGCCACCAAACGGCTTTCCTCCATTGTTTGGATCGCCGCTGATGTCGATACCCGCTTGGCCCAAGCGATAGGTTGCGCTTTTGCTTACGTCACCGCGCAAGGAGTAAAGGAAAGGATTAGACGCTGGAACAGTGCAAGTCGCTGGAGACGTAATACTGCCCGCAGGAGGACGGCACCGCTGGCTTTGAATAAGAACGCCGCCATCCTGCACGCGCGCAGCACCCGTCAGCGGATCTACGGACCGCAGCAAGACCTGCGCCCGCTCGCTATACTCTTCCTTGCTATATTGAACCCGTGCATAGGCTGAAAAATTGCTGTCGGACTTATATTGGAGCGCCAACGCGCCACCATAGACTTTACCAGCGTTCAAATCGCCCCCCGTTACAGGGTTCCGATATTCACCGCCGGTGTCATAATAGCCGAAGTTTGCACGGGCTGATAGGCCGTTCCCAATGGGGCCACCGATGGCACCTTTGATTTCATATTTGTCAAACCGACCAGCCAAGGCCGAAATATCGCCTTCAAACTGATCAGTTGGGCGCTTGCTGACATAGTTGATTGCCCCAGCAAAGGCGGACCGGCCATAGAGAACAGTTTGGGGTCCCTTGACGACTTCAATTCGCTCAACATCAACAAGGCGCAAGTTCGCCAAAATGCCACCGCCTGCCACGCCGAAATTTTCCGACGAGGTATCGACGCCGTCGACCAAGATGGCGACGTTTGGACGACCGCGCGTGGCTTGAAGTCCGCGAATGGAAACACGCGTATCAGAAGGCACAAGACCAACGTCAAAAGTGAGGCCTGGGGTTAAGTTCGCAACATCACCGGGCCCATCTACACCTTTGCGCTCAATCACATCGGCCGTCAGAACCTTAATTGCGAGCGGAACATCCTGGACACTTTCCTCACGCTTACGCGCAGTAACGATGATAGCGCCATAGCCTGCATCATCTTCTGTGGCATTTTCATCTGCAGTGGTCTGCGCTTGCGCAGTAGCAGAGCCAATTGCAAAGACGGCTAAGCTGACGCTGGCAAGAAGAGCCTTGGCGTAGTTCATATTGTCCTCCCCTGTAATGACCTATTGATGGTCAATACCGTCTTTGAACTGTGCCTTTCCTCCGCCCTCAAGCCCAGCGACTGAAAGTATCCGACAGTCGGTCATTTTTAGTCGAGATGAGAATGCAACGAAGTCCGCTTTTAAATCGCGAGTGGGGAGGCCGCACGATGGCGAAAGCGCTGGTTGAAATTCGACAAACCGATCATTTTTCTGCGACAGCGAAATTTCTACATTGGCTGTCAGCCTTTTTGATGCTGTCGATCATTCCCGTAGCGCTTGGTTTTGCAGAACTCGATCGTGCGGACCGTGCCGAAGCCATCCCCGTCCATGCTTCCTTGGGAATCATTGTCTTAGTGCTGACCTTTTTGCGACAAATTGTCCGCAAACTCTATCCGCCCCCTGGTTTCCCCGGGGACCCGGCATCAAATGGCGCAAGGGCTTCGAAGATCGGCCACAGGCTGATTTATATCCTTTTGTTTTTACAGATGGCCCTCGGGATATTGCTTGCGGCATTTTCTTCCGTCGATATTCGCTTCTTCAACGGGTGGAATATTTCGGCCCTCGCTGAGGCGCGACCTGATTTGATGGAGACCCTCATTAGCCTTCATTCCCTTGGGGCATGGGCTCTAACCTTTGTGATATGTGGACATGTCGCGGCAGCACTTTACCACCATTTCATCCGAAAGGATGACGTGCTCATTCGGATGTTGCCCTTCTCGGATTTGGTCCAACGCTTGAAACGAGAAGGGCAATTGCCAGAATGGCGCACGCCTTCGGCTCACATACAGAACTGGCCCAAAAGGATGCCTTGGTCATGAAGATAGAGTTTTCACCGGGCGATATTTTTGTGACAGCGACGGTGCTGGACGAAGGGGCACGGTTCCCGACTGGCCATGGCCGAATAAGGCAATATGACTCCGACTGGGCGATTAAGGAGGAGTATGACACTGGGGCCTATGGCTTAATCTCGTCGCTTTGCATCGACAACGGCGGGACGCTCCACGCACTTGATCCCCAGGCGCGTCGTGTCGATCATGCAGGTGCAGCCAACATGGCGGCCCTGCCCAACAAGCCATTCGGATCAATGATTGCTCTTGATGATGGTACTTACCTGATGGGCGAGCATATGGTTGGCCAAATCCCGGGGTTTGAAGGCGAAGGCAAAGTCTGGCAGGCCAATGCCGATGGCGAATTGTTACGCAGTTGGAACACTGAAACCAATGGCGGCATGGGCGGATTTCTTGGCGTGACGCATATGGCGCTGTCGCCTGACAAATCGACGCTCTATCATCTGAGCGAGACGGGCGCTCACATCTATGCCCATGACCTCTCCGTGGACAAGCGACTGGGTGCCATTTACACGCGGACGGATCCGCCCCCGATGGTCTTTGGTCTGGCCTGCTTAGCGGACGGCGACATTATCTTTGCAACGGGGGCTGGTGCCAGACGGATTGGGCCCGATGGAGCCCCTCGACTCGATTATGCGCTCCCGTCTGGGCGAGGCTGGTCAGTGATCATTCTGCGCGAAGGCGGGAAGAGTTTCTGGGCCTTGGACTTTTTTGGCGGACAAGTCGCTGAGGTGACAGTGGACGAAGGCACAGTGTTGCAGTCGCGAGACTTGGGGCTGCCCAAGGCTTTGGCGGGTATTGCAGAAGTGCCAAAGGGGATGGAAAAGACGAAATGATTATCAACCAATGGTATGTCGCTGAAGAAGTGACCAACATCACCGATAAGCCCCGCCGCGTTAAGCTGCTCGGTTTTGATTTTGTGTTATTCAGAGATGAAGCAGGCACCATCAATTGCTTGTCTGATGTTTGCATTCACCGCGGCGCTTCGCTCGGTGCAGGCCAAGTGTTGAATGGCTGCGTGGAATGCCCTTATCATGGCTGGCAGTTCAATGGCGGCGGCAATGTGGTCAAAATTCCATCGCTTCCTGCCGAAACAAAAATCCCAAGCCGTGCCCGGGTCGATAGCTATCCCGTGCAAGAAAAATATGGTTGGATTTGGGTATTCCTCGGCGATTTGCCGGAGGCTGAACGCCCGCCCCTGCCCGATTTTCCGGAATATGACGACGCAGCCAACTATCGGTGCATTCGCGGAGAATTCCTTTGGAAGGCAGATTACGCACGGGTCGTAGAAAATGGCTTGGACTTTGCGCACGCGCCGTTTGTTCATCCCAGCTTTGGTGATCGCAGCAATGCAGTGATCCATGATTTTGAACTAGAGCAAGACGAACATTCCGCTCGCGCCAAAGTGACTTATATCCCGCCCCTGCCAAAGGGGATTTGGAGCCTTGTACGGAAAGAACGCACACCCGTGCAGGCAAGGCCAAGCTATCACCTATCAGGCGCAACCATGCGGCTCGACGTTTGGCTCACGCAGACCTGGCAGATGGTGATCTTCGATGTGAACACGCCCGTGGATGAGAACACGACTATCACCCGCTGGATCATGGCCCGCTCCTTCTTCCGGCAGCCCTTCTTTGATGGCGATAGCCGGAAGCGGACGATGAAGATCTTCGAGCAAGACGCGGTAATTGTTGAGGAAATCTGCCCCGAAACGGTGCCGACTGACTTACGTGACGAATTGGCGGTCAAGTCAGATAGCCTCATGAATGCCTTCCGCTTCAAACGCCGGGAGTTAATCGAACGTGGCTGGCAGATCGATGTCGAAAAACTGAAGGCCGAGTATGAAGGCCGCAGAGCAGTCGTCATCCCAAGCCCCGGCAGGCGAGAAGATGGCGGCAAAAATTATGTACTGAAGACAGCGCCGCTTCGCCCAGGCAAATCGGTTCCGCCGTTGGCCGTAGCCGCTGAATGACAACCACAGCTTTGGAAGGCTCAAAAGGCAATGGCCGCCAGATGGGTGCTTTGTTCCTGATCGTGTTCATTTCGCTGGTCGGGTTTGGAATCGTGCTGCCAGCCTTTCCCTTTTTTGGGACGATGGTCGGGGCATCACCAGCGGAAACCACATTGGCCATGGCGGCTTATTCGTTGGGGCAATTTGTTGGGGC
>DLOX01000074.1:5298-5561 GCA_002478575.1 Sphingomonadales bacterium UBA7473 | reverse complement strand
CTTTCTGACACCTATGGCCGCAAGCCGATTCTCATCGGCAGTTTGGCCGGCGCCATCTTGTCATATATCATCATGGCTCATGCTCGAGACATCGTGACGCTAAGCGCGGCTCGATTGTTTGGCGGCTTAATGGCGGGTAATATTGCGGCAGCATTTGCCTATGTGGGTGACATTACAGACGAAGCATCACGCCCCAAGGCAATGGGAATTATCGGCGCAGCCTTTGGGTTGGGGTTTATCTTTGGCCCCGCTATTGGCGGGCT
>DLOX01000074.1:182-5239 GCA_002478575.1 Sphingomonadales bacterium UBA7473 | reverse complement strand
CCGCTATTGGCGGGCTGCTCGCAGGCAATAATCCCGATTTCGCAGATTTTGTAACCATCGGCTATGCCTCTGCAGGATTTGCAGCGCTTGCCATCATCGCAGCATTCCTTTTCCTTCCAGAAAGCTTGACATCAGAACGCCGCGCGCTGGCCAAGTCGCGTGGACCTTCAGTGAAAGCCGCCGACGTTCTGAAAGCTAAGCCGATCATCTGGGTGCTCATGGCACTGTCGTTGCTCGCCATCGGATCGGGCGCGCTTATGGAAACGAGCTTCGCTTTTTTCGCGCATGACGAATTGGGATGGGGTCCGCAGCAAGTTGGGCTTTCCTTTGGAGCGGTTGGCTTAGTCTCCGTCATCCTCCAAGGCGGCGGAGCTGCCCCGCTTGCGAAACGGTTCGGGTCGCCCTCCCTGATGATTGCGGGGCTGATATTTTATGCCGTCGGCATCTCCGGTTTGACGATCGCTCAATCTGGTCCTTCTGTACTGTTTGCAATGTGCGTCATGGCTATCGGTATAGGTCTGTTCAACCCGGCATTCCAAACGGTGACATCCGCACAAAGTGACGATCATGATCGCGGACTGGTGAATGGCATGACTCAAGGTGCATCCAGCCTTGGGCGTGTTATTGGTCCAAGCATGTCTGGCACGATTTACCAGAATATTGGCACAACCGCGCCGTTTGCCTTTGGTGCTGTTGGATTGACGCTGGCGCTAGGGATCGCCGTCGTTGCCATCAAAGGATTGAGAGGGACAAGCGAATGAGCATAGTGAAGAGCATCTTCAAATGGATTGGAGTGGGCCTGCTTGTCCTTATATCTGTGGCACTTGTCGGCTATCTCGCAAACAAGACCTACATGGATCGCTATTTCAAAATGGCGGTCAGTCAGGCACGCGGACTCTCTCAACAAGCCGAATGGTATGACCCGGTCGACAAGGTTCCTGGAGCTACCGATCAGCCCTTGCCAATGGCCACCGCGGCAGAGCGGACAGTTGATGCCGCCGCGCTCAAGAAAGCCAGCGACTATGCCGGTTCCAAAGCCAGCTATGGCTTTGTGGTGTGGCAGGGCGGAAAGCTGCAGTCCGCGGATTATTTTCGCGGCTTCAATCGGGAGCGGCTGATCGCCTCTAAATCGATGGCCAAGATGATTGGTGGCGTTGTCATCGGCCGAGCCATCGCGGAAGGCTATATCAAATCCGTCGATCAACCTGTCAGCGACTTTATCACGGAATGGAAAGGCACGCCTAAGGAAGGGCCAACCATCCGCCACTTCCTGCAAAACAGCAGCGGCATCTCGCGCTTCAGCTATAATGATTTCAAGCCATGGTCTCAAACCATGCGCGAATATCTCGGTGAATATCATGAAGACCTGCTGATCAACGAAACCACCTATGACTATAAGCCTGGCACCGAATATGATTATTCAATGATCACATCGGACATGCTGGCGATCGTGATCGAGCGCGCCACCAAGCAACGCTATGCAGACTATGTTGGTAAGTCGCTTCTCCAGCCCATTGGCGCGCAAGGCGGCACTGTTTACATCAACCGCCCAGGCGGCTTGGCACATAGTGGTTGCTGCATGATGCTGCCGGCGGAAAGCTTCATCCGAATGGGCGTTTTGATGGCACAGGATGGGGTCTGGGAAGGAAAACGCATCTTGCCCGAAGGCTGGATCAAGGAAACCGTTACCCCTTCCCCTGCCAATCCCAAATGGGGCCTGCACATGTGGATAGGGCAACCTTACAAAAAGCGGGTGAGCTTCTTCCCCGAACGATCCCAACCCATTGGTGTGCTTCATTCAGAGCCATACCTCGCCGATGACTTGTTCCTTTGGGATGGAAGCGGCAATCAGGCCATGTGGATCGTCCCATCGAAACAGCTCGTCATCCTTCGCTTCGGAGACACACCGAAGCCAAAATATGGCGAAAAAGGCGAATGGGATAATAGCTTAATCCCAAACACAATCATGCGCGGCATGAAGGAGTAAGCCTGTGCGTAAAATACTTCTCTTGGTTGCTTTGCCCTTGGCCATTGGCGCAGGTGAACCAGGGCAGCTTGATGTAACTGTATCGGGTTTAAAGTCGACCAAGGGCATGCTGTTGGCCTGTTTGTGGAAAGACAAAGCAGGATTTCCAACATGCGGCAAAAGCAAGTCTGCCGTCAAAATTCGCACCGCGATCACAGGTGGTTCGATGCGAGTCACATTCCGCAATGTCCCTGCTGGCAGCTATGCGGTTAGCGTAGAACATGACGAAGATAATGATGGGAAGCTCAAAACCAACTTTATTGGCATGCCGAAAGAGGGCGTAGGGGTTTCCAACAATCCCGGAGGCATTCCAAGCTATGGAAAGGCTCAGGTTCGTGTAAACGGCAATGGTGCCATTTCTATCACGATGCGTTACTTATGAGCGGTATCCGGCGATCTTATGTTGATGGCCCTTATGGCCAGATCCATTTGAGGTTTGCGGGTCTTGGAGGCGAGCCTCTTCTGCTGCTTCATCAATCGCCCTTGAGCGGAGACATGTTTCGCGCGGTAATGCCGCTGTTGGCAGATGCAGGCTTTCACGCAGTTGCTATGGACACGCCGGGCTTTGGTCTGTCAGACCGACCTGCTAAGCCGGTTGGCATTCCGGGTTATGCCGTTGCCATTCCTGCGGTGCTTGATGCTTTTGGTTGGAGTAAAGCACATATCCTTGGGCACCATACCGGCGCATCCATTGCCGCAGCTTTTGGCGCCCGTTATGCTAACCGGATCAATCGCCTGATACTCAACGGCGTCGCACTGCTGTCCGATGAAGAACGCGCCTATTTCGCGACCTTCCGCTTTGCGCCTTTGGAGTTTCAAGCCGATGGATCGCACCTGAATGCTGCATGGGATCAGCGGATCAAGGCATCGCATGGCTGGAGTAATCTGCGTGCGATGCACCGCTATGTCGTCGAAATGCTCGCCAATCCGGATGACTATCACTGGGGCTTTACGGCGGCCTTTGCGCATGACAAGTCGACCGACCTGAAAGCAATCACCTCTCCGACCCTGATCTTCACCAACAGCGGTGATGATTTGTTCGAGGCCTCAAAACGTGCACACGCCCTGCGCCCGGACTTCGATTTTGCAGCACTTGATGGTGGCACGCATGACATCATCGATGAACAGCCAGAGGCATGGGTGAAACTCGTGTCCGATTGGTTGCGGCCTTAGCACAACACAAAAAAGGCGGCCCAATCGGACCGCCTTCTTTGTCTCAGACAGAATCCAAAGCTTAAGCTTCGGTTTCTTGCGCCTTTGCTGGAGCTTCTGGTGCTTCTTCTTGAAGGCCAGGCTCCGCATTGGGATCAAAATCTTCGGTGAAGGAGGAGACGTCTTTTTCAAACATCTGCGCCATCACGTCGACACCTTGTGACTGAAGATCAGCTTCTTCAGGCGAACGGGCGACGTTGACCTTCACCTTCACAATGACTTCTGCGTGCAGTGCCACCTTGACGTCATAAAGGCCAATTGCCTTGATGGGCTTATCAAGAACGACTTGGTTCTTGCCGACTTTCTTACCGTCAGCCACCAAAGCGTCGACAATGTCACGCACTGCGACTGAACCATAAAGCTGGCCAGTGTTGGACGCTTGACGGATCAACGTAACCGTTGCGCCATCAACGCCCTTAGAGGCAGCTTCAGCTTCGGTGCGGCGAGCATCATTTTCAGCGACAATGTTTGCCTTGTTGGCTTCGAAGATTTTGCGGTTGGCTTCGTTAGCGCGAAGCGCCTTTTTGCGGGGAAGCAGGAAATTGCGAGCGAAACCGTCCTTTACAGAGACGACATCGCCAATCGCGCCCAGCTTTTCTACGCGTTCAAGCAAAATGACTTGCATGGCTTAAGCGCTCCTTACTTCACGAGATAGGGGAGAAGGCCGAGGTGACGAGCGCGTTTGATCGCGGCCGACAGCTCACGCTGCTTCTTGGCTGAAACGGATGTGATGCGGCTAGGCACAATCTTGCCACGCTCAGAGACGAAGCCCTGAAGCAGCTTTACATCTTTATAGTCAATCCGTGGGGCTTCTTTACCCGAGAAAGGGCAAGACTTGCGGCGGCGGAAAAATGGACGGGCCATTGGTCAATGCTCCTTAAAAATCGAGACCGTCTTCATCGCGATCGCGACGAGACTTTTTGTCAGCTTTGCGCATCATGACCGAAGGGCCGCCTTCATGGGCGTCAACCTTAATGGTCATATAACGAATGATATCTTCGTTGATCTGCGTTTGGCGCTCAAGTTCTGAAACAACGGCACCAGGTGCTGAGAACTCAAGCATCACATAATGAGCTTTGCGGTTCTTGGCGATCTTGTAAGCGAGGCTGCGAAGGCCCCAAGTTTCAGTCTTTGTGACTGATCCACCATTATCTTCAATGATAGATGTGGCGGTTGCCGCCAGCGCGTCTACTTGAGCTTGAGCCAAGTCCTGACGCGCAAGAAATACGTGCTCATAATGAGCCATATGCTTGCCTTTCATCGTGCCGATCGCTGCCATGCACCCCATGTGCAAGGCCCTCCGGCTTTCTTGTGCCCCTTTGACGGGACGCGGCGCATTGGCGCAAAGGCATTTATATTGCAAGGAGATTCCGCAATCGCCCGCGCTTTGCACTTGAAAAAGCTTGCAAAGCGGCGAAAGAGCGCTGCAATCACAGATTAAGAGGAACGCTCCCATGGCTCAAGACCCAATTGTCATTGCTTCATTTGCCCGCACACCCATGGGCGGCATGCAAGGGGCACTGTCCTCCGTGCCAGCCACTCAGCTGGGGGCGATTGCAATTAAGGCTGCTGTCGAGCGAGCAGGCGTCAAGCCAGAGGCCGTCGATCAAGTCATTATGGGCTGCGTTCTTCCGGGCGCTTTGGGACAGGCCCCTGCCCGCCAAGCCTCCATCCATGCAGGGCTTCCGCTTTCAACAGGTGCGACAACGATCAACAAAGTCTGCGGGTCAGGCATGAAAGCCACAATGATGGCGGCTGAAGCGATCTTGGCTGGCACCTCGGACATCGTCGTCGCGGGCGGCATGGAGAGCATGACCAA
>DLOX01000074.1:0-143 GCA_002478575.1 Sphingomonadales bacterium UBA7473 | reverse complement strand
GAGAGCATGACCAACGCGCCTTATATGCTGACCAAGCACCGCAGCGGCGCGCGCCTTGGCCATGATGCTTTGAAAGACTCGATGTTCCTCGATGGCCTTGAAGATGCTTATGAGCCTGGCCGCGCGATGGGCAGCTTTGCCGA
>DLOX01000210.1:8609-9011 GCA_002478575.1 Sphingomonadales bacterium UBA7473 | reverse complement strand
CTACCACTGAGCTACAGCAGCGCACCTGAGACGCGGCGCCCACCGCCAGCATCGATCAGGCCCGCGCCTATGGACAAAAGGGCTGGACCGGTCAAGCTTTGTGGCGGTATCATAGCCCCATGCCCAGTAAAAATGACGAAAAAGCAAAGCGATTAGCCGCAGCACTGCGTGAAAATTTGCGCAAAAGGAAGAACCAGCAAGATGGCCGCGACCTTCCTTCTGCCGCTGACGTTCGGCGAGTGGAGTCGTAATCTACCAAATAGCGCTGGCCTCGGTCCGCGGCTCGCCCTATGCCTAGACCAATGACATCCCTCTCCAAGCGCCTGCGCTTCGCCCTTTTTGGCCTGACTGGCGCTTTCGCAGCGCTTTCCTTCATTCCTACGGTCTCGGCCCAAACAGTTG
>DLOX01000210.1:379-8544 GCA_002478575.1 Sphingomonadales bacterium UBA7473 | reverse complement strand
CAGCGCCGAAGGCCGAGCCTGTTCCTTGGCTTTATGTCGGCAGTGACATTCCGCTCGATCCGGATTGGAAATTCGGCGTGCTGCCAAACGGCCTCCGTTACGCGGTCCGCAAAAATGGCGTGCCGCCTGGCCAAGTCTCGATCCGGATCGGGATTGAGGCCGGTTCCCTGATGGAAGAAGAGAGCGAGCTTGGTTATGCGCATTTCATTGAGCATCTGAGCTTTCGCGGTTCCCGATATCTGAGCGATGGTGAAGCAAAACGCGTTTGGCAGCGACTGGGCGCGACCTTTGGCAGTGACACCAACGCGTCAACCACCAACACGCAGACCATTTACAAGCTCGATCTGCCCAACGTGTCATCGGCAGCCTTATCGGAAAGCATGAAGATCCTATCCGGCATGATGGGTGGCCCGACCATGACCCAAGCCGAAGTGGACGCGGAACGCCGCACGGTGCTGGCCGAAGCCCGTGAGCAATTTGGCCCGGACTATGAAGCGGGAGAAGCGACCCGTCGGCTCTTCTTCCATGGCCAACGCTTTGCAACGCGTCCGCCAATTGGAACTGTTGCATCGCTGACCGCCGCAACCCCAGCATCATTGCGCGCTTTTCATGATCGTTGGTATCGGCCTGAACGGGCCGTGATCGCGATTTCTGGCGATGTTGATCCTGCCCTGTTGGAAGGGCTGATCAAGCAGTTTTTCTCAGACTGGAAAGGCAAAGGGCCCTTCGTGCCTGACCCCGATTTCGGTAAGCCGGTGCCAGCGCCAAAGCCCACCAAGGCCATCGCGGCGGCAGGCCTTCCGCTCTCGATATCGATGATGTGGGCGCGGCCTTGGGTCCAGAAGAATGACACCATCGCTTATAACCAAGGCAAGCTGGTTGACTTGGTTGCGATCCGTTTGATCAATCGCCGCTTGGAAACGGCGGCCCGCGCTGGCGCAAGCTTCCTTTCCGCCCAGATCGATTCCGAAGATGTCGCTCGCTCCGCCGATGCAACTTTCATCAATATCGTTCCCGTGGGGGAGAATTGGCAAGCCGCTGTGCGCGATGTGCGGCTGGAACTGGCGACGGCCACCAAAGTCGCGCCACCCATTGATGAAGTCCGGCGGGAAGCCAATGAATTTGATGCAGCCCTTCAAGTTGGCGTTGAAACGCAGCGGACCGAACCCAGCGCCAAGCAAGCCGATGACATCATCCAAGCCGTCGATATTCGCGAGACGGTGGCCACGGCCGAAGTCGCTCGCACCGTCTTCACCGGGCTGAAAGATCAGATCACACCAGAGATGGTGTTGAAAGCCACGCAACGCCTGTTGGAAGGCGTGGGACCGCGCGCGATGATCACTTCGCCTGCGCCGATTGCCAATGCGGAAGCCTTGCTTGCCCAGGCCCTGACCGCGCCTGTGCAAGCCGCCAAGGTCCTCACCGCGTCCAAGCCCGTCACCTTTGCTGACCTTCCTGCGCTGGGCAAACCCGGCACAATCAAGAGCCAATCGACGGTGCGCGAATTGGACCTGACGCTGGCCGAATATGCCAATGGCGTGCGCTTCGTGCATTTCGCCAATCCGGCGGAGGAAGGCAAAGTCTATGTCACCGTCCGCTTTGGCAAAGGCATGCAAGCCATGCCCGCCAATGCGCCCTCGCCCGGCTGGGCCGCGCCATCGGCTTTGTTTGCCAGCGGCATTGGCAATCTCAATCAGGATCAGCTGGATCGGATGACCAGTGGGCGCAAGATCAACACACGTTTTGAAATTGCCGATGATGCCTTTGTTTTCCGTTCTGAAACGCGGCAATCGGATTTGGCGGATCAGCTGCGGATCATCGCGGCAAAGCTTGCTTTCCCCCGCTGGGATGCAGCGCCAGTGCTCCGCGCTAAGGCCGGATTTGTAAGCGGCTATGGCAGTTATGAACTTTCACCTCAGGCCGTGCTCGCCCGCGATGCCGGTGCACTGTTGAAGGGCAATGATCCACGTTGGTCCACACCCACGCTAGCGCAAGCCGCAAAGCTGACGCCGAAATCCTTCCGCAGCTTTTGGCAGCCTCGCTTGGCCTCAGGCCCGATTGAAGTGCTTGTCTTTGGTGATGTGACCAAGGACGAAGCCGAGAAGGCGGTTGCCGCAAGCTTTGGCGCGATGAAACCGCGCAAGCCCGCCAAGGCGATTTCGCCAACCTCGCCCGGCCCGGTGGCAACGGCTCTGCCCATCGTGCGCACTCACAAAGGGGCTGCGGATCAAGCCGCTGCCATGCTCGCTTGGCCCACAGCGGGCGGGATGAGCAATGTGCTTGAAAGCCGCCGATTGGAAATCCTCTCACAAATCTTTGGGGATCGGATGTTCGATCAACTCCGCGAAGCCGAAGGGGCAAGCTATAGCCCTAGCGTCGACAGCAATTGGCCATCGGGCTTTGACAGCGGCGGCTCTTTCTCGATCGTGGCGCAGTTGAAACCGCAAGGCATCGCGCGCTTCTTCGCTTTGTCTGAAAGCATCGCCAAGGATTTGGTCGACAAACCCGTGACCGACGACGAACTGAAACGTGCGATTGCTCCAATGCGGGAACGGATCACCCGGTCAGCCACTGGTAGCACCTTCTGGCTCCGCAATTTGGAAGGCGTGTCTTTCGACGCGACCAAGGTGAATGCAGTGCGCTCCATCCTCAGCGACTTTACGCGGATCACGCCTGCCGATCTGCAAGCCAGCGCCAAACGGTGGTTGAAGCCGGAAACAGCATTGCGGCTGAAGGTGGAGCCGGTGGCGAAGTGAGGCGCGCTTGGAGCCTGATCGTCTTTGACAGAAGCGCTTTGCGCTTCCCTCAAAGACGTGAATCAGGCTCTCGCCATAGATGAGACCTTGATTCACGTCTTAGGTTCATTCAACCTAAGACGATCAAGGTCTAATCTCTCAGCGGCACAAACAGGCACTGACTGCCGCCGCGCGCAACAAGCTTTCCATCCTCCGACCAAATATCGACCAAGCCGCTCAGCAAAGCATGGCCCGCGAAATCGGAACGAGCAGCAATCAACTGCCAAGCAGACTCCGGCGCGGCATCATGGAACCACACCGTCAGATCAAGCGATGGGGCCACATGTTTGGGAAGCTCCGTCAGTCCGCGATTATAGGCCGCCCAGATATGGGTATCGATGCCAATGATGGCGCGCGCCGCATCGAGGAAGGGATCGCTCGTCACGTCCCAATCCTTGAACCGCATCCACCGTTCCGTAAAACCGCCGCGAGGGTCAGGATCGCCGGGTGATCGGAAGTCCACTTGCCGCCCCTCGACATTGAGCCAGAACGGGATCGGCTCATGGCCAAATCGCCGCAGCTGATCAACGAAGGGCTCAAGCGCATCGGGCTTTGGCACTTCGGGTGCCGCACAATCCATCTTCGCTGGTCCGTCCGTCTTCGCAGTCGTGCAGATCTGAGCCCGCAACACGCATTTTCCCGCTTGGCTCAGCTCCACACTCCAAAAAGCCGTGCTGCCCGTTTTGATCGGATCGATTGCGATATCGACCGGACCATTCTCCCCGCGAGAAACGAACAAGCAAGACAGACTAACCGGACGATGCCCCGCAGGCGCGACAACGCCCACCGCCCGCAAAGCAATCGCCGCAACAAAGCCGCCGACCGGTCCCCAGATATTCCACTCGGGATCGAGGTACGCAGTTAGGCCGTTTGGCGACTGTTGAACAACACTGGCTTCAGCGAGCAATGCCATGGTGGGCTCCGGCTTTGGTTCGCCTCAACATGCAGACTGTTGCTGCATTTGCCAAGCGCAGCTTGGGCGCGTTTATCAACCCCAATGCACCGGACGACGACCACTCCATGGCGCAGCTGCTTCAAGCTGCATCGCCAGCGCCAACAATCCAGCATCATCCCCGAAGCGACCCGCAAACTGGACGCCAACCGGCAAGCCCGCATCATTCCAGTGCAACGGCACATTGATAGCGGGCTGACCTGTGGCATTCTGAAGAGGTGTAAAGGGCGTATAATCGAGCACGGGTGCATAAGCCGCCATCGGATCGGTCTGATCAAAATCCATCGTGCCAATGGCCATCGGCGGGCCGCCGAGCGTTGGGGTGAGCCATATATCATAGCTCTGCTGCCACTGGGCAATCGCGCGACCAACCTGCTGAAACGCGATTTGTGCACCCATATACTGCGCGGCGGTCACCTGTTGTCCCATGCGATAGAGGCCAAGTGTCAGCCCCTCCAGATGGTCGAGGTCGGCAGCGCCGCCATGCCGGGCGATCAACCAATCAACCTGCATAGCCAATCCGCCCGACCACACCGCAAAGAAGGCCGTGGACATTGCTTCAAAATCAACGGGTGGCTTCGCTTCTTCGACATGGTGGCCGAGCGATGTGCACAGGGCGGCCGCCGCATCGACTGCTGCCAAGCAATCGGGATGATAGGGGCGTCCATCCATCAACGTGCGTGTCACTGCGATCTTAAGACCCTTGGGCGCGACCTGTGCCGCTGCCAAAAACGATGCAGGAGCAGATGGCGCATAGTATGGATCACCCAGATCGGGACCCGACGTGACATCGAGCATCGCCGCCGTATCGCGCACCGACCGGCTCACGATATGTTCCCCGATCAAGCCATTATAGACGTCGCCCATATCTGGCCCTGCCGGATTGCGTGCGCGGGTTGGTTTTAGGCCGACGAGGCCGCAGCACGACGCCGGGATGCGGATCGACCCGCCGCCATCATTGGCATGCGCCACCGGCACCATCCCACTCGCGACCGCAGCGCCCGATCCGCCGGATGATCCACCGGTCGAATGGGCCAGATTCCAAGGGTTGCGTGCAGGACCATAAAGCTTGGATTCAGTTGTGCCGACAAGGCCAAATTCGGGAACATTGGTTTTACCCAATGGAATGAGGCCGGCCTTGAGGAAGCGGTTGACAAGTTCGCTATTATGCGTGGCTGGCACGCCGGGATTGATCCGCGACCCATCACGTGTTGGCACACCCGCCATGCCGCCCAAAATGTCTTTGAGCAAGAAAGGCACACCCGCAAATGCGCCATCCGTTGCAGCATTGCTCGCCAGGTCGCGCGCCCGGTCAAACATCGTCCAAATGACGGCATTCAGCGCGGGATTATGCTTTTCGGTGAGAGCGATAGCGGTATCGACAAGCTCAAGCGGCGTCACCGACCGATTGCGGACCAGTTCCGCCAGCCCTGTTGCATCATAGCTTACATAATCGGTGATTTGCATCGCAGCTCTCCTTTGGCGTGTAGCTCCTGACGACCATTCAACTCAGAATATCTCATGCTCCTGCGTCATGAAGATGCTCGATGTTGCGAAATCGATGAAGTGGCTTTCATCGTCGAGCAGCATCTTTGCTGCGGCAACGCCATCTGCCGTGCCAAGCGCTGCAGTCAGGCTCGCCTCATCCTCGAACCAGATCTCGGTAATGCCATCATACCCTTCTGACATCCCGCGCGAGGCCCGGAAGCCCGCATTGATATCAGGCAGGATCCTATGGCTCTGGACATAGCGCACAGCACCAATCGCCGCCGCGACACCCTTTACCTTGGGGCCATGCTCTTCAAGCCAATAGCGGTGAAACTGCTGCGCAGTCAGGCTGGACTTCCGCTTGATGCAATAGACCAGCTTGATCATGCGCAACCCTCCCCGGTTAGTTAAGCGGCCAACTTCCTCAACACATAGTGCAAGATGCCGCCATTGTTGAAATATTCAATCTCATTGGCGGTATCGATGCGGCAGAGCGCGGTGAAGCTGAACTGTGAGCCATCCTTGCGGGTGACGTGAACTTCAACATCTTGACGCGGCTTCAGTTCGGCCACGCCTGAAATGGTGAAGCTGTCATCGCCGGTCAGGCCAAGGCTGTTGCGTGTGTCGCCATCCTTGAACTGCAAAGGCAGCACGCCCATGCCAACCAAGTTGCTGCGGTGGATGCGCTCAAAGCTCTCCACGATCACAGCGCGCACGCCGAGGAGGTTCGTGCCCTTGGCCGCCCAATCGCGGGATGAGCCTGTGCCATATTCCTTACCGCCAATCACAACCAGCGGCGTGCCATCGGCCTTATGCGCCATTGCGGCATCATAGATGGACATGGTTTCGCCCTTGTAAGACGACATGCCGCCTTCGATTCCGGGGACCATTTCATTCTTGATGCGGATATTCGCAAATGTGCCCCTCATCATCACGTCATGATGACCGCGGCGAGCGCCATAGCTGTTAAAGTCTGCTTTCGGGACTTGGCGTTCCATCAGCCATTTGCCCGCAGGCGAGTCTGCTTTGATCGAGCCTGCTGGCGAGATATGATCGGTCGTGATCGAGTCGCCCAGGATCGCAAGCGGCTTTGCGTCAATAATGTCATTGATCGGCGATGGCGTCATGCTCATGCCTTCGAAATAGGGCGGGTTCGCAACATAGGTAGAGCCATGGCGCCACTGATATGTCTCTGAGCCCTCAACATTAATCGCCTGCCAATGCTTATCGCCGAGATAGACATTGTCATAACGCGCCTTGAACATGCCGCGATCGATATTGGCGTTCATCGTCGCGGTCACTTCACCATTGGTGGGCCAAATATCCTTCAGGAACACATCCGCGCCATCGGTCGATTGGCCAATCGGCGTTGTCGTGAAATCCTCGGTCACTGTGCCCTTCAGTGCATAAGCGACAACCAGCGGCGGAGAGGCCAAGAAGTTCGCCCGCACATCGGGAGACACACGGCCTTCAAAGTTGCGGTTGCCGGAAAGGACCGACGCGGCAACAATATCATTGCCATTGATCGCCTTCGAGATCGGCTCAGCCAAAGGCCCGGAGTTGCCGATGCAGGTCGTGCAGCCATAGCCGACCAAGTTAAAGCCCACCGCATCCAAATGCTCTTGCAGGCCCGCTTTCACCAGATAATCAGTCACCACCTGTGATCCAGGCGCAAGCGATGTCTTCACCCAAGGCTTAGGCTTCAGGCCCAAGGCGTTGGCCTTCTTCGCGACCAGACCAGCCGCGACCAGCACGCTGGGGTTCGACGTATTGGTGCAGCTCGTGATCGCCGCGATCACCACATCGCCATCGCCAATATCATGATCCTTGCCTTCAACCGCAACGCGCTTGAAGCCATCATGCTTATAAACTTCGGCCAAATCCTTGTTGAACACATCATCAACCGCGGTCAGCACAACCTTATCCTGCGGCCGCTTTGGACCGGCGAGCGACGGCACAACCGAAGACATGTCAAGCTCAAGCGTTGAAGTAAACACAGGGTCCGGCGCCGATGGATCAATCCAAAGCCCTTGCGCCTTGGCATAGGCCTCCGCCAGCGCAATCGCATCTTCATCGCGACCGGTCAGGCGCATATAGTCGAGCGTCTTATCGTCGATCCCGAAGAAGCCACAGGTCGCGCCATACTCAGGCGCCATGTTGGCGAGCGTCGCGCGATCAGCCAAGCTCAAGCTCTCAAGACCCGGGCCATAATATTCCACAAAGCGCCCGACCACGCCATGCGCGCGGAGCATCTGGGTGCAAGTCAGCACCAGATCGGTCGCGGTAATGCCTTCATTCAAGCTACCGGTCAGCTTGAAGCCAACCACTTCAGGGATCAGCATGGACACGGGCTGGCCGAGCATCGCAGCCTCTGCCTCAATCCCGCCGACGCCCCAACCGAGCACGCCAAGGCCATTGATCATCGTCGTATGGCTATCGGTGCCAACGCATGTGTCTGGATAGGCAATGGTCTTCCCATCGGGGGCGGCGCTTGTCCAAACGGCTTGCGCGATATGCTCCAAATTTACTTGGTGGCAAATGCCTGTGCCGGGAGGAACGGCTTTGAAGTTGGAAAGCGACTTTGATCCCCATTTCAGAAAGTCATACCGCTCTCCATTGCGATAATATTCAATCTCCACATTCTGCTCAAACGCCTTGGGGTGGCCAAATTCATCGACCATCACCGAGTGATCGATGACGAGATGGACAGGCACCAAAGGATTGA
Organism: Sphingomonadales bacterium UBA7473; assembly: GCA_002478575.1. Classification (GTDB taxonomy): domain Bacteria; phylum Pseudomonadota; class Alphaproteobacteria; order Sphingomonadales; family Sphingomonadaceae; genus Aquisediminimonas. The sequence continues at coordinate 584 of DLOX01000210.1, read as the reverse complement.
TTTTGGACGTATCGCCACCCAGCGTCGCAATTGCATCGCGCATCGCGGCGAGATCGACGACGCATGGCACGCCGGTGAAATCCTGAAGCAAAACCCGTGCCGGGCGATATTGAATTTCCGCGTCAGACGTGGGGTTTTTCTGCCAATCGATCAGCGCCTGCACATCACCCGTTGCCACGGTAAAGCCGCCATCTTCAAAGCGCAG
>DLOX01000210.1:0-326 GCA_002478575.1 Sphingomonadales bacterium UBA7473 | reverse complement strand
TCTTCAAAGCGCAGCAGATTTTCTAGCAAAACCTTCATCGAAAAAGGCAAACGAGACACATCACCCAATTTCTCGGCCGCCTTCGCAATCGAGAAATAATCATAGGATTTGGCCCCTACTGTCAAAGTGGAACGGGTGCCCAGCGTATCTTGTCCGATGGCGGTCATGCAAAACTCTCCCTGTAAGTGCGCCTAAAGATGCCCAAGCCAAAGCGTATAACCGCCCGCGCACCCAAGGTGTCCGAATGAAAATGAACCGGCCCGGATGCGACTGTGAGTCTCAAGCCATTGTCGATGAAGCGCATAGCAAAGGGTTGGGCGGGGGGG
>DLOX01000128.1 GCA_002478575.1 Sphingomonadales bacterium UBA7473 | reverse complement strand
GGCCATTCCTTGTCCATCAACTGATCAATAGCGCCGCCCGCCACTTCACGAGCATGCCAGATGAGCCAAGCGGCAATAGCCACGCCAAACAATGGGTCAGCCCCTCGCACGCCCAGCATGCTGTCCAGCACCAGCGCAGCAACAACCGAGGCATTGAGCAGCACATCACTGCTGTAGTGAACATGATCCGCTTGGATCGCGACTGAACCGGTGCGCTTCACCACAGATCGTTGGTAAAGGATCAAGGCAAATGTGGTCGCCATCGCGACCAAGCTGACAGCGATGCCAAGCTCAGGCCGCTCCGGCGGCTCAGTCGATCCAATCATGCTGATCCCGCGCCAGCCAATCGCGATCGCGGAGGCGACAATGACCCCTGTCTGAAACAAGGCAGCAAGAGCTTCTGCTTTGCCATGACCAAAACGATGATCATTGTCGGCGGGCATGGCCGCCATCCTGACTGCGTAAAGCGTGACCAGTGACGCCATGATATCAAGGCCAGTATCCGCAAGCGAACCCAGCATCGCGACAGAGCCTGTTTCGGCAGCGGCCCAGATCTTCAAACCCAATAGAAACAAGGCCATTGAAACACTGGCAAGCGCGGCGCGTTGGGTTAATGTGCTGCGATGATGGTCATGATGGTGGTGACTGTGATGCCCATGTCCGTGGTGGTGCCCGTGATGATCAGCTGCACTCACGGGAAGAGCAGGCCTTCATCCCAGCCGTCCGGTCCAGTTCGTGTGAAAAGCCGACGATGGTGCAGCCGATGATCACGGTCTTCCCAAAATTCAATACGTTCTGGCACGAGTCTTAGACCAGACCAATGCGGCGGACGGGGCACAGACTGCCCTTCATAGCGAGCGACCACTTCATCAAAGCGCGCCTCAAATGTCTCGCGCGCATCAAGCGGCCGCGATTGATCAGACGCCCAAGCCCCCAATTGTGAATCCCGCCCCCGGCTTGCAAAATAAGCATCAGCTTCGGCATCCGTCACAGCCCAAAGCTTCCCCGTAATCCTGATCTGCCGCCGCAGTGACTTCCAATGGAAGAGCAACGACGCGAACGGTCGCTCTGCAATCTGGCGCCCCTTGTTGCTTTCAAGATTGGTGTAAAACACAAACCCTTCGCGGCCATGCCCTTTCAAAAGCACCATCCGCACCTGAGGCAAACCATCCGCCCCCGCCGTCGCCAGCGCCATCGCATTGGGATCATTGGGCTCACTGGCCTGCGCTTCCGCAAACCAAGTTTCGAAGAGAGGGAATGGATCGGTCATGGGGTGGTGATAGCGGGGTTAGGCGAGCAGGCAAAGTTGCTATTATTGTTACCGAGTTAAACTACGCGCCGCGCTCGGACGGCCGGCTGCCCATCGACCGACATTTTGAAACTGCCGAACGCTGCGCGCTTGATGACGACGGTCATGCCCTTCCTGGGGCCGATCGCCAAGGCCGCACCATCCGTTTGTTGCCACATTGAACCATCTTCGAGAACAAGCAGCCAGCCGTCTCCCGTCGCCCGAAAGGACTGGACTTTACTTTCGATTTGGGAAATCTGCTCATTGTCGGCAGGATCATCCTTATCTCCAAAGAGTCCCAAATTTGGCAGTTTCAAGCCAAATAATCCCCGTTTTGTCTTTTCGATTTGCGCTTTGTCAACGATCAACACTTCTTTAGATACGATGGCCTGATCCAATTGCTTCATCGCGCTGTCGAAACAGGCGAGACGCTCTGCGTCTGAACTAATCGCACGGCAGTTTTCAAGCGCTGTGTAAAGCTGAGGTCGAGGCTGGTCTTTGGCGTCGGCGGCTTTCAGTGCCTGAGAACAGAGCGCCAGCCCTCCGATTGTAAGCGCGACCAATGGAAAAACGCGCATAAATTCTCCTCCGCAATTTTGGTTAACTCTTAACTTTGCACTGTTGCCCTGATGCAACAACTGGAACGAAACCGTCACCTTCTGCGTCAAATCGGCTTTACACATCAAGCGTTGTTTCGCATCAGCACCGCATGGGGTGGGGAGTTTTCCCATAATTTTCAACTTCCTGCCACCGTGGGCCAATAGCTTTGGTCCGTTCAACACTGAAGGGATGGACATCCTATGAGAATTCAAATGACATCAATCCGCTCGCGCCTTGGCGCAGGCGCTGCTTCCGCCGTGCTCGGCCTGGCGTTGATTTCGTCACCCTCAGCAGCGCAAGAAGCCGCTGCCGAAGACGGTGCAGACGAAATCATCGTTACAGGTTCGCGTATTCCTCAGCCTAATCTTGATGGCGCGTCGCCCGTTACATCTGTGACAGCTGCCGACATCAAGGCCCAAGGTATCACCCGCGTTGAAGATTTGTTGAACCGTCTGCCGCAAGTTTACGGTGCGCAGTCATCAACGCAGTCAAACGTGTCTGACGGTACAGCAACTGTCGATCTTCGTGGATTGGGTTCGAACCGCACACTTGTGTTGATCAATGGCCGTCGCATGATGCCAGGTGATCCATTGTCTTCAGCGGCAGATTTGAACGCGATCCCCGAATCAATCGTCCGCAATGTCGAAGTCTATACGGGTGGCGCTTCTTCTACCTATGGCGCAGACGCAGTGTCGGGTGTTGTGAACTTCATTATGGATCGCAACTTCAAGGGCCTTCGTATTGATACGCAATACAGCTTCTATCAGCACAATAACCGCAACGACGTGCTGCCGCCGCTTTTGGACGCGCGGACTCGTGCTGGTTTCCCAGGCTTTGACTATCCCAAGGGTAGCGTAGCTGATGGTGGTGCGATCAACGCATCGGTCGCTTTCGGTGCTGGTTTTGACGATGATCGTGGTCATGCAACAGCTTATTTCGGCTATCGCAAAGTCAACTCTGTGCTTCAATCACGCCGTGACTATTCGGCTTGCACATTGCAAAATGCTAGCGCAACAGCATTCCAATGCGGTGGTTCGTCCACGTCGGCTCCCGGCAACTTCCTAATTGAGGACGGCGGCACTTCGACCTTCTTCCAAGTCGGTCCCAACCGCACGTTGCTTCCAGGTCGCACGCGTTACAACTTTGCTCCAACTAACTATTTTCAACGTCCTGACGAACGCTACACGGCGGGCGTGTTCGTTGACTATGAGTTGAGCGACGCGATCAAGCCTTACATGGAGTTCATGTTCATGGACAACCGCACGGTTGCTCAGATCGCTCCATCGGGCAACTTCGGCAGCACTTTGACGGTTAACAGCGACAACCCCCTGATTTCTGCGCAACAGCGTGGCATCATCTTTGACGCTGAAAATCTGATCACCGGTTTCCTTGGAACCTATCCTTTGGTCGGTCGAACCAACCCAACGGCTGGTGCAGCTCCAATCAGCTTCATCGATCCAACAACGGGTACCACCTATAACCGTGGGTTCCTCCAGGTCTTCCGTCGAAACATTGAAGGCGGCCCACGTCGTTCTGACTTGCAGCACACGTCATATCGCGCAGTTCTCGGCACGAAGGGTGATCTCGGAAAAGCTTGGTCGTATGACGCCTATTATCAGTATGGTCGGACTAACTATAGCCAAGTCTACACCAATGACACGTCGATCCAACGCTTGACGCGGGCTATGGACGTTGTTGCAGGACCAGGTGGGACGCCAATTTGCCGTTCCGTCCGCGACGGAACCGACGCAGGCTGCGTTCCTTACGACATTTTCAGTGGGGTTATTTCTCCAGCAACGGCAGCTTACATTTCCATTCCGGGCTTCCAGCGTGGTGTTGTATCGCAGCAAGTGGCAAGTGCAGCCTTCACCGGCAAGCTTGGCGAATATGGCCTTCAATCGCCATGGTCTGACCGCGGCGTAGGCATCGCACTTGGCGTTGAATATCGTCGTGATGCCCTGGATTATGACACCGACCAAGCATTCCGGTCAGGTGATCTTGCTGGTCAGGGTGCCCCTTCATTGCCAATTTCTGGCAGCTATAATGTGAAGGAGTTCTTTGGTGAGCTTCAAGCCCCAATCGTTACGGACGGCTTCATTCATGACCTGACGTTCTCGACTGGCTATCGCTACTCGAAGTACAACACGAGCGCGAACAAGAGCTACAGCACCAACACCTATAAATTTGGTCTTGAGCTTGCGCCAATCAAGGATATCCGCTTCCGCGCTGCCTATGACAGAACGGTTCGTGCGCCAAACTTGACGGAATTGTTCCAGCCAACTTTCGTAGCGCTTGGCGGCAACGATGACCCATGTGCAGAAAAGGTGATCACTGCAGCTGACGTAGGTTGCTTGGCGCAAGGTTTGCGTATTGGTCAGCGCGTTGCGGGCAACCCAGCAGGTCAATATAACACCTTCACCGGTGGCAATCCAAACCTGACCCCGGAAAAAGCAACCACCAAGTCCGTCGGTGTTATCATCGAACCACGCTTCTTGCCTAGGTTCGCGCTCACGGTCGATTACTACAATATCAAGGTGGCCAATGCCATTCAGGCATTTGGTGCAGATGCTATTGTTGGTGAATGCACGGACAACCCAAGCGTTGCAGTTTGTTCACTCGTAAAGCGTAACCCAGTCTCGGGTTCACTTTGGTTGACCAATGACGGCTTCACAATCAACTTGCCGACGAACATCGGTGGTGTGAAGACGACCGGCATCGATATCAATGCTCGGTATGCCGTTGAACTTGGAAACGTTGGCACGCTCAACCTCTCAATGGTCGGCACCTATCTCGACAAGTTCCAAGTCGATAATGGCCTGACACCGGTCTATAACTGTGAAGGCCTCCATGGCCCAATCTGTTCTGACTTCAACGGAACGCCGTCGGCGCCAAATCCGAAATGGCGTCATTCGGCTCGTATGGCTTTGAACACCAAGGGTGGTTTGGGCGTCGGTTTGACATGGCGGCACATTGCCTCCGTAAAGTCGGAGCTCAACACCGCTGAAGCCTTCTACAACATCAAGGCGTTCAACTATTTCGATCTGAACGCGAGCATGAAGATCAAAGATCAGTTCACGTTCCGCGTTGGTGTGAACAACGTTCTTGATAAGGAGCCACCGCTGGTGACATCTGGTCGTCCAAACGGTACGCTCAACGCTTGCGCCACGGGTTGTAATGGCAACACCTATGCGTCAGTCTACGACGTTTTGGGCCGCTACATCTTTGCAGGGATCACGCTGGACTTCTAATCTAGCGCCTGCATAGGCAAAGAGAATTGGGGCGGTTGACCAGGGTCA
>DLOX01000249.1 GCA_002478575.1 Sphingomonadales bacterium UBA7473 | reverse complement strand
CATGGCACATAAAAAAGCAGGCGGTTCATCCCGCAACGGTCGCGACTCAGAAGGTCGTCGTCTTGGCGTGAAGAAATTCGGCGGTGAAGTTGCACTTGCTGGCAATATCCTCGTGCGTCAGCGCGGCACACGCACCTATCCGGGCGTCAATGTCGGCTGCGGCAAAGACCACACCCTGTTCGCCACAGCGACAGGTCGCGTGCGTTATCATTCCGGCAAGCAAGGCCGCAAATATGTATCGATTGATACAATGGCACTTGCAGCGGAATAAGGCGGTTCGAAAATATCGGGCCGCCTCGAAAGGGTGGCCCCCCGGTCTGAATATCACCAGACCATAAGAGGGAGACAGGGCCACCTGATCTCCCTTTTCCATGTCTCCCTCACTTTGAAATTCGCGTCATAGCCACGTCACACAGACGGCCTAGGGCGCGAGCAAGTGGAGAGAGACATGTTTGCTGTTACCGAAAGATTGCTGTTAAGACCCGGCTGGATTGACGATGCGCCTGCATTGACCAAAGCTGTTGCGAATGAAAAAATCGCGCGCAACTTGGCGACTTTGCCATGGCCCTATCGCGAAGAGCATGCCCGCGAGTTCCTCAGCACCGTACACGGCAAAGGCATTCCTGAATTCCTGATGTTCACGCGTCAGGGCGAGCCACAGCTGATCGGTGCGGTTGGTCTGCATGCTGACCCACTTGACCCCGCCGGAACGCTAGAGCTGGGCTATTGGATTGCCGAAGCGCAGTGGGGCAAAGGTTATGCAACCGAAGCCGGCCGTGCCGTGATCAACATCGCGCGTTGGACGCTGAAGCTGCCGCAGATCACTTCGGCCTATTTCCAAGACAATCCAGCCTCTGGCCGGGTTCTCACCAAGCTTGGCTTCAAAAGCTCGGGCCGTGTTGTGCAGCGCCATTCGGTTGGTCGTGGTGGCACCACGCCGTGCCAATTGATGACGCTCAGCTTGGCTGATTGTGAAAAAACCGACGGGCCGACAAGCATGTGGCCCTCACGACAAATGCAGATGGCGGCCTAACGCCAGCCTTCCCCCTCCAGCGGTGAGCTTTCCCTCCCAAACACGCTCCCGCTGGAGCAACGCCGACTGACCAAGACCTCCCTCCCCCTCCTCTTGGTCAGTCGGCAAGTTGCCTTCTCTTGACCCCGCCTTGGAATGGGCTAGGCGCATGCCCATATCCCTTATTCACACTTATCTTGAGTCACTCACCCCATGCGTCACGTCAAACTCCTCATCCTGGGCTCTGGCCCTGCTGGTTATACCGCTGCGGTTTATGCAGCTCGCGCCAATCTCAACCCGGTCCTCATCACGGGGATTGAACAAGGCGGGCAGCTGACCACCACAACCGACGTCGACAATTGGCCAGCGGACGCGGATGGCGTGCAAGGGCCAGAGCTGATGATGCGGTTTCAGGCACATGCCGCACGCTTCAACACTGAGATCATCAATGATCATATCCACACCGCGCGCCTGAATGAGCGGCCGTTTGTCCTCGAAGGCGATGGCGGCAGTTACAGCTGCGATGCGCTGATCATCGCGACGGGCGCCTCTGCCCAATATCTGGGCCTCCCTTCCGAGCAAGCCTATATGGGCAAAGGCGTATCGGCCTGCGCGACCTGCGATGGCTTCTTCTATCGCAACAAGCCCGTCGCTGTCATCGGCGGCGGCAATACGGCGGTCGAAGAAGCGCTCTATCTCTCCAACATCGCAAGCCACGTGACGGTCGTCCATCGGCGCGACAAGTTTAAGGGCGAGAAGATCCTGCATGATCGCCTGTTCGAAAAGGAAAAGGCCGGCAAAGTCTCCATCCGTTGGGACCATACCCTTGATGAAGTGTTGGGCGATGATGGCGGCGTGACGGGCATGCGCATCAAATGCGTGAAATCAGGCGCGGACGAAGATGTATCGCTCCATGGCGTGTTCATTGCCATTGGTCACAAGCCCAACACGCAGCTGTTTGATGGCCAGCTTGAGATGGATCATGGCTATATCATCACCCAAGGCGGCCGCACCGGCGGAGCGACACAGACCAGCATCGAAGGCGTGTTTGCCGCAGGCGATGTGCAGGATATGATCTATCGGCAGGCTGTGACGAGTGCGGCGAGTGGGTGCCAAGCGGCGCTTGATGCGGAGAAATATCTGGATGGGTTGGAGTAGCCCTCTTCCTGTCCGCAACTAACGAAGCTTTAAGCGCGCTGGCCTAAGAAGATCGCATTCCTGCTTGGGGGCATGCGATCATGATTGATTTGGACGAAGACGAAAAGGCTCATCTAGAGGCCAATATTGCTTGGCTAGAGTCCGCTAATCCCGATGATTGGCACCGCGTAGCCTTGGAATTCAACTGGGGTGAGCCGCTTTATGTACTCGATTGGATCGTCCGCCAGCCCAATTGCGATTTGGCAACTGCACTCGACATCTTCTGGAAAGGCGAGCCGGAATGCTGGCAATGTGAAGCCGACGCATTTAACGAAGAACCCAACGGTTTTTCTTATCTCAATGCCAAAATCTGCGCCTATGTCGCGGACCGCGTTCGCAGCGGCGGCTATGTCCGCTCTGAAATAGCCTACAAACCTGACGCATTTCGAAAAGCCTATTACGGCGGCTTGGTAAGAAGTGAAGAAGGGCTTGAGACCCCCTTTATTCGAAGCTGCCCTGATCTGATGCTTGATCGCGAGGGGCGCAATGTTGATCTGACTGATGATTTCTACCGGCGCTATCCCGAGCAATTTCACCTCTCGGCCTTCTCAGAAGAATTCAGCCAGATGATCGAGGATGGGGTCTTCGAAACACCCCGTTCAATCAACATTCGCCGAAAGGTTGAAGAGGTTGAAAGGGCGACGTTACGTGCTTTACCCGATTGGCTGAAGCCCGAATTGAGCGCTGAGCAACTCAAACAAGTGCAATCTGACGCGGCGACCTTTGTCTTGAACTCGCTTTGCATTGGCATGATTCTGGCGGCGATGTTGGCCGGTGGCTTATCTCGTTTTGGTCCCACGTTGGGCTGGGCCTTAGGCTGCGGCCTCATCTTAATCATGTCGACTACGCTCTTCACCAGCTTCCGCTCCATGGATCGAACCCTTGGCGCTAGCGGACTCATCTTGTCCAAGCACTGGCTCGGAGGCGCTTCGACCCTAAGCTTTACGGCAGGGGCAGGGCTTTCGTTAATGGTGTTTGGCAGGATTGGCGTTCTGAGAGAAAGCATAGGCGCAATCCCGTTGATCGCGATTGGTCTCGGAATAGCGTTGCCTGCATTCTACTATTTATCAAAACTTGTCGCAGAGCGCACCTTGACTAGAGAAGCCTTGGGTTAAGGGGGCCCCTCAACCACTCAATCACTGGCTTCGGACGAAAACAACCGGGCCAATCTCTTACCCCAAAAAAATCGGCAGCCCCGCTTCCCCCCACAAATCATCGATGCTACCCCTCGTTCAACTGCTGGGGATTACATCCGATGTTTGACTATTTCGCTTCCGCACTGCCGCACTTTCTGTCCTACTTTGGTGCCGCCTTGGCGCTCGCCGTTGGGTTTTTGACGCTTTATTCATTCAGCACGCCGCACAAGGAATTTGCGTTGATCCGCGATGGCAACGCAGCCGCAGCGACGCAGTTGACGGGCACTTTTTTGGGCTTTGCCATCCCCGTGGCCATTGTGATCAGCCATTCGGTTAGCATCCCTGACATGCTTTTGTGGGGCGTTGTCGCGGCGCTTGTTCAGCTCGCGGTGTTTGTTGTGATCTCGCGGTTCCTGTTCAAAGCTATATCTCAGAAGATTGACGAGAATTGCACATCCTCTGGGATTTTCGTTGGGGGCATGGGGCTAGGCGTTGGCATCCTTCAAGCCGCCTGCATGGTTCCTTGAACAAGCCTGAGCGACGGAGGACGAACGTGAAAAAGCAGATTTTTCTGACCTCGACCATGGCAGCGGCACTGACCGCCTTGTCCGGCTGCTCCTCAGGCAACCAGTGGGACGAGGACATCATTGCGGACAATGACACCGCCATCTGCGTTGATCAAAATGGCAATCGTATCGATGATGATGCCTGTGATGACGATAATGGACGCGCGGGAGGCTATTTCGGCTCACGCTATTATATCAATCGCGGATCACGCATTCCCTATATCGGCGATTCATTGCGCGACACGCGCTACGCTTTCAGTGGGAGCAGCATGCCTGCTTCAGGCGTCAGCTATGCAAAGGCACCAGCGTCGACCAATATGACCCGATCCACTGCTATTGCTCGAGGCGGCTTTGGATCAAGCTCACGCAGCTTTGGCGGCGGCCGTTCCTAACAGATGAAGCGCATCCCGGTTCGGCCACGTGACAATTGGCAAGCGATTGTCGAAGAACAAGGCCTGATCTGGCACACAGATGGCGATGCAATCTATTGGGATGAAAGTGCTTGTTACAGCTTCACGTTGAAGCAGATTGAAACCATCGAAGACGCAACCGAGGAAGTCTACCAACTCTTCCTTGATGCCGGGGATAAAATCTCCAGCGATGATCGGTTGATGGCGAAATGTGGCATTCCCAAGGCCTGGCATGACGCAGTCCGCTCAACATGGCGGGCGCAGGTTCCGGCACTTGACTATGGCCGCTTTGACTTTGGCTATAATGGCCAAGGCCAACCCAAGCTGTTCGAGTTCAACTGCGATACGCCAACCTCCATGCTGGAAGCGGCCGTGGTGCAATGGAATTGGAAAGAGGATGTCTTTCCAGATTGTGATCAATTCACCAGCCTGCATGAGAAGCTGATCGCGCGCTGGAAAGCGATATCAAATCAAATACCAGGACGGCGACTTTGGTTCACTCATATCGCTGATCCCTCTCATGAAGATACAATCACCACGACCTATATGCGCGATCTGGCGATGCAGGCGGGCTTGGAGACGCACGGCGTCTTGATCGATCAGATCGGGATTGATGCAAGTGGCCGGTTCGTTGATCAGGATGATCAGATGATCAGCACGATCTTCAAACTCTATCCCTGGGAATGGATCGCCGCCGAAGCCTATGGTGACAATGTCTTGCGCAACTTGCCCACCACCATGTGGCTAGAGCCATTATGGAAGATGATGTGGAGCAACAAAGCGGTGCTCGCGATCTTGTGGGAGATGTTCCCGAACCACCCCAACCTTCTGCCTTCCATGATGGATATGCAAAAGGCGGGCCAGGATTATGTATCAAAACCCGTGTTGGCGCGCGAAGGGGCCAATATCGAAATCATTGAGAAGGGCCGCGTCATCGCACGAACGGATGGCGCTTACGCCCGTGCTGACCTTGTCTTTCAGGGGCGTTACCCGATGCGCGATTTCGGGCGTGGCTATCCCGTGATTGGCAGCTGGATCGTGAACGGGGATCCAGCAGGCATGGGCATAAGGGAAGATCAGCTGATCACCGGCAACACAGCACGGTTCGTGCCACACATCATACAGGGATAGGGATATGGCAATTCAGAAACTAAGGGCGGCGACGGATACGTTCAGGGAACTGGCCGCAATCTACCTCTCACTTCTCCTTATCTGCGCGACGCTATTCATGTGGCTCGAGGGCCAGAGCTTTTGGACAAGCCTATATTGGGCGGCGACAACCGCGACTTCGACGGGTTATGGCGATCTCAGCCCTAAAACCGCTGGCGGGCAGGTCTTGGCAGTTGCCCTGATGCATATTTCGATCTTCGGCGTTGCGCCTTTAATTGTGGTTCGCCTTGTCGACCGTCTGAATGAGGATCGGGATGCCTTCACGCATGAAGAGCAGCTTCACATTCTAGAAGGCATCGCCCGAATCGAAGCACGGTTGGATCGACTCGAAAAATAGTCGCCCTCAGTCCGCTCCCATCAACGTTACTGCGCCAGTCCCATCATATTGCTTCACGCTGACGTGAAGGATCTTCGCGCCAGCAATGGCCGCATTGAAGCTTGCCATGTGCGGCGTTTTGAAATGCGCCGCGAGCGCCGCTTGATCACGCCAAAGTTCTGAGATCACAATCTCATCGGGATCATTGACCACACGCGAGAAGACATAGCGGATGCAGCCATCTTCCTTCTCGGACTCTGACATCATCGTGGAAAGCACCGGTTGGAGCCGATCCGCCTCTCCTGCAGCGGTCTTGATAAAGCCCATTATGACGATCATATTGCATCCTCTCAGTCTCTTTGATTTTCTCGAAGCATATCAAATGTGAACCGAAGGGCAATCGGCCTAATCTGGCTGCTCTCTCCATCAGATGTCCACATGATGAAGCCAATGATTGGTTCTTATTTGAAAAAGGACTTCTTCATGCCCCGCTCCCTCAACGGTCTCAGCACAGCATTGCTTTTCACTTTGGCAACATCCGCCCAAGCGCAGATGCCCCCTTCGCTTTTGGGGGTGTGGCAACAGGACAATGGTGAATCGACCGTCCGGGTCGCACAATGCGGCGCGAGCCCATATCTATGTGCCACCGTTATCGCTGAAAAGCGCAAGCCGGGCGATCCGAGCTCACTGAACCAAACCATAGTTCAAGATATGCGGCCGAACGGAAAGAATGGATGGACTGGACGTTATATTGTCGATGGTCAGTCCATGAAAGCGAGCGCCAAACTGTCTGCCAGGGGCATGTTGTCGTTCAAGATTTGTGCCATGCCCTTTCTATGTGAAACGATCCGGCTCAATCGGGTAGGAAATTAGAAGTAGTCGATTTTGGCGGGGCGGTCTTTCGGCCGCTGCCGCCAGATTGTCTCCTGCCTGACACAGTCCGGTCACTATTTGGCCCTGAGACTGCAACATTCGGCTTCTATTTGGGTGCTTCGGTTCCTTTGACAGAGGCAGGATCACCCTATGCGTTGGTCAGTGGTTGTCCCCTTCTACAATGAACAGGCCTATTTGGCGGATACGGTGAATAGCCTTTTGGCCCAATCGCGAGCGTGCCGTTTGATCCTCGTCAACAATGGCTCGACCGACGACAGCCGCCGCATCGCGCAGGATTTGATCGCTCCCTATAACGGTCTGCATCTATTGGTGGATGAGGAATGCGCTGGGCAAGTCTATTCGCTTGAACGCGGGTTGGCGCTGGTTGAGACCGAATATGTAGCCATTTGCGACGCCGACACTTTCTATCCGTCTGCCTATCTCGCACGCGCAGAAGCGCTATTGCAGCGCGAAGATATAGTGGTGGCAAGCGCTTGGCCGCTTCGTCCCGGAGCGTCAGCATTCCGCCGTGTTTTGTCAGCGCTTCACCGCGTTGGAGCAATACGTTTGCTGTCTTGGCAAAATCATGTGGCTGGGTCTGGCCATGCCTTTTGCACCGCCGCGCTTGAACGGGCCGGCGGATATTGCTCCGGTCGCTGGCCTTTCGTCTTGAAGGACCATGAGCTGATGGCGCGTGTGATGCTGGAAGGCAAGCAAGCCGCTGATTGGGATCATTGGTGCAGTCCTTCCCCCCGCCGGGAAGATCGCAAAGGCGTACGCTGGACGCTTGCTGAGCGGCTTCGCTATCACGCAACGCCTCGATCCGGCCAGGTTCGCTTCTTCGAACAATGGCTCGCCCCTCGTTTAGAGAAGCGTGACATGCGCGACACGGTCTTGCGTGAACAGCCTTGGAATAATGTGCCCGTATGAATGCGCTTGCGGCACCTCTGCCCATTTTGGAACCGCTTGATCCTGCGCGGTCATCGCGCGCCAACTGGATTTCTCGCGGTCTTTCGATCGTTTTGTTGATCACTGTCCTTGTCCAGATGCAGACGTTTGACATCGGGCATTTGCGAGACATCATTCCCACCACCTGGGGCTTTTGGTTGGCTTTTGCTGCGCTATACTTCACGTTGCCCGTGGCGGACTTCCTTATCTTTCGGCGGCTTTGGGGTCTTGGCCCATCCGCCCTGCCCATCATGGTCCGCAAGCGCATCGCCAATGAGCTGGTGCTTTCCTATTCTGGGGAGGCTTGGTTCTACCTGTGGGCGCGAGACCGGCCCACCCTGAAAACTGTTGCATTCGGCGCCATCAAAGATGTGAACATCCTCTCGGCGCTTGCCGCCAATCTGATCACGCTCTGTGCTTTGGCTTTGGCTTATCCGTTTGTGGCTGAGCTGGATCATGGCCGCCACGCCAATATGGCGCTGCTGTCCGTCGCTGTCATTTTGGTGATCTCGCTTGCTGTTCTCCTTTTCCGCCGCTTGCTTTTCACATTGAGTGCAAGCGAGCTGACTTGGGTGGGGATCGTTCATATTGTCCGGCTTATTGTCACGACGGTGCTTCTGGGTCTCTGCTGGCATTTGGCTTTGCCAAGCGTTCCGGTCGGTATGTGGCTGATGCTCGCAGCACTGCGGCTCGTTGTATCGCGGCTCCCCATCTTTCCGGCCAAAGACGTGCTGTTCACATCCGTCTCATTGTTCCTTTTGGGCGGAGATAGCGCAACGGCTTCCACCGTTGCCTTGGTGACGGCGATGACGCTGGCGCTTCATCTTGTGCTGGCCCTGATCCTTGGCCTGACGGGCCTTAATCATCCGAAAGAGAAAGCAGCGACTATATGACCTTGCGGCCCTTGTTTCTGGCAGCATCGATCTTGTTGATAGCAGCGACTCCCGCAATCCCTCCCCGTGAGCAACGGGGCCGCGCCGATGCGGACTGCCGCACCAATGAGCCTGGCCCTGCTATTCGAGTCGCGGTCAGTGGTTTGAAAGACAGCCGCGGCATGTTGCGGCTTGAGCTTTATCCCGCCAACGACACAGACTTTCTCGCCGCTGACAAGCAATTGATCGCCGAAGGCAAAGTCTTCCGCCGCGTGCTTCAGCGCCCCTCAGCATCCGGCGCGTCCGTCCTTTGTGTTCGCGCGCCCAGTGCCGGGCGCTATGCCCTCTCCGTCTTGCATGATCGAGATGGCGACACACGCTTTGGCTTTTTGCAAGATGGCGTCGGCGTCTCTAACAATCCCAAATTCAGGCGCGCCAAGCCCAAGGGCACCACCGCTGCGGTGCAGGTTGGTCCCGGCGTCACCAGCACCCGCATCATCCTCAACTATCGCAAGGGCCTCAGCTTTGGACCTTTGGCGAGCAAAACTGAGGATCGGAGCGGCAGTTGAAAATCGTCGACGTCTGCGAATTTTACGCGCCAGAAGGCGGCGGTGTCCGCACTTATATCCATGCCAAGCTCGCAGCAGGTGCCCGCCATGGCCATGAAGTGGTCGTCATTGCGCCGGGCCGAGAGGATAAAGTTGAAACCTATCCCGGCGGCGGGCGGTTGATCACAGTCAAAGGCCCAGCGCTTCCCTTTGATCCGCGATACGGCATGTTTTGGCGAGCAAAGCCGGTCCATGATCTGCTCGATCAGGAACGGCCAGACGTGCTGGAAGCGTCTTCCCCATGGCGCGGCGCATGGATTGTGGCGAGCTGGCGCGGGGAGGCGCGGCGATCGCTTTTCATGCATCATGATCCTTTGTCGGCTTGGGCCTATCGCTGGTTCGATGGCTTTGTGCCGCGTGACACGGTGGATCGCGGCTTTGCTTGGTTCTGGCGCTATTTGCGATCAATGTGCAGCCATTATGATTTGATCGTCTGCGCAGCGCCCAGCCTTTCCAAGCGGCTTGCCGATGGCGGCATCAGCGGCACGGTGACTTTGCCCTTGGGCGTGGATGAGGGCCTTTTCTCGCCCAAGTTGCGTGATCTGGCCTTGCGTGCGGAGCTGCTTCGTCTTTGCAATCTCGATCCAACCGCGAAGCTTGCGATTGGCGTGGGGCGGCATACACCGGAGAAGCGCTGGCCTGTCGTGATTGATGCTTGCACTATTGCTTCCGCCAAGCAGCCCTTGGGCCTGTTGCTGATCGGCGACGGGCACCAACGCAGTGCGGTGTTGAAGGTCGTTGGTGACAATCCCCATGTCCACACGCTTGCGCCCATCCGCGACCGAACCTTGCTTGCCCGCATCTTGGCGAGCGGGGACATGTTGGTTCATGGCTCAGCTGCCGAGACATTTGGCTTGGTCGCTGCAGAAGCCCGCGCTTCCGGCTTACCATTGATCTTGCCCGATGAAGGGGCCGCCAATGATCTCGCGGGCCTTGGCTATAGCGAAACCTACAAGACAGGCAGCCGGGCCTCTGCCGCCGAAGCGATCCTGCGTATGCTTGCGCGTGATCCCGCAGAGCTTCGCGCCGCCTGTGTCCAAGTCGCGCAAGACGCGCGAACAGTCGACACGCATCTCGACGAACTGTTCGAAGCCTATGCAGCTCCTGAGCCTTTGGAACAGCGCGCGGCTTAACGCACTCGAGCCTTCCATTTCCGCTTTCACGCGGTCGTGATGATTAACGCCCTATTCACGCCTTCCTGTTACTCTTCCTGCTATGTGGAGGGGCTTCCAATCATTTGATCTGCTGGGCTCGCGTGTGTCGGAGGACATAGGCGACGCATTTAACATCATGCGCGCCAAGCGCTTGGTGGTGCAAACCCGCTACCTCTATGTTGGGCTGCTGATCACTGTACTTCCTGCGATGATGAGCAGCAGCAAGAACGCCCCTTACTGGGCGACAACCATATTGCCCATGCTTATTGGGGGATTGTTGCTGGTCGGTTTCTTGACACTGATACCTGTCAAGCCGGAGCGGATCAGCAAGCGGCTAGCCAGCAAGTTTATCAGGGATGCCACATGGTCATCCCCTCTAGTCGCGATGCTGTGCAGCAGCTGGTGCGTCGTCAATTGGCTCTACGCCCCTGAGGCGATGCGCGCCTACTATCCGCTGATCCTTTGCATGGGTTCACTTGCAACAGCCTATTGCCTCAGCCCAATCCGTATGGCGGCGATCCTGAACATGGCGATTGGGCTCTTTCCAATTTCGGGATTGATGCTGTTGAGCGGCGGCCTTATGGATCAAGTCGCAGCCACTTGTATCTTGGTCGCGGCGATCTTCCTGCTTCAGTTGATTTTTGATCAGCATGATCAATTGGTCAACTTGTTGAACTTGCAACATGAAATGGAAAAGCAAGCCCATACGGATCCACTAACGGGCCTTCTCAATCGCCGTGCCTTGGCGCGGCAGATGGAGGCGCACATGCAGAACGAGGATCAGACGCCGTTTCTCTTGGCTCTGCTTGATTTGGATGGCTTTAAGCCCGTCAATGACATGCATGGGCACGGCGTGGGTGATGCCTTACTCTGTGCGGTTGGAAAACGGCTAGCCGAAACGGCAGGCAGCACTGCCAAGGTTGCCCGCCTTGGCGGCGATGAATTTGCGGTATTGCTGCCAGGTGGGTCGAGCGAAACCCTGGAGTCATTGTCCAACACATTGTTGACTGCTTTGCTTGCCCCCTTCCCCATCGAAGGACAGCAGCTCCGTATCGGCGCCAGCATTGGTCTGTCACAATGGCCAGACCATGGCGCAGAAATGAAGACCCTGTTCGAAAAAGCAGACAAAGCACTCTACACCGTCAAACGCGAACATCGTGCACGGCGGGAATCGACGGAAGCAAGGGTTCGAGTGGCCTAAGGGAGGCGTACGCCTTGCCGCTCCAACAGGTTCGTTTTCTCGTCCCCATAGTCAACTTCGCCGAGCCGCTCAAAGCCTAGCTTCGCCGCGACATTGAATGAAGCGTCATTGCCAGAATTGATGATGCACCGGATGGTTGGAGCGCCCAGCGCATCATCCGCCCAGTTCAGCACAGCCGTCATGGCTTCCGTGGCAAGCCCCTTGCCCCAGCCGTCGGGCGCTATTGCCCAGCCGGCTTCGGGATAGCCTTCCAGCCCTTCGATACCGCGTTCAAACCTAGCCAGTCCGCCCATGCCGAGAAACGCGCCCGTCTCCCGGTCAACGAAGCTCCAATAGCCAAATCCGCAGACTGGCCAAAGGCCCGCTGCCGCGATAAATTTGGTCCAGCTGGTATTGCGATCTCTTGGGGTCCCACCGATGAAGGCGGTGGTGCGCGCATCGGCCCACA
>DLOX01000196.1:9589-10065 GCA_002478575.1 Sphingomonadales bacterium UBA7473 | reverse complement strand
TCAGAAAGCCCAGCAGGCGATCTGCACAGCAGGTCCCTTGTCTATTTCCGGATGGGGCGATTTGAAGATGCGCTAGCGGATATTGACGCCGCCTTCAAGATTCAGCCCGAAACGGGCGACTTTTATTATCTGCGCGGCATCATCCGGTCTTGGACGGGGGACGCGGCGGGGTCGGCGCAGGATATAGCCGACGCCAAATATATAGACGAAGAAGTGCCCGAGATTTATGATATGATGGGCATCAAAGCGAAGTAGACATCTGCGAGGAGGCTCAGCAGGGCGTGCCCAAGTCGACCCCACGCCGACCGAACAAATGCCCTGCACCCCTAATGCACAAACCGCGCCACAACATCCCGGTAAGACCGCGAAACCTTAACCTGCGCATTAGACTCCAGCACCAAGAAGCATTCCCCATTGGTATGGGGCTTCACTTGCTTGACCAGATCAAGATTGACGATGGTTGAGCGGTGGACGCG
>DLOX01000196.1:0-9522 GCA_002478575.1 Sphingomonadales bacterium UBA7473 | reverse complement strand
AGCCGCTTTTCCAGATCCTTCATGGTTTGCCTTAGGATCAGCGTTTCTCCGCCGACATAAATGCACATATAATCTCCGGCCGCATCAATGCGTTCGATTGTGTCGACATCGACGCGGAAGATTTGGCCCTGATCCTTGATGTTGATCATCTTTTCATAGCGATTGACCGCGACCACATCGCCGCCGCCAGCATCAACCAGTTCATCATGAGCCTCTGGCGCATGTTCGGCGAGCGCTTCTTTCAGCCGCTCGGCCTCTTCCACACCGCGCTTTTCGGCCAAGCGCTGGCGGACGCGATCAAGCGTATCGGCAAGCCGCTCTGGCTCGACCGGCTTCATCAGATAGTCTGTCGCCTGCGCTTCAAAGGCCCGGATCGCATGGTCGCTATAGGCCGTCACGAAGACGAACAGAGGCGGTTCTACCTCCATCAAGCCTTGCACCACGGAAAAGCCATCAAAGCCGGGCATCTGAATATCAAGAAAGACCAGATCGGGCTTGTTCGTTTTGATGGATCGGATCGCTTCCCGGCCGTTTTGGCAAGTATCGATAATTTCAACATCGGGATGCGCCTCTAAGCGCAATTCTAAACCTTGGATAGCCAGTTTTTCATCATCCACCAAGATGGCCCGGATCGTCATATAGTCTTCTCCTCACCGCGATAGGGTAGTTCCAGCGTCACCGCAAAACCGCCCCCTGCGCGGCTGCCATATTCCAGCATTTGATCGTCTCCAAAGGCCTGCGCCAGCCGATCACGAATATTCGCAAGGCCGACCCCTGTGGAGGAGATTGTCGCAGGTACGGGGCCATTCAACCCCGGCCCGCTATCAGACACGACGATCCGGACCCTGTCTCCGACGAGCCGCGCCTCCAGCTTGATTTCCGCTCCCTCTTCCTGAGGAGTCACTGCATATTTAACCGCGTTTTCGACCAAGGGCTGCAACAAAAGCGAAGGCAAACGTGCCTTGGCCACCGCTGGATCAACATCAAATTCGGTTTTCAACCGCTCTTCAAACCGCATCTTCTCTATATCGAGATAGAGTTTCAGGGTTTCAACCTCTTGCGCCAAAGTCACTTGGGCTGTGGGCTCATAAACCAGAGTATAGCGCAAGAAAGATGACAAGCGCGAGAGCATGGCATTGGCGCGTTCGGTTTGCTTCAGAAGGACCAAAGTCGAGATGCTGTTCAGGGTATTGAACAGAAAGTGCGGATTGAGCTGATAGCGCAGCATCGCGAGCTGCGCGGCAGAGGCTTGGCTTTCAAGGTTCAAAAGCTCATCGGCCCGCTGTTCCAAGATGATGTAGAAATTAATGCCGAAATAAAGCGCAGACCAAGCCGCGATCAGCAGGAAGTTGATCGTGATAGAGCCCAAGAACAGCGCACCGTTAAACGTACCGCCTTCCCGATCCATCATGTTAAACACCCATGCATCAATCAGTGAATAAGCCGCGACTGAAACCAGTACCGCCGCAACGGCCCCACCCCAAGTCACAATCGGCCGCCGCGCGATCAGCCAACGGAAAACAGCCGAAAGCACAAGCGTGATGGAGTATCCCGCTGCCACCGAGACGATCAGCGGGATCAGGAAAGCCGCGCTCATCCCATTGCCAATGCCCGACGCCATGCGCAGCAAGAGGTAAAAGGTCCACCCCACCGTCTGCAACGTCCAAAAGGCGCGGTTCTTATCGTCAAAGAAAGGCTGATTGCTAAGGCCGGGAAGCTTCATGCAGCGGAAGCTAGCGGATTATCGGGAGCGGGGGAAGGTGGGGATGGACAAGGGGACATGGCGATTGAGAATGGTGCGGCGCAAATTCATGGCTCAATCCGCATTGGTATACAGCTCGCCGGCGACCATTGAGGCATAGGCACCGGATTTTCGGAGCTCGGCCAATATCGGTTCGACAAGCCGCGTCGAAGCGCGCTGGCCGTCCGCAGCGCGAAGAGTGTCGCGGAGATAGGCCGCTTCTTTCGCGGTGGTCAGTGCAATGATGTGATCGGCCCCAAAAGGCTCCACCACTTGCGTTGCCAATATCTCCAGTCTTTTCTCTTTGGCTGAAATGACGCCAGCGTCGCCGGAAAGGGGATAAATAAGCTGTACTGTGCCGTCAGACGCTAGGTTAAAAACGACGACATGAAGCTGGTTCAGAGCATCTTTACGAACGCGTTCAATTGATATCTTTACTTCCGCGCCCTTCCTGTGAAGTGCGTCAAATCCTGCCGGGTCCACCGCAAGACGCACGACATGCTCAGACACGAACGGCGCTAGACGCTGCACGGTTTGCCATTTTTCAATCACACCGCGCAGTGCTTCAGCCTCTCTGACTTCTGCTGCCACCAAGTCACCCGATCGCCGAAAGACGCTGCCTTCTGAAACATCCCAGAAAAAATCGGCAGCATCCGCCGTTTCCGCAATGCGCCAGCTATCACCTCGCGCCGCATGTGCGCTGGCGGCACCATTTATAAAGAGACTTGGAGCAGTGAAATGGGATGCCCGTAAGGTGATCGAGGGCTTTGATAGCAGTGGAACATCATTATACTGGCTCGTGAAGACAGCAGAGCTATCTTGCCTAAAGGAGCTCATGAGATGAACTTGACCGCCGAGATAAGCAGCCATTTCTTGAACGACTAAAGTTCCATCACCATTAAGGTCAGCGACGGGTTGGTTGCCTATGCCCCCTTTGAGAGTGAGCCCTTGCTCAAAAGCAAAGGTCAACAGTCCGCGAGATGATCCACCTTCTTCCGGTAACTCCGTTTCGAGGGCGAGCTGATCGTCCTGCGCAGCGCCAAAATATACAAGATTGGGCAAATCGGCGCGATCGATCTCGGCGTCTGCTTCGGCGTCTACCGCGCTTATCCTGGGGAACTGAGGGCTTGGTCTCGGGATTAGGTTCATTGTTGCACCGCCACTCGAAAGAGTGGCTCTTGCAGTAAAGCCATAGAGCTCTGGGACGATCCTTCTATGCATGGTCCCAGAATGACAGCTGTCCACGAGCATCAGAATATTAACGTCTTTCGGGACATAGGCTTTTAGCCAGCTATAGAAATCCTTGTCAGCTATGAAATGTTCAACGGACTGATTACGCGGATCGAACCCCGCGAGGGGCACGAATTGGATGAGCGGATCATTGATATTGTCTGAAGCCTTTGCTTGCGATCCATGCCCCGAATAATAGAGGATCACCCAATCGCCCGGCTTGGCGCCTTTCCCAACATTGAATATGGCGCCTTCCACGCTGCTGCGCGTGGCTTCACCATCCCTTAGAACAACCAGCGCGCCATCGCCAAACTTGGCGACTAGCTCGCGCATCGCCTGCAAATCATTTGCTGGACCTGCCAGATCAGAAATCGCAGGCGACATATACTGGCCGGAACCGATCAGAATGGCGTGAGTTGCGGCACTGACCGGCAGCGGAAGACTGAGCAAGCACATCAAGACCAGTTTCAACCATAGAAATTTGAACTTGATCATCTGGGAACCAGCGCTGCGGGCTTCGCAATAATTTCATCCGCATCGAGGTCCCTCGCCACTCTTAACCCCACCGTTCCGTTGCGCTGGCGTGGCCGTTGGCCGAACCGGTTGGCCGAACGCATCTCGTTGGGCACACTCTCGAATGAGCCCCCCCTTAGAGTTCGGGCGCTACACTTTTCGTCCATACAGCCACCAGTCCATTCCCAAACATTTCCTTGCATTTGGTAGAGTCCAAACCGGTTCGGCGGATAGGCAGTCACAGCTTCTGGATAGCCGCGATAGGGAGCCTTCGGCGAGCCTTCATAGCTTACTGTATGGTCATAATTCGCATCCGAAGGTGCAATAGACTTGCCCCATGGAAAGGCAGTGTCCGCCTGAGCGCGGCTTGCATATTCCCATTCAACTTCCGTCGGCAACCGATAACGCCTTCCCGAACGAGCCGAAAGCCAACGCACATATGACTCAGCGTCTTCAAAGCTAATGCCACTGGCGGGGATTAAGGGATTGGGGTTCTCCCGAGTCCAATCTGTTATTCGAGCACAAGCGCCTTCATTCACGCAGGCGGTCCACTCAGCGATGGTCAGCTCAAAAACTGCTAAGGCAAAGCCGCTCTTTATGTCTCGTCGTTCCTGTAACGACTCGTCGCGATCTCGGCCTTTTTCATTGGCTGGGGAACCGAAGTAAGCCTGACCAGCGGGCAAAGCGACCATCCAAGGGCAATTCGCGCAATCATAAAATCGGTTGCCACTGTCAGGGTCGCAGGAAACGAAGCAGGGCGGGCTACCCTGCAATCCATAGTCGAACGTGGGCTTTTGAAAGGCGGTTCCGGATCGCAACGCCACGCGATCTGACGTTCGCTTCAAGGCCTCAGCGATATTCTGGCGGGGTCTTTGGATTTCTTCCGCCAAGACTTGAGAAAAAGCGCCATTGTCAAATGCAACGCTATCAGTGCTCGTCGAATAGGCGACAAGATAGCCTTGTTCGGGCCGGATGCCCTGATTCTGGTTGCGCAATATCCGCCTTAGCCCTTTTGCTCCCGAGATTTCATCCTTCTTCTGAAGGTCTAGGCCTTCAATCTCAACCTGAGGTAAAGGAACATCAACCGCATTGCGGCACATGTCCAACACAACGAGAATATTCCCCGCGCCCGACAGCATCAGATCCCGTGTCACCTTAGCGCGCGAAAGCGAGAGCACCTCGGCAAGCCCGCTCCGCGATGCGTCGACGGGCACCATCAACACATCGCCGCCTGGTCCCAATGCAACGCCATGTCCAGAAAAATACAATACTCCGAATGAATTGGGTCCCAAGCGGGCCAGTTCTGTTCGAAATGCCTCTATCTCCTTTCGCATCACAGCAAGGTCAAGGTTGCGCCTTACTTGAACTTGGCCTTTACCGACCGCGTCCGAAAAGCCCGTAGCGCTCAAAGCTTTGGCGATCCGCTCCCCGTCATCATCTGTCTCGCTCAGTCGGTCGAAAGCCCGATATTCGCCATTGGCAATAACAAGCGCAAGGCGCGCTTCGCCCTCTTTCGCCGCCACCGGGCTGGTCAGCGAAAGAAGGGCTACCCAAATCCAAAGGGCCAGCGCGCCAAGCCTCATCAGAAGCGGAAACCGATGCCCGCGCTAAAGCTCTTATACCCTTTGGCCAAGGTCCCATTCAAATTGAACCGGATCAGATCGCGAGTGGCACGAACCGACTCCTCTCGCCCCCTCAAACCAAAGGACAAAGTGAATTCATGAAAGCTGTCGTTGAACAAATCATCGCCGAAGAATTTCGTGTGGGTATAGCTCGCTCGCACTGACTTATTGCGTCCGCCAGCGCCGCCTTTCAAGGGCAACTCATAGGCAAGCCCATTGCGAAGAGAGACATTCTTCAGATCAGGATTTAGCGAGATGGCCGTGCCGGGAGCGGACAAGGTCGTGCTATAGCCAAGCATATTTCCCAGAACTAAGCGCCCCCGACCAATGCCGTCAAAAACAGCCCGGCTTGTGACAGACGCTTGCGCTATGTGGCCTACTGACCCGAACCCCTCGGAATAAACAATCCCATAGGAAGCACGAGGTTCGAGAGACCAGCGACGGGCAATGACCGGATATTCCAATCCAAGACCAATCTGCGTGCTGTAGCTATCCGACCCCGATAGTCTGGAATATTGAAAGGGGACGTCAATTTTGAGCTGCGCACGATTGCCTTCAAATATTCGAAAGCTACGTTGGACGCGGGCATCGATACGTTGATAGTCAAACCGTCCGGCAGAGCCGCCTGAATAGCTAGCCCCAACCATCCAAGGGTCGCCCGGCGCACCTTCGCCTTGCTCGATCAGGGAATCTCCAATCGACAAATCCATAGCATTGCGCACGAGTGTCGCCTGCAAGCTGGTTGGATTACCAGCTAACGGGTCCAGCGGCGAAAATCTCGCAAAACTGCCATACAGGCAATCAAATATGGCCTCGCCTCGCGGATCGCCCGCGTTGGCGTCGATATCGGTTGCGTTGTCAAGGTCGTCATAGGCTATTTGTCTTGTTGCACCGGTGAAAGTGAACGAGCAGGCCTGCCCTTTGCTGTTGTTGATTACTGTGCCGTCAGGCCGAACAAATCGCAAGGTCAGCGTAGTGCTATTCTGAGCATAGTCACCTAGAGCTGTTACGCCTCGCAAATCAAAGACCGTTGAAATCGCACCTTGGTTGGCGTTCACCACACCTACCACAAGTGCATATTGAGAGGGGTCCAGAAATTCCTGAATATCGTCAATGACTTTCTGCTCAAAGGCATTTTCAACAACAAACCCATTCGCGCTATTTGCCACGCGCACGCCGACTCTGAAGGGTGCCTTGAGCGATGTAAGCCCCCCATAGTTCGGTATGGATTGAGCGAATGTAGGCGAAAAGGCGCCGACGATGCAAAAGCAGGCGAATAATCGCGCAGTGAACCAGTTCCTCACGTCCTTTTACCCCCAGTTAGTTACCACATTGTGGTTAGCTGTCAGTTACCCTCGGGCAAGTTTCGAGCTCGTGCTCAGCCCCTTCTCGTCTAAGAATTGCCGGAATCCTGCACATTTTTCACGCGGGGATCACGATTCTTTCACGCGATCCTGGGCTTCGCGTTTCGACGGATTTGGCGGGAAACGAAGGAGCGACATCCAAAATTTCCACTACACCCATCGCAAAACCCGGCCTATGGCCCCGTTCATAAGAATTTGAGAGGAAAACCATGACCCGTTCCCACTATACCCTCGCCACTTCTGCGCTTGCCCTTGCGCTTGGCCTGTCCGCCACTGTCCAAGCCGAGGAAGGCATGTGGATGCCAAGCCAAATGTCTGAGATTGCAGCGCAAATGAAAGCGGCGAGCGCTCAAGTGCCGCCGGAGCAGCTGGCCGATCTCTCCAAAGCGCCAATGAATGCCATTGTGTCGCTCGGTGGTTGTTCAGCGTCTTTCGTGTCGCCGGAAGGCTTGGTCGTTTCCAACCATCACTGCGTTTATGGATCGATCCAATATAATTCCAAGCCGGGGCAAGATTATCTGACCAATGGCTTTTTGGCCAAAACCAAGGCCGATGAAGTGCCCGCAGCACCCGGCAGCCGCATCTTTGTGATTGAAGATTTGCGCAATGTGACTGTCGATATGCTGAAAGGCGTGAAGCCCAATATGGCTGGCCGCGCCCGCTTTGATGTGCTGGATGCCAATCGCAAGGCCCTCATCGCCAATTGCGAAAAGCTCGCCAATCGGCGCTGCGATGTGCGCGCCTATTTCGGGGGAGAGCGTTACTTCCTGCAGCAACAGCTCGAGATTAAGGACGTAAGGCTCGCCTATGCGCCTGCCGGTGGGATTGGCAATTTCGGTGGAGAGACGGACAATTGGCAATGGCCGCGCCACACGGGCGATTTCGGCTTTTACCGCGCCTATGTCGCCCCCGATGGCAGCTCTGCGCCTTATGCGAAGGAGAATGTCCCCTACAAACCCAAAAGCTGGCTGACGCTTGCCAAAGACGGCTTGAAGGAAGGCGATTTCGTCATGCTCGCGGGCTTCCCCGGCAACACGGATCGGTGGCGGACAGTTGCCGAAACCAAGACGACTTATGATCAAGTCTATCCGCTGACGCAAAAGATGCTGTCTGACTATTCGGATCTGGTCAATCGGCTGACTGCTGGCAATCAAGGCACGCAGATTAAATATGCCAACAGCGTGAAGGGCGCGGATAATTTCAAGAAGAATCTGCTCGGCAAGATGGCAGGTGCTGATGCGATCAGCTTGACCCAAAAGAAGGAAGCCGATGATGCCGCTTTCCGGACCTGGGTGAATGCCGATCCAAAACGCGCCAAGCAATATGGCGTGGCGCTGAGCGATATGGATGCCTTGATCGCGGAGACGGGCAAGCGCGAAGTGGCGGACATCAAGACTGGCCAGATGGGCCGAGTGCAAATGTTGAGCGCAGCCACCACCCTTTATCGTTGGGCCAAGGAACGGGCCAAGCCCGACGCCAAGCGCGAAGCAGGCTTCCAGGATCGCGATCGCTTGCCGGTGACGGAGCGGATGAAGCAGATTGAGCGCCGCTTTGATGCAGGGGTTGATCGCAAAATCATGGAATGGGCGCTGGACCATTATCGCAGCGTCGCGACGGCCGACCGCAATGAAGCTTTGCTCGCGAAGATTGACGCGATTGGCCTTGATAAGCTTTATGCCGAAACCAAGCTGGGCGATACCGCGATGCGCACCGCATGGATGGATAAGAGCGCAGCCGAGTTTGAAGCTTCCACCGATCCCTTCATTCAGCTGGCGGTCGCCGCTTTCCCTTATGCCCAGAAGCGTTTGGATGAGAGCAAGGACATGTCGGGCAAGATGAATGCGGCTGCCCGTGTCGTGATGGCTGGGCAGCTTGAATTTGCCAAATCACAAGGCAAACCAGCCTATCCCGACGCCAATGGATCGCTTCGCATCACCTATGGCAAAGTCGCGGGCCGGGTGCAGGATGGTGTGGCGTGGAGCGCCTTTACGACGGCAGAAGGCATGGCCGCCAAGCAGCGCGGTCGCGGCGAATTTGACGCACCTGCAAAAGCGATCAATCTGGTGAAGGCCAAGGATTATGGCCGCTATATCGCGCCCGAACTTGGCACGCTGCCCGTCAACTATCTGACGACGGTCGACATCACCGGCGGCAATTCAGGCTCCGCGACCCTCAACGCCAAAGGAGAACTTGTCGGCCTTGCCTTTGATGGCACTTTGGATGGCGTGATTTCCGATTGGCGGTTTGAGCCAGCGCTGATCCGCACCATCCATGTCGATCACCGCTATATGATGTGGGTGATGGATAAGGTCGATGGCGCGGGGAACTTGCTCAAGGAAATGGGGATTGGGGAGTAAGGGGCAACCGCGCCTTACTCGGCCACCCCGGCTAGAACCACCCTGCCCGCTTGCCCGATGCTTGCCAGTGCCACCTCGCGCATTCGGGCTTCGCGGGCGGGCTCCAGCCCCCAGTTGCCCATACTATAATGGCCAGCTGCCGCCACATAGATTTGCCATAGGGCAAAACGGAACGGATCAATGGCGCGGTACTTAGCATAGGCCCTTTGGAAGTTCTCCGCTCCCGACGCGCCATAGAGATAGCTAAGCTCCAAGCAGGCGCAGGCGACATCGGAGAGCGGATCACCGACGGCCGCATCTTCCCAATCGATGATCGCAGCAATCCGGCCATCCTGCCAGAGGACATTTTTCGGCCAATAGTCACCGTGGAGCAGAACGGGGCTGCCCGCATAGGACGCAACTTCTATCGCTCCCAAGGCAGCTCGCAGATCATCCCACTCAGGCTTTTGGGGCAAGAAATGCAGGATTTCGGGTATGGGATCGAGACGATCCGGCAAAGGCGGCAAGCCAATAATTGGCGTGGCATGGATGACGGCCAGCTGATCCGCCATGGCCGCAATATGGGCCTCGACCGCGTCTTCCGGGATCTCGGTCGTGCCCGTCACATAGTCGAGCAGCAGATAGGGCCATTCGGAACCCGCTGGTGGCTCTTCAAAGGCCAAAGCCTTTGGTACGGGCAACCCCGCTTCGCAGAG
>DLOX01000015.1:27745-27900 GCA_002478575.1 Sphingomonadales bacterium UBA7473 | reverse complement strand
CGCACGCACACCAATGCGCGCACACGCAAGGGCAAGGCCAAGCCAATCGCAGGTAAAAAGAAGTAAGCTTCTTTTTCGCGGAGGCTCACCGCCTCCGGCAGCTTTTCAATCAGTTTATTCGAAAGTCAGGAATTCACCATGGCACGCGAACCACA
>DLOX01000015.1:0-27585 GCA_002478575.1 Sphingomonadales bacterium UBA7473 | reverse complement strand
ATGATGGGCTTCAAGGGCAGCCGTAAGTCAACACCTTATGCCGCACAGGTTGCTGCGGAAGATGCTGGCAAGAAAGCCGCTGAACATGGCGTTCGCACGCTTGAAGTTGAAGTCAAAGGCCCAGGTTCGGGCCGCGAATCCGCACTTCGCGCTTTGCAATCTGTGGGCTTCACCATCACGTCCATCCGCGACGTGACGCCGATCCCGCACAATGGCGTTCGCCCTTCCAAGCGTCGCCGCGTCTGACGTTTGAACGGCCCTGACCATCGGGGCCGCTTCATTCACAGACATACAGTTTCAATCGGTGAGTATGATGGACGCATCCCTCACCTTATCCCAAGGGGACTATCGTGGCAGTCAACAGCAAGAACTGGCAGGAACTTAAAAAACCCGACACGCTGGAAAAGAAGACCAGTGGCGATGCTCTGCGCAAGGCAAGCTTCATCGCTGAGCCTTTGGAGCGTGGCTTTGGCCTGACGCTGGGCAACGCCTTGCGTCGTGTGCTTTTGTCTTCATTGCAAGGCGCAGCCGTCACCAGCATCAAGATCGAAAATGTGCTTCACGAATTCAGCTCGCTCGCTGGCGTTCGCGAAGACATCACAGACATGGTCTTGAACGTGAAGCAAATTGCGCTTCGCATGCAAGGCGAAGGCCCAAAGCGTTTGCAATTGTCGGCAACCGGCCCAGCCACCGTCACCGCAGGCATGATCGCTGTCACTGGCGACATCGAAGTGATGAACGGCGATTTGGTGCTTTGCCATCTCGATCAGGGCGCAACGCTCAACATGGAACTAACGGCTGATACTGGTAAAGGCTATGTGCCTGCCGCTGGCAACCGTCCAGCCGATGCTCCCATCGGTTTGATCCCGGTTGACGCGCTTTATTCGCCCATCCGTCAAGTGTCCTACAAGGTGGAAAACACCCGCGTGGGCCAAGAACTTGACTATGATAAGCTGACGCTGACCATCGAAACCGATGGCACTGTGTCGCCTGAAGATGCGCTTGCCTATGCCGCAACCATCCTTCAGGATCAGCTGAAGACGTTTGTGCATTTTGATGAGGCGCTTGCCGCATCGAGCCAGATGATTGGTTTGGCCGCGCCATCCTCTTCATCGGCTGGCAGCAGCAGCGACAGCGGCGACAGCAACCAGATCAACCGCTTCCTCCTCAAGAAGGTGGATGAACTGGAACTCAGCGTCCGTTCGGCCAATTGCCTCAAGAATGATAACATCATTTACATCGGCGATCTGGTGCAAAAGACCGAAGCAGAAATGCTTCGCACGCCAAATTTTGGCCGCAAGTCTTTGAACGAAATCAAGGAAGTGCTCTCCAGCATGGGTCTCCGCCTCGGCATGGACATCCCCGGCTGGCCGCCAGAGAATATCGAAGAAATGGCGAAGAAGCTGGAGCAGGAATTGCTCGGCTAAACCTCGGCGTTCTGCTCGAAATGACAAAGGGCTGTCCGAAAGGGCGGCCCTTTTTCGCTTTTGGGGCTTGGGTTAGCTCTCGCCATGTTACCTAGCCGTCATTCCGGACTTGATCCGGAATCCATGCCTCACCAGCTGGCCTAAACTTGATGCATCCAGTGCTTGGCTCGTTTTGAGGCATGGGTCCCGGATCAAGTCCGGGACGACAGGGTGGGGGTTCTGCGGAACTACACTCTAAACCGGAAGCGCAGTTCCCGCCTTCAGCCGCTCCATCGAAAAGGTTGAGCTCACATCGCTAAGCCCCGGCACCTTAGCGATCAGCGCCTGATAAACGCGATCATAATGGGCAATGTCTGCCACCACGACCTTCAGCAGATAATCGACATCGCCGCTCATCCGGTGGCATTCCAATATCTCGGGGATGGCCGCTATCCCTTCTGCAAAGCTGGCGAGCCATTCGGGATTATGCTTGTCCGTTCGGATCGTCACAAACACCGTGACGCCCAGCCCAAGCTTCGCCGCATTCACAAGCGCGACGCGGCGCTCGATCAAACCGCTCGCCTCCATGATCTTGATCCGCCGCCAGCAGGGGTTGGCAGATAGGCCAACTTGATCCGCAATCTCCTGCACAGAAAGACTTGCGTCGCGCTGGATCAAGTGAAGGATTTGGCGGTCAATGGGATCAAGTTCTGCCATGCTGCCTTTGGTTAGTGAAATACACCAAAAATAGCAATTCACGTAACTGACTTTGGGATTTTATTGAACATAGTTAGTGCTAAATCGTCATTCCGGGCTTGACCCGGAGCCGAAGACGACCGGAGGTCAATCCATGCCTCGATTTCCAGCAAGCGAGCGGGATCAAGCGCAGAGGCATGGACCCCGGATCAAGTCCGGGGTGACGGAATTGAGAACGGCGGAGCATAAATGACGAAGACCCAAAACCCCATCACCTCACCCTTCACACAACATCCCGCGTCCGTCGGCGAAAGCTACACCCAGCATATGGTCCACGCCGCCGGCTTTGGCCTATCGATGATCGGCGGAGGACTCGCCTGCCTGGTCCATGCCGTCCTCCCCTTCTTCTGCGAAAAGACTGGCAGCGCAATCATCCGCCGCTTGCATGACCGGATGGTGTTGAACCGAGTGGGACACGGCGTGGAGATTGAGCCTGGGCTGTTTCAGGGCGCGCATATTTAGGGCGTGTCACCAACGGCAAGCCTCAGCTTTTGCCGCGCTTCTGGGCTTACGAGCAAAAACAGTCTAAACAGCGTTCGCCAAAGCCACCTTCCGGCGTCGATCTGACCGCATGGCTCCGCCAACCAAGCCAAAGCCGACAAGCAACATGGCCCAAGTCGCCGGTTCCGGCACCGCGCCAACTGACATGCCGACCACCTTGAAATTGTCGACCCCGAACGCCCCGCCGCCATAGCTAGACGCGCGGCCTCCCAGGCGGAACGTCGTATTCTGGGAACTGACGGGAACTAAAAAGCTCATGCGATAGGTGCGATCGCCAAACTGAAAAGGATAGCCAAAGCGATCAACAGCGTTTGGATCCGAACCCGTTCCGGCGGGGCTGTTAGGGCCGCCATAAGATTGGGTGTAAACGAAGTTGGAGAATGACGCGTTCAGATAATTTGTTCCATCAGCATCAAAAGAGAAGAAATTATCTCCGTCCAAACCGTCAATCGCGTAAAGATCGAACGAAACCGTCACTTTGCCAAAGCCACTCGTCCCGACGTTGAGACTGCTAAATACGGGATAGCCTTGAGGGAAATTTTCATCCTCTTCACGTTCAAACAGGCCAAGAAACTTGTACGCGGAGCCATCCGGTGCCAAATTGGGAGCAGTTGCAACAGTCGTGACATCACCCGTCCAGCCATTTGCAACACCCGATTGAAAATCCTCGGAGTAGAGCACAACGGACGCCTGCGCGGGGGCACTCATGACTGTTAGAAAAGTAAAGGCTGCGGCGACGAATTTCACGATTTTGCTCCGGTTTTGGATAACGCGTCGTTAGTAGTTTTGCGGTTCGACCGGTTCAATCGGCGAAGGTGTACCGGTACGTTCGGGCAACCCATGAAGCCGCGCTGAGGCGCATTGGCTGAGTTGGCCAAGTCATGCGCTGCCTGCATGATCGCATGGCGCTAAACCCGGTCGGGCATGGGGTGGAGATAGAGCCGGGGTTGTTTCAGGGTGCCTACATTTAGCTGTGCTTGGCAGGGCTTGAGTGCACAATCATTACAACCCGCTCATGCTGAGCTTGTCGAAGCATTGCCTCAAGGGTTGAGGCCCGGCTGAGGATGTGGGTTGAAGTCGTTTGGGCTTAGTTGAAAATGGCGACTCTCGTCTTTCGGCGCAAATTTGCTCCAATCAATCCAAAGCCAAAAATCATCATCGCCCAAGTCGTCGGCTCGGGAACTGCCGATACGGTAGGGCTGATGCTAAGAACCAAAGCCTCGAATCCCTGATTTGCAGTAGTGTTAAAAAACGAGAATGTCGCATATTCAAAGCCGATATCGTCATATTCTGGGCCACCCAAATAAGGTCCCTGCCACAGATTTGAAGGAAATGCCTGAGGTAAAGAGGTATTTGAATAAAGATTTAGATTCCCATCGGCGGCGTTAAACTGCAGACCCATTCCAAACCGCCCCGTGGAACCATTGACTCCAAAATTGTCTTCATCGGTTCCTGCATATTGATTGTTTACGCCTGCATAAGCGCTTTGGCTCCGATAGGAACTTCCGCCAAAAGTAACATTCACAAAAATGGAGTCACTCTCGTACAGCGCGACTATGCTTTCCGGACCCGTGAATATCTGAGTTGGCGTCGCAGCTGAATCATATCCAAACTGACCCGAAAACACCGTCCCCGGCGGCAAGATCATATTCGATTGATCGACCCGGGCGACAAAATCGAATAGTTTTGTTGCGGCTTGGGCAGAACTAACATTCGCAATCAAAAACAACACAAGTCCGAAGAAACGCAGCATCACCAGTACAGCCCCAGTTTATCCAGCTTTGGCAAATATCGTCATAAATCATCGGTGGCAATGTCAATTCGCCAACTGTCCCACGGCGGTACCGATTGAACCGTGGTTACTTGTCAAGGTCTGCCGATTTTGGGAGGCTAATCACCTTACACCCTTGGCGTCTTGGCGTGAGCATATAACTTGGCTTGAAGCTGCGCAAAAGTCTCACGCCAAGGCGCTGGAGTCGTTTGTTGGCGCGCTGCTTAGCGTCGAAAGCATCATCATCGCGCTCTGCCGTCCAGCCAAGGCGCAGGCCGTGACAAGCGCCTTAACTCCGGGACTTTATGGACTTAAGCGCTTTTCCGCATTTTTCACGCAGCCCCTAATCCACCCGCCCTGCGACCATATTGAGCGGCATCGCCCCTTCGCCAAGCACAGCGCCGTGGAAATCCTTCAACGTCCGGCCCTTCTTCGCGAGCCAGCTTTTACGCATTTCCAGCAAGCGGAGATGCCCGAGCTTATATCCCAGCGCTTGGCCCGGCCAGGCCATGTACCGCTCCACCTCCGCCGTGACGCGAGTCTCCGCGATGCCGGTGATGTCTCGCATGGTGCGGATGGCTTGTTCGCGGGTCCAGCGTTTGTGGTGGAGCCCTGTATCAATGACGAGGCGAACGGCGCGGAACAGTTCATCTTGGAGCCTCCCAAGATCGCCGAGCGGATCGCCTTCGTAAAAGCCAAGCTCTGCCATCAGCTGCTCGGCATAAAGCGCCCAGCCTTCTTGGTAGGCGTTGAAGCTCGCCAGCCGCACCATCAGCGGTGCCTCGCCCAGCGCCGACGCGATGGACACCTGCGTATGATGCCCCGGCACGCCTTCATGATAGCTCAGCGTCGGCAAGCGCAGCCGCGAAACGGCGGCCATATCGCGCAAATTGATCCAATAGGTGCCGGGGCGGGTGCCATCCAAGGACGGGCCATCATAAAAGCCGCCCGGCGCACTATCCTGGGTCGCGATGGGCACGCGTTTGACGATCAAGTTCGCGCGGGGGATCATCGCTTCGGGCAGGATCTCGGCATAGCGTTTCTCCGCCTCCGCCACCTTGGCGCGGACATAGTCGAGCAGAGCAGCACGCCCTGCATCGCTATCGGCAAATTGGTTTTTGGGATCGCGGGACAGGGCCGTCAGTCGCTCCCCAATCGATCCTTCGCTCATCCCCTGTTTGGCAAGCAAGCCGTTCATTTGGGATGCAATGCGTGTGACTTCATCAAGGCCGATGCGGTGGATTTCATCCGGAGACTTGTCCGTATCGCCCAGCGACTGAACATTGGCGGCATAAAGCGCCTCGCCCATCGGTTGCGCCCAAATGCCCGCCTCTGCCCGGCCTAGGGGGAGCATGGTGCGGATATGATCGCGCAAAGCGGAGAGCGCAGGGCGGGCTCGCTTCTGGAAGGAGGTCAGTGCCCTACGTTGTGCAGTCGTGCGGATGCGGCGGGAAAGGCCAGCCTCCGCCGTTCGCCGCGATAAGGCCATCAGCAGGGGCTGATCGGCTGCTCGCCCTTCCAGATAGGCATCGAGCACGGGCAAAGTCTTGGTGAGCAAAGCGGCAGGCGGCATGCACCCAGCGGCTTGATCGGCGCGGAGCTTTTCGATGACGCCAGCAAAGGCCGCTGGAAATGCATCAAGCTTTTCAAGCCAAGCATCGACCGCATTGGCTGTGCCCAACGATTGCTGCTCCATCATCACGGACAAGCCATTGATATGCGGGCCAGAGATTTGGTTGACCAGATAAGGCGTATGGCCCGTGAAATCGAAAGGGTTGATCCGGCCATAGGGGATGGCCGCACTGGCCGTAGCATTGGCGAGCGTTGCGCTGACCACGCCCAGATAGGTGGGAATGCGGCCGGTGCCTGCCAGTCTTATGCGAGCGAGCAAGTCTCGCCCAGCCTGATATTCCGCGCGGAGAGCCGCTTCTCCCGCAGGCGAATAATCATCCATACTCCGTGCCAAGGCACCGCCATTGAGCGACTGAGGCACGCCGCCATAGGTGCCGCTTTCCCGAAGATGCGCGAAGAGTTTGTTGCCCATATCATCAAAGGGCGTGGCCACTTCTGGCGCGGCGGGCTTCTTCTTTTTCCGTCGCCGTGCGAGAGCAGGCTCAGCGGCAAGCGCGATCAGGCCAGCGGAGGCGGCTAGCACCGCACGGCGGCTAAAGCTGCTCAATGAATCAGTCTCCCAGTCTCTCATGGCAAAGATGGTGACATTGTCTGCGCTTCTCGGCAATGGGCAAGGATGACCGACGCTGCCACCCTGATCTCGGGCGACCCGAACAGCCCTTTCCTTTTAATCGCAGACCATGCTTCGGCGCATGTCCCGTCAGAGATTGATTTGGGAATCGATCCCGCGTTGCTGGGGCTGCACATCGCGGTTGATTTGGGGGTGGCTGAACTTGGTGCCGCGCTATGTAAGGCGCTTGATTGCCCTGGGCTGCTGGGCCCCGTCTCGCGCCTGGTCATTGATTTGAACCGGGAAGAAGATGCGGCGGGCCCCATCCCTTTGGAAAGCGACGGGCATATGATCCCCGGCAATCGGATTGGTGTGGCGGATCGGCTTGAACGGGTGGACCGATATTGGCGGCCCTATCATGCTGCATTGGCGGCGCAGATCGAAGTGCAGCGGCCAAAGCTGCTCATCTCGCTCCATAGCTTTACGCCGCAGCTCTCAACCCGGCCGGAAGACGCGCGGCCTTGGGAGATTGGCATCCTCTATAATGGCGATGATCGCGCCGCGCGGATTGCGATTCCGCTTTTGGAAGCGGGGCGCGCGATTGTCGGAGATCAGCTGCCTTATTCAGGCAAAGATCTGAACGCCACGATGAACACCCATGGTGAGGGGAATGGTATCGCTTATCTCGGGATAGAGATGCGGCAGGATTTGATCGCGGATGCAGAGGGCGTCACAAAATGGGCTGGTATGTTGGTGCCAATTATCCAAGCGACCGCAGCGCAGTTGGGGGTTTAGCCCGCGATTGCGGCCTCTTCTGGTCCTTCCGTCATAGTTCCACTGACGATGATCGTGTGGCCCCAAAAAAGATCGCCATCCTCAAAATAGGCTTCGAAATAATCATCTTCGTGAAAGACGATGCTTTCGAGTTTGATTCGGGCGACAAACCCCTCCCGATCTATGGGGCCGGTCCAATCATCTTGATCTTCATTCCATTCATTGGACAGATCGACCAAGCCAGCTGCGCAGTCTTGCAAGCGGGCAAACCAATTGGCGTCGTCCGCTGCCATCGCTTCTGCATTGGTGAGCAGCGGCGCGACGGCCTTTTCATTCGGCGCACTCAGGCTGAGTTTGATCGATTGTCCCGCAAAGCTGGTTTCTGCCTCAAACCAATCGACCGACGGATCAAAGGAGAAGGTTCCAAAACGAGCGCTGCTGAGGGTCTTTGCCATGGGTCGCTTCTCCTATGTTTGATGGTCAATGCCAGTCTGGAAAGGCGCGCTCCTCTGGAATGAAAGGCGCGCCGGATTTCGTTATCACTATCACATCGGCCACTTCGTCACCATCAATAGTCTTCAATGGCAACGGTTCATGCCCCTCCTCAAACAGCCAGCGATCCCCCCATTGGCGAAGCGCAGTGATGGTCGTGAAAAGGTCCTTGCCGGACTCCGTCAGCCGATAGTCGGCACGTTTGCCCTCAGGCGGGTCGCGGAGGATAACGCCCGTATCGACGAGGAGTTTCAATCGAGAGGTGAGCGCGGCGCGGGATATGCGCAGCCGTTTCAAAAAATCGTCGAAGCGTGTGATGCCGAGGAACGCCTCGCGCAGGATCAAGATCGCCCAGCGGTCGCCAATGATCGAAGACGCGCGGCCAATCGGGCAGGGGGATCGGGAAGGGCGATGGGTTTTCATGTGCCGCTAAACATTATCCGCTTGCGCATCAGAAGCAAAGAGGCTTTAAGTCTGCAAAGCAGACTAAATAGAAGGACCCTCTCAATGGCCGACACCGCGACCGCCCGCCCGCGTTTTGAAACCAACGAACAGGCCATCGCCTATATGAAGAAGGTTGCAGTTGCGCGGTCAGGCTTCACCAATTTTCTGGGCGTGGAGCCTTTGGTCTGTTTTGAAGGTCAATCTGAATTGCTGGTCGAGGTCCGCCCGGATATGACCCAGCATCACGGCTTTGCCCATGGCGCCATCGTTGGCCTGATGGCCGACAATGCCTGCGCCTGGGCCGCCTCGTCCGTGATCGGTGATGTGGTAACGGGGAGTTATACTTTGAACTTCTTGAATCCCGCCAAAGGCAGCCACCTCCGCGCCAAGGGCCGAGTGGTGAAGGCAGGGAAACGACAAGCAGTCGTGCAGGCAGAGGTTTGGTCGGAAGGCGAGGGCGTGGAACCGGTGCTCGCGGCGGTCGCGATGGCGACGATTATTCCGGTGGGGTAGGGGTTGGGCGCCAACGCGAATCCAAGTCTCAAATATAGCATTCACAGCGCCAGAGGCCGTTGCCGCACTCTTACTTCCCGCCCCACTTCCGCTGCGACTTCCCGAATCTTGTTTTCCTCGTCCCCGGTTTGCCTTCATTGCTCCGCCCCATGATCGGGGCTTTGCGTTCATGATCGGGGATGCCGAGCTCGTCCTGCTCTAGGGAGCGGATTTCGTCGCGGAGGCGGCCGGCTTCTTCAAACTCTAGGTCCGCTGCTGCGGCGCGCATCTTCTTCTCAAGCTCTTCGATGTATGCGCGGAGATTATGGCCAACGAGATTATTGGCGCCTTCTGCATCAATCTCAACCAGCACGCCATCACGGCTAGCGGTATCGGCGACGATATTCTGAATGTCGCGTTTGATCGATTCGGGCGTGATGCCGTGGATCTGGTTATAGCTATGCTGCTTTTCGCGCCGCCGATCTGTCTCGCGAATGGCGCGTTCCATGCTGCCCGTCATCCGATCTGCATAGAGGATCACGCGGCCGTCGACGTTCCGGGCGGCGCGGCCAATCGTCTGGATGAGCGACGTTTCCGAACGCAGAAAGCCTTCCTTATCCGCATCCAAAATGCACACCAATCCGCATTCGGGAATATCCAGCCCCTCGCGCAGCAAGTTGATGCCAACTAGCACGTCATAGACGCCCAGCCGCAAATCGCGGATCAGCTCGATGCGCTCCAACGTTTCGACATCGCTGTGCATATAACGGACGCGCAAGCCCGCCTCGTGCATAAACTCGGTCAAATCCTCGGCCATCCGCTTGGTCAGGGTGGTGACCAACGTGCGATATCCGGCCTCTGCGGTTTTGCGGCACTCGTTGATGCAATCCTGGACCTGATCTTCGACCGGCTTAATCTCAACCGGAGGGTCAATAAGGCCAGTGGGGCGAATGACTTGCTCAGCAAACACGCCGCCGGTTTGCTCCATCTCCCAATTGCCGGGGGTCGCGCTGACATAGGTGGTCTGCGGGCGCATCGCATCCCATTCGTTGAAGCGAAGCGGCCGATTGTCGATGGCGGACGGCAAGCGGAATCCATACTCGGCAAGCGTCAACTTTCGGCGATGGTCTCCGCGCGACATGCCATTGACCTGGCCAATGGTCTGATGGCTTTCGTCCACAAACAGCAGCGCGTTTTCGGGCAGATATTCGAACAAGGTCGGCGGCGGCTCGCCCGGCAATCGCCCGGTCAGGAAGCGCGAGTAATTCTCAATGCCTGCACAACTGCCTGTCGCAGCAATCATCTCAAGATCAAAATTAGTCCGCTGTTCCAGTCGCTGAGCCTCCAGCAATTTTCCTTCTTTGACCAACTCTTCCAGCCGCACCGTCAATTCATGCTTTATCGCTTCCATCGCCTGCTTGAGCGTGGGCCCCGGCGTCACATAATGGCTGTTGGCATAGACGCGCACCGCGTTGAGCGACGCGATCTTCTTGCCCGTCAGAGGATCAAATTCGACAATCTCTTCAACGTCATCGCCAAAGAAACTGATCCGCCAAGCCGTATCCTCATAATGAGACGGGAAAAGCTCCAGATTGTCCCCGCGCACCCGGAAATTGCCGCGCGCAAAGGCCGCGTCATTGCGCTTATATTGGAGCGCGACGAGCTTACGAATGATCTCGCGCTGATCGACCGTGTCACCCTTCTTCAGGTCAAAGATCATCGCTGAATAAGTTTCAACCGATCCAATGCCATAGAGGCAGGATACCGAGGCCACGATCAACACATCATCGCGTTCGAGCAGGGACCGGGTCGCCGAATGCCGCATCCGATCAATCGCTTCGTTTACCGACGACTCTTTCTCAATGTATGTATCGCTTCTCGGCACATAGGCTTCCGGCTGATAATAGTCATAATAGCTAACGAAATATTCGACTGCATTGTCAGGAAAGAAGCTCTTAAATTCGCCATAGAGCTGCGCCGCCAAAATCTTATTGGGCGCAAGCACAAGGGCAGGGCGTTGCGTCGCTTCAATCACCTTTGCCATGGTGAAGGTTTTGCCTGATCCAGTGACGCCGAGGAGAACCTGATCCCGCTCTTCAGCGTTGATCCCCGCCACAAGCTCGGCAATTGCAGTTGGCTGATCCCCCGCCGGCTCATATTCCGACATGATCTTAAAAGGCCTTCCGCCTTCCACCTTTGGCGGGCGCACGGGGCGATGCGGGACGAAGCTCTGATCGGTTTCAGGTTCCGATAGCGAGGTGCGGATCGTGAGGGACATTCCAAGAACATAGGCTTGGTTGATGGGCAGGGCAATGGCCAAGAGCGATCATTTGCAATTGCCATCTTGCCATAACTGCCAAACCCGTCAGGATGCTTCAAACTTTGGCGGAGGATCCACATGCGCATTTCCTTGTTTTTGGCTGGCACGATGTTGTTGGCTGTTTCGGCTTGCAGTTCCGGTGATGACAAGGCTGCAACGCCAGACGGCCCGGTGAAACGAGAATCAGGCAGCTGGAAAAATAATATCGTTTTGCAGGAATTTAACGTCCCCGGCGCACCACCCGAGCTGCAGTCTATGATGCAGAATATGATGACTGCTGCCTCAAAGGAGGAAATTTGCCTGACGCCGGAACAGGCTGCGAAGGAAGACATCGCAGCTGAATTGGCCAAGACGCAATCCGCTCAGCAATGCGAATTTACGAAGCGTGATGTCGGCGGCGGTGCGATCAATGTCGAAGCCACATGCAAAGGCGATGGCGGAGCGCCGCTAAAAATGACCATGACCGGAAAAAGCGGCAAAACCAAAACTGAGGTCCAAATGACCATGACTGGCCAAGGCCCAACCGGCGGGGAAATGGTGATGACCTTGTCCATGGGGTCGGAACGGACGGGCCCCTGTAAAAAGGGTCAAAAGACAACGGATGGTTCCGTCTTTAGCTAAGACATAGAAGATAAAGGGACAGGGCGATGATTGGATATGTAACGCTTGGCACCAAAGATGCTGAGGCAGCCAAGGGCTTTTTTGATGGTTTGCTGGGCTTGCTTGGTGCGAACCGCATGATGGATGGCGGAGGCTTTACCTTGTGGGGGCTTGGCTATGATAAGCCCGGTCTTGCCATTACCAGCCCTCATAATGGGGAGCCGGCAACTTATGGGAATGGCACGATGATCGCCTTGGTTGTCGATAAACGGTCTTTGGTTGATGACGTGCATGCCAAGGCGATCGCGCTTGGCGGAACATGCGAAGGCCCTCCGGGATTGCGAGGCGAGGAAGGACCAACGGCTTTCTATGCTGGATATTTCCGCGATCTCGATGGCAACAAGCTGTGCGTCTATCGCATGGGTCCGGCCTGATGCGCGGTCTTGCCCTGGCAGCTGCCTTATTTGCTTCGACGCCAGCCTTTGCGCAATCGGAATTCTCGAAGGCTGTGAAGGCGGACTATGATAAGTCGCTTGCGTCGCTTTGGGACCATTTCCATCGCAATCCCGAACTGTCTTTCAAGGAAGAAAAGACGGCAGCCCGAATGGCGCAGGAGCTGCGTGCGATTCCCGGACTGGAAGTTACGGAGAAGGTTGGCGGCACGGGCGTCGTGGGCGTTATGAAAAATGGTGCTGGCCCTGTGGTGCTTCTCCGCGCCGATATGGACGGGCTCCCCGTGCAAGAAAAATCTGGCTTGCCCAATGCGTCGACCGTGCGCCAAGTTGGTGTTGATGGGATTGAGTTTCCGGTGATGCATGCCTGTGGCCATGATGTGCATATCACATCGCTGGTTGGCACAGCGCGGCTGCTCGCTGCCAACAAGGCGCGGTGGAAAGGCACTGTAGTTTTTGCTGTTCAGCCTGCCGAAGAGCGGCTGGGCGGTGCCATCGCAATGGTGAAGGATGGGCTTTATACGCGCTTCCCTAAGCCTCAATATGCTCTGGCCTTCCACGTCGCGGCAGGCCTCAAAGCAGGGACCATCGCAGCATCCGAAGGCATTCAATATAGCTCATCTGACGCGGTTGATGTGATCATCCATGGCATTGGAGCGCATGGCGCCAGCCCCAACACCGGCAAAGACCCGGTCTATATGGCCAGCCAGTTTGTGCAGGCCTTGCAAGGCATCATCAGCCGCGAACGGGCACCTCTTAGTCCAGGTGTCATTACTGTTGGCGCCATCCACGCTGGATCAAAGCATAACATCATTTCAGATCGCGCCGATTTGCAGCTCACCGTCCGCGCCAATGATGAAGCGACGCGCGCGCAATTGCTGGCTGCGATCAAGCGCGTGGCCGAAGGCGTCGGCACGTTGAATGGGATGCCGAAGGATAAGATGCCTGAGGTGAAGGTCAGCGAAGGCACGCCCACAACCATCAATGACGCGGGCCTTGCTCGGCGTTTGAACAGCTCGCTGGCCAAATCGCTTGGACCCGGTGTTGTCGTGCCTTTCGTTCAAGCGGGTATGGGTGCGGAAGACTTCACCTATTTTGTGACGCCGGGCCTCAATATCAAAGGCTATTATTTCGGCGTGGGCGGCACACCCCAAGCCGATCTGGATGCTGAAAAGAAAGGCGGCCCTGCAGTCGCTGGCCATCATAGCCCCCTGTTCAAGATCGCGCCGGAGCCATCCATTCGATTGGGAACAGAGGCGATGACCTTGGCGGTATTGGATTTGCTCAAGCCCTAAATTTGCACTTTCCCCCTATTTGCCGTAAAGACCGTCTCGCTATCGTCGCCTGCGACGGAAATTGAGGCGCGTCTTTGACGTGCAACCGCTTCCTTTACACGACCCTGGCTCCCGACCCGGTGCTTTTGCCGGGGCGGACCCTATTGTTTCGTGAAAGGAACATCCCATGCCCGTCGGCACCGTAAAATTCTTCAATACTGATAAAGGCTATGGCTTCATCGCGCCCGATGGCGGCGGCAATGACAGCTTCGTACACATTAGCGCCGTTGAGCGCGCTGGCATGACCACGCTGAACAAAGAACAGCGTGTCAACTATGACATTGAAACCGATCAGCGCGGCAAAAGCTCTGCCGTCAATCTGTCCGCAGCCTGATCCGCGCGTGGCAAAAGAAGATTTGTTGACCCTCGAAGGGGTTATCGATGAAATTTACCCGGATGGTCGTTTCGGCGTGATGCTCGAAAATGATCATCGGATCATCGCTTACACGGCAGGCAAGATGCGGAAATTCCGTATCCGGTCTGTCGTGGGCGATCGGGTTCATGTCGAAATGACGCCCTATGACTTATCCAAAGGGCGGATCATTTTCCGGGAACGGACGCCTGGCGTCGGCCCGGGGCAAAAGCGGGTGCAGCACCGCTAGTATTGCGGCTGCATTCCATCAGCAGGGGAGATGGGCAATGTCCACCTTGGAATTCTACCTTGCCCGCGCAGAGCAGTGCGCCAAAGACGCGAGCGAGACACGGCTGGACAATGTCCGCGAACGGCATTTACGGTCTCGTGAGGCCTGGCTTGCTATGGCTGACAAGATTGAGCGAACCAATGAATCGCGCGCTACAGCTGCGGCGCACAAGGCGGATATGCTTGCGCTCGCCGAACAGGCTTGATTGAAGACGCGATTTGGCGGATTGAGAGTTTCCCCTACCTAAATCTCCATGGAGACTTTCTATGAGTCGCATCATTACATCCGCTTTCATCATTGGCTGCGCGATGGGCCTTGCCGCGCCTGTGCTGATGGCAAAGCCAGCCAAGCCCGCACCGGCGCTGGCAGCGGCCGTCAACGCTCCGACGCGCACAGCAGCCAATGTCGCGCGCGATAAGTATCGCAATCCTGCCCAGACGCTCGCTTTCTTTGGCGTGAAGCCCACTGACAAAGTGGTTGAGCTTTGGCCCTCTGGCGGCTGGTATACTGAAATCCTTGCGCCTTATTTGAAGGACAAAGGCACACTGACAGTCGCTCCGCCGATGCGCGGAACTGAGAATGTGAAGAAATTTTTGGCGACCAATGCCGTCTACAGTAACGTTCAGGTTGCAAATTTTCCCGTCATCATCGGGGGCGGAACACCCGTCGCGCCGGGTAGTGCCGATGTCGTGCTAACATTCCGCAATGTCCACAATTTCAAGATGGGCAGCGGCCACCCTGAAAATGCCGACTATAGCGAAGCCGCGTTCAAGGAAATTTATGCTATGCTGAAACCCGGCGGCGTGCTCGGCATCGAAGATCATCGGCTTGGCGAGAGTGCGGACGCAGAGCGTGAACGCAAGAGCGGCTATGTGAAGGTTTCGACTGTTCGCAAACTTGCCGAACAAGCTGGGTTCAAGTTCGCAGGCTCAAGCGAAATCAATGCCAACCCTAAAGATACAAAGGACTATCCAAAGGGTGTTTGGACGCTTCCACCAAGGTTCGCTGAAGGTGACACGGATCGCGCCAAATTTGCCGCAATTGGCGAAAGCGATCGCATGACGCTGAAATTCGTCAAGCCAAAGAAATAGGCAAATTAGTAGCCGTCATTCCGGGCTTGACCCGGAATCTATGCCTCGATTTCCAGCCAGCAAGCAGGACTAAGCAGTGAGGCATGGACCCCGGATCAAGTCCGGGGTGACAGCCTGCTTAAACCAAAGTCTAGTTCCAGCTCTTATAGTTGGTCCGTGCGGCCAGATCGGCAACAGCGGCATGATATTCGCGTTCCAGCTGGCTGATATAGTCGCCCACGGGGCGGACGGCCTTGATCGATCCAATGCCTTGGCCTGATCCCCAAATATCCTTCCATGCTTTGGCTTCGGTATTTCCGCCGGAGCCAAAGTTCATCTTTGATGGGTCGCTTTCGGGCAGATTGTCTGGGTCGAGGCCGGCTGCGACGATGGAACCGCGCAGATAATTGCCATGCACGCCCGTGAAGAGGTTGGAATAGACAATGTCAGACGCGCTGCCCTCAACGATGCCATTCTTGTAACCATCGGTCGCGCGGGCTTCGGCAGTCGCGATGAAGGGCGATCCGATATAAGCCAAATCCGCGCCCGCCGCTTGAGCGGCCAGGATGGACGTGCCGCAGGCAATCGCGCCCGACAACGCGATGGGGCCATCAAACCACTCACGCAGCTCAGCAACGAACGCGAAGGGCGACAAGGTTCCTGCATGGCCGCCTGCGCCGGTGGCGACGGGGATCAAGCCATCAGCGCCCTTTTCAATCGCCTTACGAGCGAAGCGATCGTTGATGACATCGTGAAGCGTGATGCCGCCCCAATTGCGCACCGCAGTGTTCAGATCTTCGCGAGCACCCAATGAGGTGATGGTGATCGGCACTTGCCATTTGGCGCAGGTTGCAATGTCGGCGTCTAAGCGGTCGTTTGATTTATGGACGATCTGGTTGACCGCATAAGGTGCAGCAGGTGTATCGGGATTGTCGCGGTTCCATGCCGCCAATTCTTCCGTGATCTGGTGCAGCCACTCATCGAGAAGCGTTTGCGGCCGAGCATTGAGGGCCGGGAAGGATCCGACGATCCCCGCTTTACACTGGGCAATCACCAGTTCCGGGCCAGAGACGATGAAGAGCGGAGACCCGATGACGGGAATGCGCAGGCGAGACAGGATAGATGGCATAGTCATGGAGATTGCGATTAACGCGATGCTATCCCCTGTCTAGCCCCGACCTTAGGTCCCGCGATTTTTGCTAGTGCCAAAGTCCAAAGCTATGCCTTCCCGTCATTCAACCCAACAAAGCCACTGGGGCCATGTGGGCCAATCACCAGCTGCTCCACAATGCCAATGCCATCGGATGATGCATCTGCGCTTTCGTGCCGCGCCTTGGCGAGCGCCTGAATGTGAAGATGGGGAAGAAGCAAAGGATCCAGCTCATCGGGCCGGAAATCTTCGCGCTCAACAGCCAACTCGCCCTTCCATCCGCCATGGCCCCAATTG
This sequence comes from Sphingomonadales bacterium UBA7473, assembly GCA_002478575.1. GTDB lineage: Bacteria > Pseudomonadota > Alphaproteobacteria > Sphingomonadales > Sphingomonadaceae > Aquisediminimonas. Next base: position 10,903 of record DLOX01000015.1, on the reverse strand, counting down.
GGGTGGCCATAGCCAATACCCTTCATCTGGAAGGTCGCAATGGGCTCCCATGTGACGCGATGTGCTCGGCCCTGGGCATCGATGCAATCAAGTGCTGCGCTCGCGGCATGGCGCTTGCCCGTTTGCCAATCGATGCTGAACTTATCCTCGCTCAGATGGAGGCCTTCATTCTGCTTCGCGCCATCGAGCATCAGGCTTGCCCGCCGGTTCCACGGCGCTCCGCTTTCATCCTCATTCACATGATCAAAGAGCGAGAGGTTGGGGAAATGGGTTGGCGCCCAAAGCCAATAAAATTGCGGCATGACCATGGGGACAGCGGGCTGAGCATCGGCCGCACCAATGGGCCGGATACCCCAGCTGCGATCCCGCGTGCCAAGTCCGCCTTCATAATCCTGACGCTTGCCATCAACGGAGACCCAGCCGGACACGCGGCAGTTTTGCGTGAAGCGGGTTACATCCATGAACAGCCGCGGCCCTTGGCGGCGGGTGAAGCGCGGTTCCATGATGGGTTCGCTGCGGCCTGCGAAGGTGAGTTCTGCAGAAATTCCCTCATGGTCGGCAATGGTCAGCCTCACGACCATCAGTGGCTCGATCACTGAAATGCTGATCGGTCCCACCACCAAATCCATCCGTTCCATACCCAACAAGCGCGAGGCATGAACGCAATGCTGCACGCCATCGCGGACAACCGAAAAATGCGCATCCGCAACATTCAAATGCGGATAGATACCAAAAGCCCCCGCGCAATAACCGCTGCCATCGGGCAGATAGGCGCAGAAGAAATAGCGATCATAAAAATTCCGATCCGTGCCCGAAAAAGCGATTGGCTCTGGCGTCTGGTGGATGGGATAGTCATCCCCTTTGGTCAGCATGGCAGGCTCCTCTCGCTTTTATGGTTGGCTATGTTCTTTCAGAAAAGCCGCTGCCGTGTCCAGAACGGGGGCTTTGCCACGGAAGGGTTTGGACAGCCCCATTACCACTTCCTCATGGTTTAGATCGGCATAGACGCGGAAATCGACATAGGCGCCGAGGCTGTGAAGCTTCTCTGAAAGGAGAATAGCGTTGCGCGGTTTGACCGTATCGTCCCGCGTGCTGGTCACCACCATGATCGGCGGGGCATCGGCGCGGGCGAAATGGATGGGCTGCGTTTCCTCCAGCCGTGGCCATTGGGACATGGCGTTGATCGATCTTTTGCTATCGAGCGGCAGGAAATCATAGGGGCCAGAGAGACCAACTGTGGCGCGGATGATCTTTGGATCAACGCCAAGATCGCTCAGATAATGTTGATCGAGCGTCAGCATCATCGCGATATGGGCGCCTGCCGAATGGCCTGAGAGCGTGATCCGCGCCGGGTCTCCGCCATAGCGGCTGATATTGTCTCGCACCCATTTGACGGCTTCAGCGCCATCTTCAACAAAGGCGGGAAAGCGCACAGTCGGCACTTTGCGATAGTCAGGCAGAACCGCGATAAAATCTTTCGTCGCGAACGCCTTGCCCGCAAAGCCGTAGTGAGTGCGCTCTCCATTGGCCCAGCCGCCGCCATAGAAGAAGATGATGACCGGCTTTTTCGCTGTGCCATCCGGTTTGGCCCAGATGTCGAGCTTCAGACCCGTCTTCTCACTGAAGGTGATGCCATCGCCGACTCGTTCAACCCCGCTATCACCCGGCCAGACTGCGTTCAGATAGTCGAGCTGGTTGGGCGCTGCCACCATCCGCGTAAAAGCGAACAGCGCAGCGCCTAGGATGACTAGGAACAGGATGGCCCATTTCATCGGGCGAGGCCGCCCAAACTAAAACGCCTCAACGGGCATGGCCATGATAACATCCGCCCCGCCTTGCATTTTGGTAAGCAGCGCTGCCGTATCGGGTAGCATTCGCTCTGCAAAGAAGCGCGCGGTGAGCAATTTGGCTTGCATGAAGGCAGGATCGCTGTCGCCGCTGGACAGTGCCGCTTGTGCCGCCGTTGCCATCCGCAGCCACATCAGCCCAAGCGTGACGAGCCCAGTGATGTGCATGAAATGATGCGATCCAGCGCCTGCATTGTCCGGATTGGTCATGCCATTGGCCATCAGCCACATCGTGCCGGACTGCATATCGCCCATGGCCTTTTCGAGGGCTGAGGCAAAGGCTTCCAATTCAGGCACAGCTTTTGCGGCGGCAATCTCTTGACCAACCGTTGCGAAGAAAAGCTGCACAGCGCGTCCGCCCTTGGAAGGCAGCTTGCGGCCGACAAGGTCAAGCGCTTGCACACCATTGGCGCCTTCATAGATCATATTGATGCGCGCATCGCGGACGAACTGCCCCATGCCCCATTCGTCAATATAGCCATGGCCGCCATAAATTTGTTGCATGGCGGTGGCGACATCATAGCCTTTGTCAGTGCCATAGCCTTTGAGCACAGGCGTCAACAGGCCAAGCAGATCATCGGCGGTTTGCCGCTCTTCCTCGGTCTGTGCTTTGTGCGCCAAATCAGCTTGGAGTGCCGCCCAAAGGCAGAAAGCGCGCATACCTTCAGTGAAGGCCTTCGCTTCCATCAACATGCGGCGGACGTCGGGGTGGACGAACAATGTGTCGGCGGGCTTTTCAGGCTCTTTCGCACCCGTCAGAGACCGACCCTGACGACGATCCTTGGCGTAAATGACTGCATTCTGGAACGCGACATCAGCCTGAGCAAGGCCCTGAATGCCAACGCCCAATCGCGCGGCGTTCATCATCACGAACATGCCAGCAAGGCCTTTAAACTCCTCACCCACCATATAGCCCGTCGCACCGTCATAGTTCATGACGCAGGTGGAATTGCCATGGATACCCATCTTATGCTCGATGGAACCGCAAGAGACGGCATTGCGCTCCCCAATGCTCCCGTCAGCGTTCAACAAATACTTAGGCACGATGAAGAGCGAAATGCCTTTGGTGCTGTCCGGCGCGCCCGGCGTTTTCGCAAGCACCAAATGAATGATATTCTCAGTTAGGTCATGCTCACCGGATGAGATGAAGATTTTCGTGCCGGTCAGCTTGTAGCTGCCATCCGCCTGGGGTTCGGCTTTGGTTTTGAGAAGGCCGAGATCAGTCCCGCAATGCGGTTCCGTCAAGTTCATCGTCCCGCCCCAAGCGCCTGAGACCATCTTCGGCACATAAAGCGCCTTTTGCTCGTCAGACCCCGCGACCAGAATCGCAGAGACGGCGGCCTGAGTGAGCCCCGGATACATGGCAAAGGCTTGATTGGCGGCCATTTGATATTCTTCGATCGCGCTTGAGATGATGTGCGGCAGCGCTTGGCCGCCGACACTCTCTGGCGCTCCAAGCGTCGTCCAGCCTGCTTCGATATAGGCCTTATAGGCTTCTTTGAATCCCGTCGGCGTGGTAACGCTGGCGTCCGGATGGCGGGTGCAGCCCTCTTTGTCGCCCACAGCATTGAGGGGAGCCAATACCTCGCCCATGAACTTGCCGCCTTCGGTCAGGATCGCATCGACCATATCAGCGGACGCATTTTCAAAGCCGGGCAAATTGGCATAGCGATCCAGCCCAATCACATGATCGATCACGAACTTCGTATCGCGAACAGGCGCGGTATAGCTTGGCATGACTTACTCCACTCTTAGTCTGTATCAGGCTTAGTCTTAACTCAGGCAACCAGCGCTGGATCGGCCTCTTTTACAACATCGATGAAGCGCGAAAGCTCATCAATATGGGCATCGATATCGGCACGCTGCCGCTTCAGAAGGTCAATACGCTCCTGACATTTCTCCACTGTGACTTGCCGCTGTAACTTGCGGCCGTCGCCAATATCATAAAGATCAATCAACTCGCGAATTTCAGACAGGCTGAACCCAACCCGCTTGGCCCGCAATATCCACGCCAGCCGCGCCCGATCCCGCTTGGTATAGATACGCGAAAGGCCCCGCCTTACGGGATTGATCAGTCCTTCATCTTCATAGAAGCGCAAGGCCCGCGGCGTGATGTCAAACTCTTCGGATAGGTCCGAAATGCTATATTGATGCTTATCGCGGGGATCGGCAATTTCGACTGTGGCATGGCTCGTTTGTGGCATGCGCACAATCTACTTTCCGTGCACGTAAAGTCAATTGGTCTGGCACAGTGCAATGAACTGACTATAGCCGCCCGATGCGTGGCCCCCGATTCCCTAATCCTGATCCTTTGTCCGATCATGTGCTTTTCATCGATGGAGAGGCCGTCATTGTGAACAAGCCAGCGGGGCTGCCCGTGGCGACACCGCGTGTTCCGGCACTATCGGTCGAACTTCAATTGGCCGAGCTGCGCTTTGGCTTTGAACGAACGCCGAGCATTGTTCATCGTCTCGACCAAGATACGTCCGGCTGTTTGCTTCTGGCGCGAAACCCCAAAGCTCATAAGCGCTTTGCGGCAGCCTTTGAGGCGGGCGACGTCACCAAACGCTATATTGCGATTGTCGATGGCATTCCGGATGAGGACGAGGGCGTGATTGACCTTCCCTTGGGCAAAGTGAGTAGCGCCCGCGAGGGATGGCGCATGGTCGTTGATGAACGTGGCAAGGCGTGCGTCACTAAATGGAAGCGACTGGCGGTGGAGGGATCGCGGGCACTGATCGAATTTTCACCTGAAACCGGGCGCACGCATCAGCTGCGGGTCCATGCGGCATCGGGCCTTGGGATGCCGATCACGGGTGATCCCGTCTATGGTCGTGCCGGGCAGGGGCTTATGCTTCACGCGTCGTATCTCTCGATAAAGCGCGGCGACAAGCCCAATGCGGAAGCAACCGCGCCTTGGCCTGATCGCTTTTCGGCGTTGGGCTTTACCGCATGAGCATTCCTGAATTTGAATTGCCGGAAGAGGCGATTGAAGAAAAGTTCCTCTCGGGCACCGGCCCCGGCGGGCAAAATGTCAACAAAGTCGAAACCGCCTGCCAGCTCCGGCTGGATGTCTATGCGCTCAAGCTTGCGCCTGACGTTTATCGTCGGTTGAAGACATTGGCGGGCAGCAAGATGACGACTGCGGGCGAAATCATTGTTGTCGCTCGCACGCATCGCACGCGGGAGGCCAATCGCTTGGAAGCGCGAGCTCGCCTCGCCGACATGATTGCAAAGGCCCATATCCGGCCCGAGAAGCGCATCAAGACCAAGCCCGGCAAAGCCGCCAAGGAAAAGCGGCTCTTGGGCAAGTCAGTGCGCAGCACCGTGAAGCAAGGCCGAGGAAAAGTCGTTCTGGATTGAAGGTGCTTCCCCAAGAGGCTAAGGCGCGTCCCCATGTTCACACCCGTCATTTCGGCCACTGGCCTTTTTACGCCCAAAGACAGCATCTCAAACGAAGAGCTGGTTGCCAGCTTTAACGCTTATGTTGCGCAGCATAATGCGCAAAATGCTGAGGCGATTGCAGCGGGCGACATGACCGCGTTGGAACCAAGCTCAGTTGAGTTTATTGACAAGGCCAGCGGCATCAAAGCGCGCTATGTGCTTTCGAAAGAGCCAATTCTTGACATAGAGGTCATGGGGCCACGCTGGGATGAGCGACCCAACGAGGAAATTGGCGTCCTCGCAGAGATTGGCGTCGCGGCTGCCCGAGATGCTCTGGCGCGGGCGGGTCGCGAGGCTGCCCAAGTCGATGCCGTCCTTTGCGCCTGTTCCAATCTGCAACGCGCCTACCCAGCAGTCGCGATTGAGATCCAAGATGCGCTTGGCATTGATGGCTTTGGCTATGACATGAATGTCGCTTGCTCGTCGGCAACATTCGGCATTCAGGCCGCCGCCGATATGATCCGGGCCGGCAATGCCAAGTCCGTGCTTGTCGTAAACCCAGAGATTTGCTCGGGCCATTTGAACTGGCGCGATCGCGACAGTCATTTCATCTTTGGGGATGTTGCGACAGCAGTGCTGGTCGAAGAAAAGAGCATTGCGCCTGCTGGCCATTGGGACATTTTGGGGACGAAGCTGAAGACTGTCTTCTCCAACAATATCCGGAACAATTTCGGCTTCCTCAACCGTGCGCATCCTGAAACGCGGGACGCCAAAGACAAGCTGTTTGTTCAAGAAGGCCGCAAGGTTTTCCGCGAAGTCGTGCCGATGGTGTCAGATATGATCCTTGCTGAAATGGATCGCCTTAACCTTACCGCCGAACATCTGCGGCGCTTGTGGCTTCACCAAGCCAACACCAATATGAACCGCCTGATCGCCTCCAAAGTGCTTGGCCATGATGCCAATGAAGATGAAAGCCCGACGGTGCTCGATACTTATGGCAACACATCATCCGCCGGATCGATCATCGCTTTCCATCTGAACAGCGACGATCTTGTCGCGGGCGATACGGGCGTCATCTGCTCATTTGGAGCTGGCTATTCGGCAGGAACGGTCTTCATCAAGAAGGCGGCTTAGCCTCCTTTGGCACGATCCTGATCCGAAGGGCATTGGCTGGGTTGAGCCAGCGCTTTGCCGCAGCTTGCAGCTCTGCTGCCGTGATTGATCGCAACAGCTTTTCCTGTTCGCGGGGATAGCGAAGGTCCTTCGGCAACGACTGCGCCTCGTCAATAATGCCAAGCCAATATCCATTTTCGCGGCGGTTGCGTTCGATCCGTTCCAGCATTGGATTGCGGGCGCGGGTGATAAGGTCAGCAGTTGGCGCTGTTGCTGCGAGTGATTGGGCAATCTCATCGACAGCTGCGTTGATCTCATCAATTTTCGCTGGGTCTGCTGTGCTGCTGACTGTAATCTGGCCATAGCCTTTATAGAGGGATGACATGCTCGATGACGCGTTAGGAGAGTAAGTTGCGCCAAGCTTCTCGCGCAAAATGTCAGTGGCTTGGAGCTGTAGCAATTGCCCGAGCAATTCCATCGTCACTTCCTGGCGATGATTGGCATCGTCGGTCGTTGGCCAGACAATCATCGCCAGGCCTTGGTCGGGTTTGCCACTGTGGCGGAGCGTAACCGGGGCCCGCGATGTTGGGAAAGCGACATTGCGGCCCTCTGCATAGAGCGGGAACTTGGCGGGGCGCGTCGGCAGTGCCCCAAAGGTGGTTGCAACTGTTTCAATCGCTGCCGCTTCATCAATATCGCCAACAATGGCAATTTCGATGGGCCCGCCTTTGAGTTTCGGATCGATCACGGCTTTCATTTGTGCGGAACTTAGCCCCTTCAACACAGCCTCGGACGGAAAGCCAAAGCGCCTATCACCATTGGCCAGGATGCGCGGGACATCGCGGCTGGCAACGCCCCCCGGCTGGCTGTCGAGCGTGGGCAGGAACGCGCCCACGATGTTGCGCCACTGTGCGTCAGCTTCGGGCCGGTAGCCTGCGGCGGTGATGCTCGCCGCCATCACTTGCATCTGGAGCTTTAGATCGGCGGGTGTCGTGCTGGCCATGGAGGAAAACGCGTCTTGTCCAGCGTTCAAACCCGCTGAGACCGTCCGTCCGGCCAGAATGCGGCTTAGCTCGTCAGCAGCATGTTCGGTAGTCCCGCCCGATGCAAACACCGTCGACATGAATAGCCCAAGCCCCTCTGGAGCATTGGCCAATTCAAGCGAACCACCGCCAACCCGAAGCGCCACGCGCACGCGGCCCTTTTCAAAATCGGTTTTCTTGATGTTGAGAGCTACGCCATTGGCGAAGCGAATAGTGCGGATGTCCAAGTCTTTGATGCGGCTGTCTTTCGCGACCGTACCCTTCGCGCCAAAGTTGGTGTGAGCAAAGGCTTTGTCAGCGACCGCCACAGGCGCCGTCACTGCCACTTTGCGAGAGGCATCCAGCACTTGCGCGACTTGAGCCAAAGCATCAGGTGTCGCTTGGTTGTGCGCGACATAAGCATGAACAGGCCCATTACCCCAAAGTGCCTTATAGGCCGCTGTCACCTTTTCCGGCGTTAAGGTCGGCGCAAGCTGCTGAAAGCGCGCGAGACCATCAGCGGGCGTCGACACGATCCGACCGCTTTCCAGCGCTGTGACGACCGCCATCGCCAATCCATTGCTGTTGCGGGTGGAGGCTTGATCGACCGCGTTTTTGAGAGAGGTCCGCACATTGGCGATTTGCTCGTCAAGCTCGGCCTTGGTGAAGCCATGCTCCATCGCGCGCCGCCATTCCTGCTCGGCGACGGTCAGCGCCGATTTCCAGTCCCGATCCTTGGCAACGATGGAAATGGAGGCAATATGAGCGGTTGAGATGAGGTCGTTGCTAGAAGCGGAGCCACCAGTGAAGGGGGCATTGCCGCTGCGCACCAAGGTATCAAGGCGGCGAGAGACGATGGCTGACCCCAGCGCCTCGGCCACTTCTTGCGAACGCCTTGCCAATGTGTCGGGCCCTTTGCGCGCCGGTGTTATCGCGGACAAGGATATGGAGGTCGGCACATCGGGATCGACGAAGAAGCGGGCCGATGACGGCCGGTTGGGATCGATCGTTCCAGCGGCTGGATCGCCGGCCTTCTCGGCTTTGGCTTTCCAATCCGAAAAGCTCGCCTTGATCTGCTTTTCTAACGCGACGGGATCGACATCGCCGACAATGATCAATGTGGCACGGGCGGGGGTGTAATAGCTTTCGTATAGCTCCCTCAGGCCCTTGGCAGTGGTCGCTTTAATGCTCGCTTCCGTGCCCACGGGCAGGCCACGGGTAATGGGCGTGCCGGGTGCAAAGAAGCTTAGCTGATCGCGCAACTGCCGCAGTCCGAAATTCTCCCGGGCCCGAAGCTCGCCCAAAATAATGCCGCGCTCGCGTTCGACGGCACCTTCTGAAATGGTCAGCTCGCTTGCTGTTTCGCGCATCAGCATCATGGCGGTGTCCATGATCTGTGGTGTCACCTGCGGTAGCTCAAGCATGTATACCGTCTCGGTAAAGCTCGTATAGGCATTGGTATCGGCACCGAAAGAGAGGCCGAAGCGCTCAAGCAGCTTGATCATCTCCCCTTCGGGAACCTTCTTCGATCCATTGAAGGCCATATGTTCGAGATAATGGGCTCCGCCTTCTTGGCCCTGAAGGTCTGCCGTTGATCCTATGTCAAAGCGCATCCGAACTGACGCAGCATGTTTGGGAGTTTGGTTCTTGCGGATGGCATAGCGCATGCCGTTTGGCAGCACTCCATAAAGATATCCCATGTCTGGGGCGATATCGCTTTGATCAAAACCCCATGCCTTGCGGACGGCCTCTGACACTGCGACATTTTCGGTGACAATTGGTGCCGTTTGAGCCGTGGCCAGCGATGGTAACGCAATGATGAGCGAAAAGGCGGAAGCCGCCGAAAGCAAATATGACCGCATGAACATCCCCTCAGACTATGCTTGGCAAAGAACCTAGTCGGTTGATAGCCACTCTCAAGGGAGTTGGTCGGCTGCAAAAGGGGGTTGGTCGGTTTAGGGACTATTGCTCGGCGGGATTGACCGGCAGCCGCGCCAGCATCGCCGTCAGTTGCGCTTGGCTGTTAGTGCCCGTCTTCCGGAAAATGCTCTTCAGCAAGAAGCGAACGGCGTTAAGGCTCGTTGCACGCAAAGCGGCATAGTCTTGAAGCGTTACACCTTCACCGAGCGCAACGGTGAGCCGTGCTTCCGCTGGCGTAAGGCCAAACCACTGTGCGACCCGGTTGATCTCGACGACAGGCGTTTCGCCGGGGCCGCTGCCTATGGTGAGGATGATGGCTGCCCCTTGGACGACACCGCCGATATATGCAGTTGATTGTGGCGCAATGCGCGCGCCCAAAACGGGGATCTCAGAACCGTCGGGTCGCTTGGCTTGAAAAGCTGTTCCTGCCGGCGGTGTGGTCCTCGCAAATTCGTTCAGCTTTTGCTGCGTCCCGGCATGGGTGAAGCTGAAACGGGACTGCGCAATTGAGATTAAGCCGATTTCTTCAAAGCGGGCGGCTCTGGCGTTGGCCGATAATATGTTGAGATCAGCATCCAAGCTGATCACGCCAAAGGGCGATTGATCGGACGCCGTTTGTGCAGCGCCTTGCGCTAATTGAAGGCTTGCGATCCGATCGCTGATCCGCATGGCCCGTTGCATATGAGGGGCTAAAACGCGCAAGCCTCGCTTCAGTACGGAAAGATCGCGATCTCCAGGACCGGTGAGGATTAGACCAAGCCGGTCATGCCCCCGCTTATCCAGCATGACCGCCATCATCCGGTTGATGCCCCAAGGCATAAGGAAATCTTTGAAGAGCGGAGAGTCCATCACTTCTTGGCGCGAAGTAATCTCGTCGCTGTCGACGACTGCGCCATTCCGGAACCGCATCAGCCTTTGAGACCAAAGATTATTGCCGCCATAAACACTGGCGTAAATTTCTTGAACGCCGGCCGCCAAACCCGTTGCCGCAACAAAGCGCGCGTTGGGCGGATGATAGCCTTCCCATAAGATGAAGGCGGCTTCCCAGCTCAAGGGGCACAGGGTGGCCGTAATCCGGGCCAGCGTCTCATTCCAATTTTCCGGATGAAGCACGGATTCGTAAATATGCCCAATCAGAACGTTAAGTGCTTCCCAGTCCTCGTCGCCGCGACTGTTGGGGATATAGGGGATGGGATCTTGGTCACTCATGATGATCTTCCGGGCTGGCGTTGGGCCTGACCAGAAAAGGTAAACAGATTGTTGCGACCTGATTCTGTGATCATCGGCATCACTCAAGACGTAAAGTTGGCATTTTTCAAGCAAAACTACCCACATGGGTAGTGCGCGACTCAGCGCGACTCGCCAAACCAAACTTGCGACCCAAGGGGGAATGGTCTTTCAGGCAATCTCTCTTCACTTTAGGCCTGCAGATCACCCGATCTGCGGGCCTTTTTTTTGCGCCCTCCGTTCGTCGCGATTTCTCCGCCGTTAACCATAGATGGTGACGCCCTGGTGAGCATCAATTGAGACCTTTTCTTTGTCTGATTTTGATGAGGGATTTCAGGGATGAAAAAAGGGTCAAGGGGGTTTGCGGCCTTTGCCGCGCTGGTTGGAATA
>DLOX01000299.1:3729-4090 GCA_002478575.1 Sphingomonadales bacterium UBA7473 | reverse complement strand
GGCGCGACCATAATGATAGACCATCGCGGCCCGCCGTCCGCTGCCGCGATTATCGACCGACTTGTGGAGCAAATAGCTGTTGAAGACAAGAAGATCGCCCGGCTCCATCAGCACCGGGATGGCCTCTGCTTCATCGGTGTCCAATATCTCCAAATAGCCTTGATTGGCTCCTTCGCGCCGATCCGGCACATGGGTAAGCACGGGATTTTCGTGCGATCCGGGGAGCACCGACAGGCAGCCATTTTCCAACGTCGCCTCTGAAATGGCGAGCCAAAGCCCGACCTGAGGCTGCTGATCAAAGTTGAAATAATAGCTATCCTGATGCCAAGGCTGGCCCCAAGCGCCGGGGTTTTTCAGAATG
>DLOX01000299.1:0-3673 GCA_002478575.1 Sphingomonadales bacterium UBA7473 | reverse complement strand
GTTTTTCAGAATGAACATCGATTGAAACACATCCACGTCTGGACCCAGCAGATCAGCAACCACTGCGCCCGCTTCTGCCGATACCGCGAAATCATGGGCCGCGCCGCCCAGATGCGTGTTGAACACTTTGGCGACCCAGTCTTCGGGCTTTGCAGCGCCCGGCATGGGCTGGCTTTCGGGCTGAATGAACAAGCTGTCTTCGATGCGATAGGCCTGCTGACCCGGCTGTCCCGAAGGCGGATTGGCGCGGATGATGTCAATCGTCTCTTCAGCCATTTGAGTGCATTGCGCCGGATCAGCAAAGCCTTTCAGGATGAAAAAGCCTAGGGTTTCCCAATCGGATCTGTGTTGCTCGGTGATCATTGCGCAAGGCTAGCAGACAGGTTCAAAGCACGCTAGCACCCTTCCCCATGACGTGGATCAAGACACAAATTGACATATCAGCCCCCATTGAGAGGCTGTGGGATATTCTCACTGCGACGGGAAATTACGGGCAGTGGAACAGCTATCTGATCCAGGTCGATGGTGAAAACACGCCCAGCGAGACGATCATGGTGCATTCGGTTCCCATCATCGGCACCAAGGCCATGGTGGTGCCTGTTCTGGTCATCTCGGTCGAGCCTTATGTGATGCGCTGGGAAGGTGGGTTGCCTGATCGAACGCAATTCAAAGGCGATCATATCTTTCGGCTTGAGCCGCTGGACGGCGGACGCACGTGCTTCTTTCATGAAGAGTTGTTTAGCGGCAGCATGGCGGACGCGATCCTCGACAAGCACGGGCCGGCCATCGAAGCCGCCTTTGTCCGCTTTAATGTCGATTTGGCAAAAGCAGCCGAGCCAAAGAAATAGGGCGCTGCCATCGCTGGCAACGCCCCAATTCTTGTTCACATGGGCCGCAGCTTAGGCCGTTGGAATATCCATATAGAGCTTCCAGAATTGAGCCACAGTCGCTCGTTGTGGGCCAGTCACAGCTTTAAACGCCGACTTTGCGTCTTCACGCTGTCCGGTCATCGCAAGCGCAATGCCAAGGCGTGTGTTCACAGCGTCCGTATCCGCTCCGCCTTTTGACAAGGCGAGCTTGAACAGTTCAATCGCCTTGGCATAGTCGCCATAGCCCAGATAGGCATTACCCGTGTTTGCGGCGATCTTGCCATCGGCTGAGGCACGCGCGCGCTTTTCATCTGCTGAGATTGACGCTTTATCTGCACCAATCTTACCATTCACAAGTGCCAGCATTTCGTTGACAGGCTTGCTCGTTTTGGAAACGGCATTGTTGGCAAAACCTTCTTCGATCACGGCCTTGGCTTCGCCCGGCAATGCGCGAGCATTGGCAACTTCGGCATAATCGTAAAAGTCTTTTTCACCGGCCAGTGATTTGGTCTGGCGCATCAAACGGAACACATCGAGCTGAACCAAAGGATCAAGCTTTGCGCCATCGCGGTAAAGCACCAGCGCATCGCGCCAGTTGGTGGCTGTTGGATAAGCGCGGACCAAATCCATCGACCAGCTGGTGAGGTCAGTCCCAAGCTTTGCTTTCATCGACATGCCAACGGCACGACGGTACCAATCTTGAGGGACAGCTTGGCCACTTGCCTTTTGCTGATCGACCGCTTTGCGCAACACGCCAAGGCCTGCTGGAATTTGGTTCAATTTGAAATTGGCTTCGGCGCCCAAAAGATGTCGATTGACGTCTTTTGATCCAGCTTGATCGGCTTGAGCAAGTTTAGCCACAGCATCCCGATAGTCCCCAGCCTCATAGGCCATGGCACCCGCGTTGTAGAGCAAGTCGGACAAATTGGTGATCAGCTTTGAATTGCTCGCCACCATGTCGTTGATCGCCTTGCGCGTCGTTGCCTTGTCCTTCGTCAGCTTGGACAATTCAAAGCGCATCACGCCGAGATAATATTTCTCATCGGCAGTGATTGCCAAAGGCTCAAGCGCAGTGATTTTCGTGGCCATATCAGCGGCATTGCCTGCCTTTTGTGCGGCCTGAATTTCACCAAAAGCCTTGCGATAAGGTGCGCTCAGTTCTGGCGCAGGGGCCTTGCCTGCATTCTTGTCGGCCTTTTCCTTCTTCTGTGCAGAAGCTGGCACAGCAACCATCGTGGTCAGTCCAGCGGCTAAAACAAGCGCCAAAGACGCAGACCGCGTCAGGGACATAAAGGGCTTCATCAAACATCCTCCAAAGTGGCAAAGGCCGAGTCTGGCCTGATTGTCTCTTATCCACGCTACTGCGTTGCGCGGGCCGAAACAAGCGGGCTTGGCGCGGCAGTGGCGCTTTGCGGCTGAATGAGGATTGAATGGGCCAAAAGGCCGCCTGCCCTTCAGGTATAGAACCGCCTAAAAGGGGGAAATGGGCAAGACAGCTGTTATTATCGGGGCATCAGGCGGCGTTGGCCGCGCTTTTCATGAGCTGCTGGCCGCTGATCCTCAATTTGATCGCGTGATTGGCTGTTCGCGGGATGGCTCCTTGGGTCTCACTTGTGATCCGACCAGCGCGGATGATCTGGCAGGTTTGGCAAACCGCATCGGGGGCGCTGTGCATCAAATCATTGTCACAACCGGGATGCTCCATGACGATCAGCAGCAGCCGGAAAAAAGCTGGCGAGCGCTCAACGCAGACGATTTGGCCCGCAGCTTTGCAATCAACAGCGTCGCGCCATTGCTCGCGATCAAGGCGCTGCTGCCGCTCATGCCCAAGGACCAACGCACTGTTATTGCTGCACTTTCTGCGCGTGTCGGCAGCATTTCAGACAATCGCACCGGCGGCTGGTATGGCTATCGCGCCTCTAAAGCCGCGCTCAATCAGCTCATACGAACGCTCGCGATTGATTTGAGCCGAAGCCACCCAGAACTGATCTGCACTACATTGCACCCGGGCACAGTCGATACCGGCATGAGCAAGCCCTTTCAGCGCGGAGTGGCTGCGGATAGGCTTTTCACAGCCGAGTTTTCCGCCCAATCGATGCTTTCCGTAATGGACAAATTGACGCCAGCGCAAAGCGGCCGCGTCTTCGCTTGGGATGGCCAAGAAATCGCACCTTAATTGCGTCAGTTTTGTTTCAATATCGGCTCCTAAGGCTGGCCATAGCCGTTCTAACAGGCTAGAGCGTTGCGACACATAAATAATCCAGTTCGCAGAAAGTTTTCCCGTTGAGCGAAGAGCCAATTCCCGACGATCCTTCCGATATCACACCGATTAACATCGTTGACGAAATGAAGTCGAGTTATCTCGACTATGCCATGTCCGTGATTGTCGCACGGGCACTTCCTGATGTGCGAGATGGCCTGAAGCCCGTGCATCGCCGCATCCTGTACGCGGCAGACGAAGGCGGCTTCGTGCCCGGAAAAGCCTATCGCAAATCCGCGAAAATCGTCGGCGACGTGATGGGTAACTATCACCCGCATGGTGACAGCGCGATTTATGATGCACTGGCGCGATTGGCGCAGGATTGGTCCATGCGGCTCATGCTCGTTGATGGCCAAGGCAATTTCGGATCGATGGATCCCGATCCGCCAGCGTCCATGCGCTATACCGAAGCGCGCCTCTCTAAGCCCGCGATGAAACTGCTTGAGGATCTCGACAAAGATACAGTTGATTTCCAGCCCAATTACGATGGATCGCGGCAAGAGCCTCAGGTGCTTCCTGCGCGCTTCCCCAACCTGCTCGTCAA
>DLOX01000298.1 GCA_002478575.1 Sphingomonadales bacterium UBA7473 | reverse complement strand
AATCTGCCGAAGGTAACAGTGAAATTTGGTTTTGGACGGTCTCACAATGGGCAATGGTGGTGCTGGATGCGGGCGCCGGTGGTGGGCCTGTTCTTTTCTAGGCCAGCCAGAGGGCCAGTCTCAAAAATGGCGGAAAACTGCGTAACTTCACAGTGAATTTGCGGTTTTTGGGCACGAAAAGATGAGCTGTTGGGGCTAGGGGCTTGGCCGTTGCTCAAAGGGTGGTTGGGGAGAGGCGATGGGGTCGAGATCATGGGTCACACAGAACATAATATGTTCAAAATGTCAATATTTCACTCTATATGGCTCGTTGGTGCATAGTGACGCAAGACCTTCTCAGTCATTCCGGGCTTGACCCGGAATCCATGCCTTCCTGTTCGTCCTCGTCTGGATAGATCAAGCTTGTCTCTGGCTATGAGGCATGGATGCAGGATCAAGTCCGGCATGACGGGTCGGGCACCGCAGTGCCCCAAAACAAAAAGGCCGGAGCATTTCTGCCCCGGCTTCTTTATCTCAAATCTGCAAAACCAGATCAGGCGGCGATTTCTGCCACGTCGATCTTGATGCCAGGGCCCATAGAAGAGCTGATGGCGGCTTTGCGGAGATATTTGCCTTTGGCGCCAGCGGGCTTCGCCTTGACGACAGCACCGACAAGCGCGTCGAAATTGGCGCGGAGATCTTCGGCGGCGAAGCTGGCTTTGCCAATGCCGCTGTGGATGATCCCAGCCTTTTCAACGCGATATTCAACTTGACCGCCCTTGGCATCCTTCACCGCTTGCGCGACGTTGGGGGTTACGGTGCCAAGCTTTGGGTTAGGCATCATGCCCTTTGGACCCAAGATTTTGGCGACGCGGCCAACAAGGCCCATCATGTCTGGCGATGCAATGGCGCGATCAAAATCGATATTGCCGTTGGTGATGGCTTCGATCAGATCTTCTGCACCGACAACGTCTGCACCAGCGGCGCGAGCTTCTTCGGCCTTCGCGTCTTTGGCGAACACTGCAACGCGCACCGTCTTGCCCGTGCCCTTGGGCAGCGAAACAACACCACGGACCATTTGGTCTGCGTGACGGGGATCAACGCCAAGGTTCAAAGCAACTTCGATGGTTTCATCGAATTTTGATGTCGCGTTGGCTTTGGCAAGCGCGATCGCTTCATCAACGCCGTGAAGCTTTTCACGATCAATCGTTGTGGCCAGAGCCTTTTTCTTCTTGCTGACAAATGCCATGATTTAGCCCTCCACCACTTCGAGGCCCATTGCGCGGGCGCTGCCTTCGATGATGCGGATTGCCGCATCAATATCGTTGGCGTTCAAATCTTTCATCTTAATCTCAGCCACTTCTTGCAGCTGAGCACGGGTTACCTTGCCAATGGCGGCCTTGCCGGTTTCTTTCGAACCCTTGGCAATCTTGGTCACCTTCTTCAGCAAATAGGTCGCAGGGGGCGTCTTCGTGATGAACGAAAAGCTCTTATCTGCGAAAACCGTGATGATGGTTGGGATCGGCGTGGCCTTTTCAAGGTCAGCGGTTGCTGCGTTGAAAGCCTTGCAGAATTCCATGATGTTCACACCGCGTTGACCAAGCGCAGGCCCGATGGGCGGCGATGGGTTAGCGGCACCAGCGGGCACCTGGAGCTTGATATAGCCCGTAATCTTCTTAGCCATGTTTCACTCACTCTTTAGATGGGCGTTGCGATTGCGCGCGCGGCCCGGTTCAAGTTTAGCGGTTTTCGCGGATCACCTGAAAGATGTCCTCCCGCACAACATCCCTTTTGAAGGGGATTACTTCGTCCGTTCGACCTGTTCAAATTCCAGTTCGACCGGCGTGGCGCGACCAAAGATCGACACCGAAACTTTAACGCGGCTCTTATCGAAGTCCAATTCCTCGACAATGCCGTTGAAGCTGGCGAATGGCCCTTCAAGCACTTTAACCGAATCGCCGATTTCATAATCGACACGGATTTTCTGCTTGGGTGCTGCTGCCGCTGCTTCCTTCGTGTTCAGAATGCGAGCTGCTTCTGCCTCTGTAATGGGCTGCGGTTTGGACGCGCCCAGAAAGCCGGTGACCTTCGGCTGATTTTTGACGAGGTGATAGACATCGTCATTCATCTTCAGCTTCGCGAGCACATAACCGGGGAAAAATTTCCGTTCCGATTGAACCTTTTTCCCGCGACGAACCTCTGTGACCATTTCGGTGGGCACTTCAACCGCATCAACCAGCGCCATCAAGCCAAAGCGTTCCGCATCAGCTAAAATCTGATCGCGCACTTTATTCTCAAAGCCTGAATAGGCGTGAATGATATACCAGCGAGACATTTAGGTCCGTTTCTTAAATTAAAGCGTCAAATCAAGCTGAGCAGCTGTTGAACGATCCAGCTGAACAGATTGTCAATTCCAAAGAAGAACAAGCCCAACAGCGCGGCCATGATGACAACCATCACGGTCGTCATTCCGGTTTCGCGGCCTGTTGGCCACACGACACGACCTGTTTCCGCACGCACTTCGCGGATAAACTTGCCGGGATTGAATTTAGCCATTGCTGATCCGATTCCGATTCTTCTTAGCCCCCGTCAAAACAAAGGCTCGCCGCCGGGAAATCCGGCCTATGAGCGCCCTGATGTGGGGATTGATCTCGCCCTTACAAGGATCAAGGTAAAATGCAAGGGGGATGGCGTTAGTCTCGCGCCAGTCCAAGGGACTTATCCCCGTGATCCTCTGCGCGCGCGGTGCCGCCTCTCTTGCACCTGCCCCCTGCCCGGTCCATTGTTAGGGTTATGGCTGAACCAATCCGAATCCAAACCGCTGCCAATGATGCAGGTCCGTTAGAACTCCCCCACAATGTTGAAGCGGAAGCGGCGCTATTGGGCGCTTTGATGATCGACAATCGGTTGGTTGAGGATGTTCAACTCCAACTGCGCTCTGACCATTTCTTCGAAGCGCTGCATGGCCGGATCTATGATGCGATTCTGCTGATTGCGGATCGCAACATGGTCGCCAATCCCGTCACTTTGAAGCCCATGTTTGAAAGCGACGAAGCGATGAAGGCGCTGGGCGGGCCGGCTTATCTCGCGCAATTGACGGGGTCTGGTGCGGCGCTGATTGGGGCGCGGGATTTTGCGAAGCAGATTTACGAGCTGGCATTGCTGCGCGAATTGGTTTCGGTTGGCCGCGATATGGCGGCACGTGCGCTTGATACGAGCGAGGCGGTGCAGCCCAAGGAGCAAATCGAAGAAGCCGAAATGGCGCTTTACAAGGTTGCGGAACAAGGCGGCGAATCTGGCAGCGTCAAAAGCTTTGGCCAAGCGACACGGCTCGCGGTTGAGCAAGCCGAAAAGGCGCTCAATTCCGGCGGGCACTTGTCTGGGATCACGACCGGCATCGAAGGCGTCAATGCCAAGATGGGCGGACTTCACAATTCTGACCTTTTGATCTTGGCCGGACGCCCAGGCATGGGCAAAACATCGCTGGCGACCAACATGGCTTATAACGCCGCGCGGCGCTGGATGCGCGATGAGGAGGATGGGATTGATCCTTCAAAATCGGTCGGCGCAAAGGTTGCCTTCTTCAGCCTCGAAATGTCCGCCGACCAGTTGGCAACGCGTATTTTGGCTGAGCAATCGGGGATCAGCTCTGAAGCATTGCGCATGGGCAAAATCAGCCGCGATGATTTCCGCGAGCTATCCCGCGCCTCCCGCGAATTGCAGGAACTGCCGCTCTATATTGACGATACGCCCGGCCTAACCATTTCCGCGCTGCGCACCCGCGCGCGGCGNNGAAATGTCCGCCGACCAGTTGGCGACCCGTATCTTGTCTGAACAATCTGGGATCAGCGGCGAAGCGCTTCGCATGGGGAAATTTGGGCAGACCGATTTCCGCAATTTGGCGAAAGCCGCAGCTGAGTTGGAGCAATTGCCGCTTTATATTGATGACACGCCGGGCCTGACCATTGCCGCGCTCCGTACCCGTGCGCGGCGGTTGAAGCGGCGGCATGGCATTGGCCTTATCATGGTCGATTATCTCCAGCTCCTTCAAGGT
>DLOX01000176.1 GCA_002478575.1 Sphingomonadales bacterium UBA7473 | reverse complement strand
CGGCTGGCCAGTGATGACGACTGCGCCGCGCGTCGCCTCTGCCGCCCTGCGCCCGCCATCGGTGACAAGGACGCGCCCCGCGCCACGGGCAAGCAGCGCCTCGGCGGCCTCTGGCGCAGAGGTGGCTTGGGCGCGGGCGAGAAGGTTGGCCTCCTCAAGGTTCACGTACAGCGTCGCGCGGGGATGGGTCAGCAGGGGGGCGAGCCGTTCCGCCTTGCCGGGGCTGGCGGGGGCGACGCGCAGGTCGGCGGCGGCGAACAGGGGCGAGGCCGCGATCTCGGCCAGCAGTTGCGCCGTCAGATTGCCATCCAGCGCCATGGGGCCGGACCAGGGCGCATCGGCGCTTCCCAACCGCCCGTCCGACAGCGGGCGCAGGATCTTGTCCCCCGCCGCCTCCAGCGAATGGGCATCGGCGATGGCGGCGATCAACCCATTCGCGCCCTCGATGGCCATATAGCGGTCCGTCGGCAGATCGTCGGAACGGTAGGCGTGATCCGTTACCAGACCGAGGCGTTGGCTGGCGGCGATCAACTCGTCCCCTTCGGCATCGCGGCCGATGGCGGTCAGGATGGCGGGACGCAGGCCGAAGCGGGCCAGCGTCATGGCGATGTTCATGGCGACCCCGCCCGGAAGCCGGGTGATGCGCCCCGGCACATCCGATCCCAGCCGCATGGCGCTGGACGAACGGCCGATGATGTCCCACAAGATGGACCCGATGCAGAGGATGTCAGGCGACTGGCTCATGCCCCGCTACATCGCCCGCATTCGGACCCGAGGCAAGAGAGACTGCATGATCAACCTGCGCCCAGCGACGCCCGAGGATGCGCCCCTGATGGTCGATCTGGTGGATCTGGCCGGGGATGGGCTGCCCATGGCCGCCTGGGCCGCGCATCTGGCCGAGACGGGGCAGGGCGGCGATGCCCGCGCCTTCGGCATCGCCCATGCGAGGCGCGACCGGGGCGGCTTCACCTGGCGGCACGCGGTGATCGCGGAATGGGACGGTGTGGCAGCGGGGATGCTGATGTGCTGGCCTCTGGCGCTGGAGCCGCGCAGCCTTGATGGGCTGCCCCCGGTGGTGGTGCCGATCCAGCGGCTGGAAAACCGCGCGCGCGGGCGGCTTTTGGTGAATGCGGTGGCGGTGGACCCGGCCTTCCGGCGCAAGGGCATCGGCTGGATGCTGCTGCAGACCGTAACCGACCGCGCGGCGCTGATCGTGGGCGACAGCAACCACGCGGCGCGGACGCTGTATGACCGTCTGGGCTTTGTGGAAATCGCGCGCGAGGCGGCGGTGGGCGATGCCGCCTGGCAGCCGCCGCATGCCGAATGGTGCCTGATGGTGCGCGGATAGCCCCCTCTCCCCGGCCCTCTCCCAACAAGTGGGGCGAGGGAGCTATTGATGACCACCACCCAAACAGCATCCTTCGTCAATATCGGTGAACGCACCAATGTCACCGGATCAGCTGCCTTCAAAAAGCTGATCATGGCGGGCGACTATCCCAAGGCCGTTGAGGTCGCCCGCAATCAAGTGGATAATGGCGCCCAGATCATTGACATCAATATGGATGAAGGCTTGCTCGATGCCGAGCATGCGATGGTCACTTATTTGAAGTTGATCTCTGCCGAGCCAGACATTGCCCGTGTGCCTTTCATGATCGACTCGTCCAAATGGTCGGTGATCGAGGCGGGACTGAAATGCGTGTCAGGCAAGCCTATCGTCAATTCCATCTCGATGAAAGAAGGCGAAGAGCAATTCCTTGAGCAAGCCCGCAAGTGCATGAACTATGGCGCGGCGGTTGTGGTGATGGCCTTTGACGAGGTGGGGCAAGCCGATACCAAAGAGCGCAAGGTGGAGATTTGTGAGCGGGCCTATAAGCTGCTCACCGGCATCGGCTTTCCGCCCGAAGATATCATCTTTGATCCCAATATCTTTGCAGTTGCGACCGGGATTGAAGAGCATAATAATTATGCTGTCGATTTCATTGAGGGCGTGCGCGAAATCAAAGCCCGTTGCCCACATGTACATTTCTCGGGCGGTCTATCCAACCTCTCGTTCAGCTTCCGTGGCAATGAGCCGGTGCGCCGCGCGATGCACAGCGTGTTCCTCTATCATGCAATCCCGGCAGGCCTTGACATGGCCATCGTCAATGCTGGGCAGCTGGATGTCTATGACACAATCGATCCTGAACTGCGCGAGGCCTGCGAGGATGTGATCCTCAACCGGCGCGAGGATTCGACAGACCGGCTGATCGCGCTTGCCGAGCGCTTCAAAGGCACGGACGTCGCGACCGAAAAGGCCGCCGAAGAATGGCGCGGCTGGGATGTGACCAAGCGGCTCGAATATGCGCTGGTCAAGGGCCTGGATGCCTACGTGGTCGAGGATACCGAAGAGGCCCGCCAGTCTGCGGCTCGCCCGATTGAAGTGATCGAAGGCCCGTTGATGGATGGCATGAATGTTGTCGGCGATCTGTTTGGGTCAGGCAAAATGTTCCTGCCGCAGGTCGTTAAATCCGCGCGCGTGATGAAGAAGGCGGTGGCGCATCTCATCCCTTATATCGAAGCCGAAAAGGAGGAGGGCGCGAAGGCCAAGGGCGTCATCATTATGGCGACGGTCAAAGGCGATGTGCATGACATCGGCAAAAATATCGTGGGCGTCGTGCTCCAGTGCAATGGTTATGAAGTGGTTGATCTGGGCGTGATGGTGCCCTGGCCGAAGATATTGGAAGCCGCGAAGGAGCATGATGCAGACATCATTGGTCTCTCCGGCCTGATCACGCCGAGTCTGGATGAAATGGTGACCGTCGCTGAAGAAATGCAACGGGCAGGCTTTACCATTCCGCTTCTGATCGGCGGTGCGACGACCTCCAAAGTTCATACGGCATTGCGCATCGACAACCAATATGATGGCCCTGTGATCCATGTGCTGGATGCCAGCCGCGCGGTCGGCGTTGCGTCGCAATTGCTGTCAGACACGCAGCGCGATCCTTATGTGGCAGGGATTGAAGCCGAATATCAAAAGGTCCGCGATGCCCGCGAAGGCAAGGGTCAAAGTGAGTTGATCCCGATTGCTCAAGCCCGGGCCAATGGCTTTGTCGCGGATATGGCGATGAAGCCTGCCGCGCCGCTTCAGCCGGGCGTGCATGTGTTCAATGACTGGGATTTATCCGATCTGCGCGAGCTTATCGATTGGACGCCGTTCTTCCGCGCCTGGGAATTGCATGGCACTTATCCAGCGATCCTGACCGATGAAGTCGTCGGTGAAAGCGCACGGAACCTTTGGGCCGATGCACAGAAGATGCTTGATAAGATCATTGCTGAAAAATGGCTGACCGCTCGCGGCACGGCGGGGCTTTGGCCTTGTAAGCGGGACGGGGATGATGTTGTGCTTGAAGATGGCAATCGCCTTCCCTTCCTTCGCCAGCAGATTGCAAAGCGCGAAGGCAGGGCGAACATGTGCTTGGCGGACTTTGTTGATCCGGCTGGCGATTGGATCGGCGGCTTTGCGGTCGGCATCCACGGGATTGATGAGCATATCGCGCGGTTCAAAGCCGAACATGATGATTATTCAGACATCCTGTTGAAGGCGCTGGCAGATCGTTTTGCTGAAGCCTTTGCGGAACGTTTGCACCAGCATGTCCGCACAGACCTTTGGGGCTATGCGCCGCATGAGCAGCTGACCAATGAAGCGCTGATCAAGGAACAATATCGCGGCATCCGCCCAGCGCCCGGATATCCGGCCTGCCCAGATCATAGCCATAAGCCAATCCTGTTTGAGATGCTGGATGCCACCAACAGCGTTGGCATCACGTTGACGGAAAGCTTCGCGATGTTGCCAACCGCTGCGGTCTCAGGCTTTTACTTTGGCCACCCGCAAGCCGAATATTTCGGCGTCGCGCGCGTTGGACCGGATCAGCTGGAAGACTATGTTGGCCGTCGCGGCGTTGATATCGAAACTGCTACCCGCTGGTTGCGGCCTAATCTGGATTAGGTTGGGACGATAAAAATCTGAATCACATCAGTCATTCCGGGCCTGACCCGGAATCCATGCCTCACTGTGGAGGGCAAGCTTGATATAGCCAGCTTGCGGCAAATTTTGAGGCATGGGTCCCGGATCAAGTCCGGGACGAC
>DLOX01000172.1 GCA_002478575.1 Sphingomonadales bacterium UBA7473 | reverse complement strand
GTCTATCGTTCGGCGGCGACAATGCTGGTTGAATCGCCGCAGCTGCCAGAAGACGTGATTGGGACGGGGAATGTCGACATTGTCGATCAACGGATTGCCAAGTTTCGTCAGCAAGTGCTCAGCAGACCACGGCTGATCGAGTTGATTCAGAAGCATCGCCTTTACGCCGATGAGCGCTCAAAGAAGTCGTTGTCCGAAATTATCGAAGAGATGCGCAATGCGACGAGAATTGAAGCGGTATCGGCAGAGGTGCAAAGACTGGTTGGGGGGCGCTCGTCAACGATCGCCTTTTCACTGAGCTTCGACTACAAATCTGCAGCCGAGGCGCAAGCCGTTGCGCAGGACATGACCGAGCAGGTCCTGCTGCTAGATGCCACCAAGAATTCAGAACAGGCTGAAAGCACAGTCCGTTTCCTGGGTGATCAGGCTACTGCACTCCAGACTCAGATCTCCGAGGTTGAAAACCGTATCGAGTTGATCAAGGCACAAAACGGTCTGGCTCTGTCCAACCCGGGAATGATGGCAATGGGCGGTCCCAATGGCGGCTTCGATGTCCAGATCATTGCGCTCCAACGCGACAACGCCTTGCTCAAGGCGCAGCGTGAAGCGCAGCAGACTGCAGCGCAGCGCGACCCTATCGTCGCTGCTGCCGAAGCAGAACTGGCCGCTGCACAAGCTCGGTACTCAGATGGGCACCCAGATATTGCTATCGCCAAAAGGCGGCTTGCCGAGGCGCAACGCCTCGCTGCAAACAACCAGGCCAAACGGCCGGCCGACACGATCGATCAACAGATTGCCGCGAACAATGCACAGATTCAGGCGCTGCAGACCATGCGAGGACAAGAGCTTGCGCGTTTATCAAGCGCCCAGAGCGCCATGGCGCAAGCCCCGCTAATCGAGCAGCAAATTGCACAGGAGCAACAGAGGCTTGATCAGCTCACAGCCCAATATGAGACAGTGTCCTCGCGGCTGATGCAGGCTCAAGGGAGCGCAAAAGCGGAAAGCGAGCAGAAAGGGGAACGTCTCTCGGTCATCGATCCGCCAGTTGTCCCGGAAGACCCCACGTCCCCCAATCGGCCCTTGCTGATTGCGGGCGGCTTGATCGGCGGTCTCGGATTAGGCCTGTTCCTCGCCCTGGCGGCTGAGCTGGTCTGGCGTCCTATTCGTGACATGGATGACATCCGAAGCGTAACGGGAGCGATGCCGATGGTTTCCATCCCAACGATCCACGTCGAACAGGAGAACAAGGCAAGCCGTTTTGGTGCCTTGCGACCCTGGCCCGGACGCTGGCGCAAGCGAAGCTGAGGGGCTGACCGCGTGAATGAGATATTACCTGTCAACACATCAAGCGAGGCTGTCTTGATTGAGAATGGCGCGTTTAACGCTGGCCCGCACGATCGGCAGATCGATGAAGCTGGCATCAGCCCGAAGCTCGTTGCCTTGTCAGAACATGACATTCATGCGCGCGCATTCAAGCTGCTTCGTACCACTCTGAACCGCCAGGTTAACGAGCACGGATACCAGGTTATCGGCGTGACATCTTGTACGCCAAATGCCGGAAAATCCTTCATCGCCAGCAATCTGGCGGCTTCCATGAGTCGCTTATCATCGCGCAAAACGGTGTTAGTCGATCTTGATCTCCAGCGTGCTTCGATTGCCGAGCTTTTTGGTATACTGGATCAAGCTGCTGTAAGCGAATACCTGCTTGGGTCGATCAGTAGCCTCGAGGACATTTGCTGGTCGCTTGGCGCTGGTGAGCTTACCGTCTATCCGACATTTTTGCGCAAAGTGAACTCGGCCGAGCTTCTCTCAGGCGAACGCTTTGCTAGCCTCATGTCAGAGCTTCGAACGATCGAGGGTCAACCGCTTATCATCTGCGATCTGCCGCCCTTGTTCGTGAGTGACGATGCACTGCTTGCGGCCCAGCAGCTCGACGGAGTGCTGGTCGTTGTGGAACAGGGCGTGACGACCCGCAAACAGCTCGAGGCGGCGCTGCGGATGCTTTATCCGACCAAATTGATTGGGACGGTTTTTAACCGCTCCTCAGGAGGGCTTGGAGATCCCTACGGTTACTCTGGTGGATACGGGGCTTACTACAAATAGCCGCCCGCGGAATGCGGGGCCGTCCTCGCGTCCCGCCTTTCTTGCCAAAGCGTGAGGTATGCGGACGAAGACTCCGCGATCGCCCGCAGGTGATTATCATTTTGAAATCTCCAGATTGAACAAGTCTGCGAACGTTCCGAACCAGTCAGGTGAGGCTTGGCAAGGTTGTGGCACCGATTGGGTCTGCCATTTCAAACCGTCCGGTTTTCGGTTGCAGGTCCCGCCAAGTCGGTTTCGCAACTCGACCAAACGGCAAGTTTGGCATGCGGTGGAATTGAATTGAATTTTCAGCGCAATCAGGTGGTGAGAATTCAAAAGCTAGCACTGTCCACCCTTGCTAAACGCGACTGTCCAAAGTAGCTTGAGATAAGTCGAAAGTTCCCCCCAGATTTCTTTCGGCTAGGGGCGGCGGGTACAGCGACCTCGG
>DLOX01000284.1 GCA_002478575.1 Sphingomonadales bacterium UBA7473 | reverse complement strand
CCTGTTGAGATTTTCAATCTTGACTAATTTATATATTCTGGAGAGCGAAAATGTCCGGTCATGGTAGTTATCGTCAAGATATATTCCCCCCAATTTCAAAATATCACGATTCCGGCCGCTTTGGCCGGATGTTTGGAAAGCTGCCCACCTTTGCGACGGACACACCGAAAATCCGCAAGGCGCTGCTCGATATCGGCAAGGCTGGCGGGATTATGGATGCAGGCGCGCTCCTGTCAGAAATTGACAAAGACCCTGTCACGCTCATCACCGATCTTAACTTGTCTCAATTTAATCAGAATAATCCAACCCAAACCGCTGGGATGACCTTTCTGGGGCAGTTTCTTGATCATGATATGACGCTAGACATCACGTCCAGTTTGGAGCGCCAAGCAGATCCGGAAATGATCGCCAATTTCCGCACGCCCAGCTTTGGCCTAGATAGTGTCTATGGCTCTGGCCCGGATGGTAGTCCGTTTCTCTATGATCAGATCACAGGCCAAGGGATTAAATTCCTGATTGAAGAGCTTGCCCCGGGCGGCAGGCCGGACTTGCCACGCAATTCTCAGCTTCTTCCGCTCACCGGTGATCCGCGCAATGATGAGAATGTGATCCTTTCTCAACTACAAGTGGCGTTCCTGAAATTCCACAACGCTGTTGTTGACTATGTGAAGGCTGAGCTTGGGCTGACTGCTCCCGGCGATATTTTCAAAGAGGCGCAACGCATCGTCCGCTGGCATTATCAATGGATCATTGTTCATGAATTCTTGCCCAAAACCTGCGGGCAAACGGTCGTCGATGATGTGCTGGGCAATGGCCGGAAATTCTACAAATGGAAGAATGAGCCGTTCATCCCGGTCGAATTCTCGGTCGCGGCTTATCGCTTTGGGCATAGCCAGGTTCGGCCGAGCTATCGTGCCAATTTCACGGGCAATCCCGGGGGCACGCCGTTCTTCGCCATGATCTTCAAGGAAACGCACAGCGATCCGACGGATCCCGATGATCTGACGGGCGGCTTTCGGGCGGAACGACGTTTCATTGATTGGCCGACTTTCTTTGATTTTGCGGATGGCAATGTCCGCCCCAATAAGAAGATTGATACGGTCCTTTCTCAGGCCCTGTTCAAACTGCCGAGCCAAATCGTTCCCAATCCGGATGCGCAATCCAATCCCAATTCATTGGCACAGCGCAATTTGCTTCGGCATCTGACCTTCTCAATCCCGTCAGGCCAGCGGGTGGCGAAGGCGATGAACTTGCCGGCTCTATCGCAAGGCGATCTGGCGATGTTGAAGCCTTGGGGGCTCGACGATCATACACCCCTTTGGTTCTATGTGCTTCGTGAAGCAGCAGTGCAGGAAAGCGGCGAACGGCTGGGTGCTGTTGGTGCGCGGATTGTGACAGAGGTCTTCATTGGGCTGTTGCAAGGGGATCGCGGATCCTACCTGTCGCAAGACCCTGAGTGGGAGCCATTCCTCCCCACGATCAATGCTGCCAGCACGGGCGAGGATTTTAAGATCGTCGACCTGCTGCGTTTTGCGGGAGTGGCATAAACGCGGCGCGGCTCCTGCTCTCGGGTAGGAGCCGACCTGCCTATGCGCTCAAACGACCAGCCATCGCTGCGCCTTCAGGCAGCGGAGCAACTTCATCGACCAAGAAGGCCAGCAAAGCCTTTTCCAACTCATCAGTTTTGCCATCATGCGCCACTTGGCGCTTCAGCCAAGCAGATTCCTCAACTGTCAGCTCAAGATCTTTGGCAACGGCGGCGTCATGGTCTTCAGCTTCATCCTTGGCGAAGAACTTCGTAAAGGCCGATGTTCCAAAGGCACCTGCCACTCGGCCCAAGAAGCGACCGATTTGAGGTGTGGTGTCAGCAAGAAACGCATCCTGACGCGCTGCGACTTCGATGGTCCTAGGCACATAATCGGCATGAGCCATCATATGGTTGGCAACAGCTTGCACGAACAGAGTCTTCCATCCAGCATCATTGGGTGCCGCGAGCGTGGCATCTTTGATCCGGAAGAGCATTTCAGCTTCTTCAGCTGACACTTTAAGCGATCCGCCTGCGCCTGGCGCAAAGATCAAGCGGCGCAGATAGTCGACATCAGCGGCATCAACGACGCCGGCGGCAAGTGTTGTGCCTGCGCGTGTGATTCCTTGGCCTGTCAGAACGGCCGTTTCAATTTCTTTGCAAAGAAAGTCCTTGAAGCTGGCTGGCGTATTTTCTGCCTGCTCGGCAATGCGCACCAACAGCTCAAACTCAGCTTCGGCATCGATGCGGCCATCTTTGGTGGTCAGATCAATCAACAGTGTTGCATTGGCGTCGGACAGGAAATTGCGAGGCCAATCCTGCTTCAATGCAAAATGCAAAACAGCTTCCTGGAGTAACTCTGAGAAAAGCGGGTCAATGGCACCCAGTCGATCTTTGGCCGCAAAAAGTGCGGACACATCGCCCGAACCGATCTTCGTTTGTGCCCACAGCGCTTGGCGAAGCGCCGCAATATCGTCACTACTCACAGGCGCCGTTAGGCGCTCAAGCAGCGCCGGAAAAGCTGATGGTTGGCTCATGTGTCTGTCTCCCCAAGCCGATCCGCGGGGGTCTAAGCGCAACGCGTTAAAATTGAGTTATTGCGACACTTTTCCAACCCAGTCGGCAACACGATCAGCGACCTCATTGGTGGCTGCATTCAGCGCAATGCCAACCGGTTCAGAGGTCACACTTGCAACAGGTTTGCGCACCTCGAAGCGGCGGGTCTCAACGCTTTTTCCTCGATCGCGCTGGATCATCGCATCATAAATGATGACAGCTTCTTGTTTGGCCGCATCAATACCAAAGGCCTTTAGCTGGCCTTGCACGATGATGCCTGGCTCAACCGTGAAAACGCGGGGATCAAGCACGACGCGACCGGTTTTGGCGGCCACAGTCTCTGAGACGACCCGCTGGAACAGGCGCGCAGGAGGCTCGACCCACACCGCATCTTTCACATAAGCAATGGCGACTGGCCCATCTGATACAGCGACTCGGGTGGTGGCAATGGCTTGAGGCACCGTTGGGATGGCAATCGTAATGGCGGCTGCACCCTTTGCGGTTTGCCCTGCATCAGCGGCCAAGGTCGCCGAGGACGTCAGCGTGAGCAATTGCGTGGGAGGCTTACCTCCGCCAAGGCTGACGCAGGCAGAAAGCGCAAGCGACGCCCCAATCATCAAGGCGGTGTTAGATACTCTCATTGCCCTGTCTTCCCCGGTTTATAGTCAGGCAAAGGCTGTGGCCCCAAAATGGCAGTGGCCCCCCCTTGATCCAATTTCTGCGCGACGGATCCCAACGAGTCTGACATGGCGCGAAGATCCCGCACCAGTTGACCCACTTCGGGCACTGTCTGCGTCGAGAGCGCTTGCAGGCCCGGCCGCGCATCGCCAACTGCAGCGTCCAGCGTCGCAAGGCTCTTTTCGGCTTGCGTGATCGTTTTGCGCAAATCCGCAATCATCGGTCGGCCATCTTCATTGACCAAAGTGTTGGTCGACGCCGCAAGCTTCGAGATTTCATCGACGGCTTCGCCCGCCTTTTTCACGGTCACTTTGGTTTCAGCAAGGGCAGCCCGCATATCTGGCCCGCCACGCGCCAACTCGCCTGACAACGTGTCAACATTAGCGAGGATATTGCCAAAGGCCTTTTGATTTTTGTCGTTCAAGATTTCGGTTAGTCGTTCTGTTAGCGTTGCCAATCGCTCGAGCAATTGCGGCGCACTGTTCAGCAAAGCGCCAAGTCCCGTCCGCTTTGTGGGGATGACGGGGACACCCGCAGGACCATTGTCCGAAATCGCGGGCGCACCATTGACCGCACCATCCAAAAGGACGCTTGAAGGCCCAGTGAAGCTTCCTTGAAGGCTCGCCGTCGTACCTTGAAGGATCGGCGTATTCTTCTTGACGGCGATCCGAACGCGCACAAAGCCCGGGTCTTTCCAAAGCTCTATGTCCTTCACTTCGCCCGATGGCACGCCAGCATAAGTGACCAAGCCCCCTTTGGAGAGGCCTTCGACCGATTGCTTGAAGAAAATATCATATTCCTTGCGATCAACATTGCCGATCCGCGCAATCCAAACAACGAATGCGACGAGGCTGGCCAACAATAATAGGGTCACTGTGCCGACAAGGATATGGTTCGAACGGGTTTCCATTATCGCTTCATGCCCTCAAACTCTTGCCGCGATCAACTGCATTGGTTGCTGCTCTTCCCCGTGGGCCATTGAAATACTCCTGTATCCAAGGATGGTCCAATGCAAGCAGTTCATCAATAGTGCCAACCGCGATGACCTTCTGATCTGCCAAAACCGCTACACGGTCGCAGATCGCAAACAGGCTATCGAGATCATGGGTGATCAAGAAAACGGTCAGCCCCAAGCTACGCTGAAGGCTTTTGGTCAGCTCATCAAAGGCCGCGGCACCAATTGGATCAAGACCTGCTGTTGGTTCATCCAAGAATAGCAGCATGGGATCAAGCGCCAAAGCCCGCGCAAGGCCAGCACGCTTTTTCATGCCGCCAGAGAGCTCTGATGGATATTTGGGTCCCGCCTCAGGCGAAAGCCCTGCCATCGCGACTTTATAGGCGGAAATTTCATCAAGCAGCGTCTGATCGAGATTGGGATAATATTCACGCAGCGGCACTTGAACATTCTCAGCGACTGTCAGCGTCGAGAATAAGGCCCCGCCCTGAAACAGAACGCCCCAGCGACGGCGAACGTCCAGCGCTTCATCTTCTTCCTTGCCGATCATCGATTCACCAAAGATGGTGATCTCACCAGCGTCAGGCTGTTTCAGGCCAATGATTGAGCGGAGCAACACGGACTTACCCGTGCCGGACCCGCCAACGACGCCCAAAATCTCCCCATTGCGCACGTCCAGATCAACGCCATCATGGACGACCTGATCGCCAAAGCTGTTGCAAATGCCCCGGATGCGGATTGCGATCGGATCGGTCAGATCAATCATACCCAGCCAATCTCCGTAAAGAAGACGGCGAAAAAGGCATCGAGCACAATCACGAGGAAGATCGCTTGAACGACTGCGGCGGTGGTGCGCAGACCCACTTCTTCCGCGTTGCCTTGCACTTGCATCCCTTGGAAACAGCCTGTCATCGCGATGATCGCGCCGAACACAGGAGCCTTCAGCAGGCCAACCCAAACATCAGTGATGGGAATGACTTCGCGGAGCAGGCCAATGAATGTGTCGGGCGTGATTCCCAGCGAAAGCCAGCAAAAGAGGCCGCCGCCCGCAATGGCTACGATGCTGGCGTAAAAGCCCAAAAGCGGAAGCATGATGACAGCGGCGAGAAGGCGCGGGAGAACCAGAGCCTCAATGGGCGACACGCCAATGGTACGCATCGCATCAATTTCTTCTGTCAGCTTCATCGTGCCAATTTGTGCTGCAAAGGCGGATCCGGATCGCCCTGCGACCATGATCGCCGTCATGAGCACGCCCAGTTCCCGCATGGTAATCCGGCCAATGAGATTGACGGTCAGCGCTTCTGCACCAAATTGAGAAAGCTGCACTGCGCCCTGCTGTGCAATCACAATCCCAATTAAAAAGCTCATCAAGCCAATGATGCCAAGCGCCCTTACGCCAACCAGCTCAAAGCGTTGTGCAACGGCCGCGCCGCGAAAACGCGACGGGTGCCGCATCACATCCCATAGTGCGACCAGGATTGATCCAAAGAAAGAGAGAAGCCCCTTCAAGGTCGCAATGGCTTCATAGACTGAAGCGCCGATTTCGCTCAGGATGTGAAGCACGGGATTAAGTGGTGGCGGGCGGACAGCCATCTCGCGCCCCGATTGCCCAACTTGCGCAATAAGCCGCATCATATCGTCGCTGCCGCCAGTGATTGATGCACCCGACGATTTGTTAAGCTTATGCACCAACCACGCGCCAACCGTATCCATCCGGTCGACCTGCGAAAGGTCTATGATCTGGGGTTGCACCGAAAGCGCATCCAAGCGTTTCGGCAAGTCTTCAATGCGGGCAAGCGTCAAGCGACCGATGAACCGCAGGACCCGGCCGCCATCGCCTACTTCCTCAACAAAAAGTGTCGGTGCCACCATCTGCGCCTCAGTGCGACATTCTGACTTGGTCGGCAAGGGCGAATGCGTTTAAGGCCGTGCATCATGCAGCGGCTTGCCATTTATGACATGGATAAAACCATCACGCGCAAGGCGACCTTCGGGCCGTTCATATCGCATGTGATCCGGCACCATGCGCCTTGGCGCTTGGTTCTGGTGCCTTTGATGGGCCTCACCTCTTTGGCTTATCTGTTGCGCTTGATGAACCGATCGCAGTTGAAGGAATGGAACCTCCGCCTGCTGTTGGGCAGGCGAATTGATCGACAGAAGGCAGCGCAAATCGCGCGGAGTTTTGCCAACGATGTCGTGGCGAGAAACGTGTTAACAGGCGCGGTTCAGCGCATCGCACAAGACAAAGCCGAAGGGTATCGCATCATCCTCGCCACCGCCTCTTACCGGCTCTATGCCGAGGCGATTGCAGAGAGACTTGGCATTGACGATGTCATTGCGACTGAGCTTGTGGCGGTGGACCAGGAAACCTTGGTTCCGAGCATCGATGGCACAAACTGCTATGATGTGGAGAAGCTCAATCACATCCGCCGCTGGATGGCACAGCAAGGCTTGGAAAGAGCCACCTGTCATATCCGCTTTTACTCCGATCATGTTTCGGATGCGCCGTGCCTCGACTTTGCCGATGAGGCCTTTGCGACCAATCCGCACACGCCGTTGAGGGCGCTTGCAGCGGAGCGCCGCTGGACGGTCTTTGATTGGCGCTAGGCGGGTTGTTCCCGATCAGGCCCGAATTGACGATATGGTCTACTTTCCGTCAAACAACCCATCTTGAGAACCCGCAGGTGGGTTTAGCCCCAGATGTTTCCAGCTCCCGGGATTTAAGGCTCGTCCTCGGGCTGTGCGGGCGATGAGGCCAAGCTGGAGCAGATAGGGCTCAACCACATCCTCAATCGTATCGCGGGGTTCGGACAAGCCAGCGGCGAGTGCCTCAACGCCGACGGGTCCGCCGCGATAGATGTCGGCGATCATGGTGAGATAGCGGCGATCCATCGCGTCCAATCCCAGCGCATCCACCTCAAGCCGATTGAGCGAGGCATCGGCAATCTTGGCGGTCACGGTCGCTTCGCCCGCCACATTGGCGAAATCTCGGACTCGGCGGAGCAAGCGCCCTGCAATGCGCGGCGTGCCCCGGGACCGCTTGGCTATTTCCTGTGCACCGTCGGGCGCAATGGCAAGATTGAGCAGGCCCGCTGCCCGCGTGATGACGCGGCTTAACTCTTCATGCGTGTAGAATTGAAGCCGGATGGGAATGCCAAAGCGATCGCGCAAGGGCGTGGTCAATAGGCCTTGCCGCGTCGTTGCGCCCACGAGGGTGAACTTCGGCAAATCAATCCGCACGGACCGCGCCGATGGCCCTTCGCCGATCATGATATCAAGCGCCCGATCCTCCATCGCGGGATAGAGGATTTCCTCGACCGCAGGCGCGAGCCGGTGAATCTCATCAATGAAAAGCACATCGCCATCTTCAAGATTGGTCAGAAGTGCAGCCAGATCGCCAGACTTGGCAATGACCGGGCCAGAGGTTGCACGGAACCCCACGCCCATTTCCTTCGCCACAATCTGCGCGAGCGTCGTCTTGCCGAGGCCAGGAGGGCCAAAGAACAACACATGATCCAGCGCATCACCGCGCTGCTTGGCGGCTTCCACAAAGATCCGCAGATTTTCGCGAGCGGCCTGCTGGCCAACGAACTCGTCGAGCGATTTGGGGCGGAGAGCGGCGTCAACATCTTCCGGCGTGCGGGTTGGGGTGAGGAGGGGGGAGGTCATCGCGCAGCTTTCTTCAAGGCCAGCCGGATCAGCGCATCAAGACTTGCACCATCACCAAGCTCTCGCTCTGCCGCAGTCACTGCGACGCCTGCCTCGGCGGGTTTGAAGCCTAAGCTCGCGAGGGCAGAGACAGCGTCAGCGGCGATGCCGCCGCTCGTGACGGGTGTCGAGCCCGCGACGCCAATCGCGATGCCGCCGACTTTGTCTTTCAATTCTCGCACGATCCGTTCGGCGAGTTTGGGGCCTACTCCATTGGCTCTGGCGACCATCGCTTTGTCTTGGTTTGCCACAGCTCGGCCCAATTCTTCGGCATCCAGCGCGGACAAGATATTAAGCGCGACTTTGCCGCCGACGCCTTGGACTCCGGTGAGCAAGCGGAACCAATCCCGCTCACCTGCGCTGCCAAAGCCGAACAGCGTCATACTATCCTCGCGGACTTGCAGCTCGGTGAAGAGCATCACTTGGCCACCGACGGCTCCAATGGCCGACAAAGTGCGGGTCGAGGCCAGCACCAGATAGCCGACGCCGCTCACATCCAGCACCGCATGGTCTGCGGCGGTTTCAGCGAGGGTTCCAGTGAGGCGTGCGATCATTCTACTCTACTAGCCGTGCTTGACACGAAATCAAACTGTCGTCCCGGACTTGATCCGGGACCCATGCCTCAGTGTTTCATCCTGCTGGCTGTCTGCAAACCGAGGCATGGATTCCGGATCAAGTCCGGAATGACGAAGGTGGCTCACCGCACCCCATGATGCGCATGGCAAATCGCAACGGCAAGGGCATCGGCGGCGTCGGCACCTGTGATCTTGGCGCCCGGCAACAGGATTTTGAGCATCGCCTGCACCTGTGCCTTTTCCGCGCCGCCGGTGCCGACAACGGCTTTCTTGACCAGCCGCGTTGCATATTCGGCAACCGGCATGCCGCTTCGTGCTGCCGCTAGCAGGCAGACCCCCCGCGCTTGGCCAAGCTTCAGGGTCGATTGGGCGTTGGTGTTCACGAACACTTCTTCGACAGCGGCACAATCCGGGCGGTGGGCAAGGATGATATCTGTGAGCATCGCATCAAGCGTCACCAGCCGTTCGGGCAAGCTCGCTTTGGGATCGGTTGAGACTTGGCCATGGGCGATGTGAGACAAGCGATTGCCCGTCGCCGATATGATACCCCAGCCGGTGGTGCCAAGGCCGGGGTCTAGGCCAAGGATCAGCACGCTTAGCCCAGCTTCTCCATCACTTCATCCGGCACATCATAATTGCCCCAGACGGTCTGGACGTCATCATCATCTTCGAGCGTATCGATAAGCTTCATCAGGGTTGCGGCGACGCTTTCATCGACGGTGACGGCAGCATGAGGCTTCCACGCAAGCTTCACGCCTTCGGGATCGCCCAGCACCGCTTCCAGCGCCTTGGCGGCGGGGTGGAGATTTTCAACTGAGGTCCAGATGTCATGGCCTTCTTCGGATGATTCCACATCGTCCGCGCCTGCCTCAAGTGCCGCTTCAAACACAGCGTCGGCGTCGCCCGCTGTAGCAGGGTAAGAGATCAGGCCTAGCCGGTCAAAGCCATGGCTGACCGCACCTGATGTGCCGAGGTTTCCGCCATTCTTGCTAAAAGCGGTCCGCACATTGGTTGCGGTGCGGTTGCGATTATCGGTCAGCGCCTCGACGATGATCGCCGTGCCGCCTGGGCCATAGCCTTCGTAGCGGATTTCTTCATAATTCTCGCCGTCGCTGCCGGATGCTTTGTCGATCGCGCGCTGGATATTATCCTTGGGCATCGATTGCGCCCGCGCCGCCATCACAGCGGCACGCAGCCGCGCATTGGCGTCAACATCGGGCAAGCCCATCTTGGCCGCCACCGTAATTTCGCGAGAAAGCTTGGAGAATGCCGCGGAGCGCTTCTTGTCCTGTGCGCCCTTGCGGTACATGATATTCTTATATTTGCTATGGCCTGCCATGGTTGCCCTGAGTGGTTGTGATCATCGTTGCGAAGCGCCCTAGCTTAACTGGGCCTCCGGGGGCAACACTGTGGCTTCATGATGCGCAAGGGCAAGCTGAACGCAGGCCACGAGATAGGCAGTGCCGATGATGCTGAGGGTTGTCGACAGGGCGGCAGAGAGGATAAGCAAAATAGGCCGTATCGCCTCATCAATCGCTCCAAATGTGATGACGCCATCTACGCCTTCGCCAATCAGCCATGCAGGCGCTTGGATGGCCAAATAGCCCAAAATCAAAGACGGGAGATTCTTGCTCCAAAAGGGGTGGAGCTGCGTTGCCCAAACCACGTCCCTGTTTACCGCTGCGCTGGTCCCCCGAAGAACAAGGGGTGCGGTGAGCGAAAAAAGGATGAGGTAAAAGACGGAGCTTGCCCAAAAGCCCGCATCCATTGCCTCCCCCGGTCCAAACCACATGAAGCCATCCGCAAAGAGGATGAGCGGCGCGGTCAAAGCGATGGCAAAGAGGCTCCAACCCAGCCATGGAAGAACGGCGCCTGAGTGTCGCTGCTCAGGATCTCCAAGCAAGCGCGTGGCAAACCAGATTGCTGCGAAAAACAGGACTACCACAGCCGCAGCGAGTGAAAGCCCGATTGTTCCGTCGACGATGAACAGTCGATCATCTGCAATGACGAAGGATAGGGTGAATAAGACGAGAAGGAGCGTCACCCACCGCCAATCCGTCCACCGCACTTGGCGCAAAACCAACAAGGTCTGCTTCAGCGCCTGACGTGTGACCTCAATGATCACCCAAGCTTAACCGCCGTTCCGCTCGCGCTGACCATCAGCATGGATCCGCCCTTGCCGATCACTTCATAGTCAAGATCAATGCCGATCACGGCATCGGCCCCCAAGGAGCGCGCCTCGGCTGATAACTCTTCAAGCGCCGTTTTGCGGGCATCGCGCAGGGTGTTTTCGTAAGAGCTGGAGCGGCCGCCGACAATGTCACGGATGCCGGCAAAGAAATCCTTGAAGATATTCGCGCCGACGATGACTTCGCCCGTTACCACGCCCAAATATTCCCGCACCGGGCGGCCTTCAATCACGCTGGTTGTGCTCATCATCATCGGTCATCTCCTTATTGAAGGGCTACTATCCTAAGCCCAATGCAGCCTTATAGGTATCGAGGATCGCTTCCATTTCCTGCCGGTCATGCGCTTCCATTTTGCGCAGGCGCACAATTTGCCGCATGATCTTGGCGTCATAGCCGCGTGACTTGGCCTCAGAATAGACGTCGCGAATATCGTCCGCTATCCCTTTTTTTTCTTCTTCCAGCCGCTCGATCCGTTCGATCAAAAGGCGCAATTCATCAGCGGCGATTGAGTCTGACATTCTATACTCCAAATGTGGTGAGGCGCGGCCTTAGCCATGCTCAGCGATTCTTCGCAACGCTTTCTTCCATGCGCTTCAATTGTTCAGGTGTCGCCTCTGCCTGATGTGCGGCTTTCCATTCCGCATAGGGCATGCCGTAGACAAACTCGCGGCCTTGGGCCTTGTCCATGCCTCCCGCTTCGGCGACCCAATCGCCCAGGCAATTGCGGCAAAAACCAGCCAAGCCCATCATATCCACATTCTGCGCATCCGTCCGATGCTGCAAATGGCGGACCAAGCGGCGGAAGGCGGCGGCGGCGATACTGTCATCAAGTTGATCGATCATGCTCTTATCAGCCTCTAGGATTCCCAAGCCTGCAAATAGGCGTTAGGACCCAGATAAACCAGAGGACCCTTATGCTTTATCACTCCACCGGCCCCCGCAAACGCAAGGTGCGTGTTTTGGCGACGCTTGGCCCCGCAAGCAACAGCGCCGAGATGATCGAAAAGCTTTACCGCGCTGGTGCCGATGCCTTCCGCGTGAATATGAGCCATGGGACGCAGGACGATAAGGTCGCGCTGATCGCGGAAATCCGGGCCGTGGAAAAGAAGGTTCAGCGGCCCATCACGGTGCTTGTCGATCTGCAAGGCCCAAAGCTGCGCGTCGGCACCTTCGCAGGCGGCAAGGTGGAGCTTCAAGCCGGAGCAGCCTTTCAACTTGATCATGATCCGACGCCGGGCGATGCCACCCGTGTCTGCCTGCCGCACAAAGAAGTCTTTACAGCGCTTGAGCCCGGAACGCGGCTATTGCTCGATGATGGCAAGATCGTGCTGCGTGTTGCGGCGAAGAGCGATGACGCGATAGATGCGCGAGTGGAGGTCGGCGGGGCCTTGTCTGATCGCAAGGGGCTGAATGTTCCGGATGTCGTTGTGCCGATGGCCGCGATGACGGAGAAGGATCGATCAGATTTGGCCTTTGCGCTGGAACAAGGCGTGGATTGGATCGCGCTGTCCTTCGTGCAGCGGCCTGAGGATTTGGATGAAGCGCGGGCGATGATCGGCGGGCGAGCCTCGCTGCTTGCCAAGATTGAAAAGCCAGCGGCTTTAGAGCGGCTGGAAGAGATTGTCGCCATGGCGGATGCCGTGATGGTCGCCCGCGGCGATCTGGGCGTTGAACTGCCGCCAGAGGCTGTGCCCCCTGCGCAAAAGCGGATCGTGGAAACCGCGCGGCGGATGGGGCGGCCTGTGGTTGTCGCCACTCAAATGCTCGAATCGATGATCGTATCGCCTACGCCCACCAGGGCCGAAGTGTCAGACGTGGGCACCGCCATCTATGATGGCGCGGATGCGGTGATGCTCTCGGCGGAAAGCGCGGCAGGCGCTTGGCCCGTTGAATCGGTCAGCATGATGGACCGGATCGCTATATCGGTGGAGGCAGACCCCGGCCATGCGGCGCGGATGCATTTTACTGAGACAAGGGCTGATCCGACCACGGCAGACGCGCTGGCCGAGGCGTCGGCCGTGATTGCCAACACCGTGTCGGCGAAAGCGATCATCTGCTTCACCTTCTCCGGCTCAACCGCGCGGCGTGTGTCGCGGGAACGGCCCTCGGTACCGATCCTTGTGCTCACGCCCAAGCAGGAGACCGCTCGGCAGCTTGGCCTGCTCTGGGGCACTCACGCCGTCAAAACCCGCGACGTCGCATCCTTCGAAGAGATGATCGACAAAGCCAAGCGCATGGCGCTCCGCCATAATCTGGCGAAGGGCGGAGACCGCATCATCATCATCGCCGGTGTGCCCTTTGGAACGGCAGGATCGACCAATGTGCTGCATGTGGTGCGCCTGACGGGGGATGAGCTGCGGCCTAAGGGGTGAGGGGGAAGTGACCCCCTCCGCGTCATTCCGGGCTTGACCCGGAATCCATGCCTCGATTT
>DLOX01000137.1:10116-16373 GCA_002478575.1 Sphingomonadales bacterium UBA7473 | reverse complement strand
TGTCTGCGCGCAATTGCGGCGCGCAACTCGCCCAACGTTATGACTTCACCTTTCTTCAAGGTGCGGACCAGCGCATCGACCTCAGCGGGGCTGGATATGACCATCGATCCACCCTCCGCCTCTCGATATCCTGGCGCACCGGGCGGAATCATATGAACGATATGAGGGGCTCGACCATTGGTCAGATGATCCATTGCCGATTTCCGTTTCGCCATTTCATTGCCTCCGCGTTGAGGGGGCAAAATGCCTCAGCAAAACCCGCCGTGCAATAAGCTGGGTTTGTTCCACTTTGTTCTAGATCAGATTACCAACGGATAAGGGGCGGCACGAGCAAGCGCCCCAATCCGGCGCATGCTGCGACAGCAAGCGTGTACCAGATGCCAATATAATGTACCGTATCGCTGGGGCAGTGGAGGCTATAGGCAAAGGTGCCGAAGGTCCCCGCCGTCAGCCCCACCAGCCAGCCCGCTTGCGGCAAAACGGTTGGCGCACCTTTGCGGAGCCAAGCCGTCAGAACCGATCCGATCAACAGCGCGCTCATCCCGCTAATCGCAAGGCACCATGGGGCGCTTGAGGCGGTGAGGGCGGCCATAGGCAGCGCCCCTTCTTTCATCATCAAGGTGAGGCTCGCGATCGGGAAGAGCGCTGCCCCGGCCAAGGCCCATTTCCAGCCCGAATTGACCTGACCAACGGCGGGTCGCGCAATGCCAATGACCGCGATCAAGGCCGCGCATCCGAGCAAGAGCAAGCTCCCCCCGCGGATCATCACAATCCCCGGCGGATCGCCAATCATGAGGTCCGCGCGAAGGCCCCAGACGGAAGCAACGCATAGGATGGCCACGCCAAGTGCAACGCCGGTGAGCGATACACCCCCGCGTGCAGAAAGCCGTTTGACCGGCTGCAGGTCAGCCACAAGATCATCGATGCTGGGCTTATTCATATCACGCACTTTCAATCGAAGCGGACAATTTCTTCAGTCCGCGATGGATATTCACTTTGATCAAGGCTTCGGATTGGCCACTGGCGGCAGCGGCTTCTGCAATGGAGAGGCCATCAATCTTCACCAATCGTATCGCCGCTGCTTGGCCGTCGGGGAGAACCGCCAACATGCGATCGATGCTGATGCGGGCCATGATGGCTTCATCTTCCGGCTCCACGCCGTGCACATCCTCAAGCTCTGTTTCGTCTTGGCGATAGACGCGCCGCAGCTGATCCACCCAACGATAGCGCGCAATGGCGCCAAGCCAGGGGAGAAAGGGCCGGGCAGGATCATAGCTCGCCCGCTTGGCGTGGATTGAAATCAACGTGTCTTGGACAAGGTCATCAATGCCTGATGGCGCAATCCGCCTCGAAAAATAGCGGAGCAGCCAGCGGCGACTTTCCTCAAGAACAGTGCGATAGGCAACCGCATCGCCATCTTGCGCCAAGGCCATCAAACGGGCGAGGGTCTGATCTTGTGACTGCAAGGCGCGGATTTCCTAAGGCTCTATCGCGGTTCGTTGGAACTCCTTGCCAAGTTACAGGCTCTGCCAGATTTAGGCACATTCATCCAAAACAGGATTGGCAGGCGTTCAATCCGGTGCGTCAAAAGGCGTCCGGAAAGTGAAGGCTTCTGCCGTTGGGCCATTGGCTTTGAGCAGCGCCAGCCGCTCCATCCCTTCGGCGACGCTGGGGATATGGCCAATGGGCACCCACCACAGCGCCATGAAGACCTCCATATGCTCAAACCACTCCTTGCGGCGGCGCATGATGGCGAGGTGATCGGGCTGGCGATAAACAAAGCCCGCAAGTGCCGTCAGGTCTGTCCAAACCGACATGTTGAGCAGGAGTTGGGGATCAGCCTCATCAGGCACCAAATCCGTGGCATCATTACCATCACCGACCAAGCGCCAGATGAAGCCAGGCGTATCGTCCGCGATGGCATTCACTGGATCAATCGCGTCCATAAAGCCATCATTGGCCGCATCTTCACGCGGATGAAGGAAGCGACCGACATTGATTTGGGCGAGATGATATCCGTTCATACCAAAGCCTCCGCAATCAGCTTGCGACTATTCTCAATACCATACAGCGCGATGAAGCTCCCCATGCGCGGGCCGGTGCTGGAACCCAAGAGCGTTTCATATAGCGCCTTGAACCAGTCGCGGAGATTTTCGAACCCGCCGTCTTTGCCAATGGCATAGACGATATTCTGAATATCTTCCGCACTGGCGTCAGCGGGAAGCGCAGCCAGATCAGCATCCAGCCGCTGAAGTGCTGCACCTTCCACCCCTTCCGGCTTCCGACGGCTAAGCGTTGGCGTCACCACGTCGCGGGCATAGTTGACCGCAAGCTCCACCAT
Source organism: Sphingomonadales bacterium UBA7473 (assembly GCA_002478575.1). Lineage (GTDB taxonomy): Bacteria > Pseudomonadota > Alphaproteobacteria > Sphingomonadales > Sphingomonadaceae > Aquisediminimonas. The sequence continues at coordinate 14,032 of DLOX01000137.1, read as the reverse complement.
CATATCCAGTTCTGGATCGCTTTCGGCAGACGTGCCCGGCGCATATTTCTGCAAGAAATCCCACACGATGCGCCTGTCACCAAGGCCCGGCAAGCTGACGAGATTGAGGAGCAAGCCAAAGCTCACTGGCGGCGTATAATCCGGCACCACGCCATTATGGATATGATGCACTGGATTGCCGAGCCGCTTGTCAACCGCTTGCTCATGCCAGCTCGCACGGAACTTATAATATTCATCGACCGTGTTTGGAATGATCCCGCGATGAAGCTGCTTTGCGCTCTTGGGTTCGCGATAGGCGTAGAAAGCAACGCTATCCTCCGTGCCATAGGTCAGCCAATCCTCAAGAGAGAGGCCATTGCCCTTGCTCTTGGAGATTTTCTCACCCTTTTCATCCAGGAACATCTCATAGATCAGCCCTTCGGGCTTACGCCCGCCAAGCACTTGCGCAATCTTGCCGGATTGAGTGCCGCTATCGGTCAGATCCTTGCCATACATTTCATAGTCAACGCCAAGCGCAACCCAGCGCATCGCCCAATCGACTTTCCATTGCAGCTTTGATTTGCCCCCAAGGATCGACTGCGTGACGCGTTCGCCCTCATCGTCAAAAGCGATCAGGCCAGCCTCGGCATCCACAACTTCGATGGGGACTTGAAGCACAATCCCGCTCTTCTCGCTGATCGGGAGGACGGGCGAGTATGTCGCGGCGCGTTCCTTCCGCAGCGTCGGGATCATGATGTCCATAATGCCCTGATATTGGCGCAGCACATTTTTCAGCGCCTCATCAAAGGCCCCGCTTTCATATTGGCTGGATGAAGAGATAAATTCATAGTCAAAGCCAAAGCGATCCAAAAACTCGCGGAGCATCGCATTATTATGCGCGGCGAAACTCTCATATTTCTCAAACGGATCGGGAATGCGAGAGAGCGGCTTGCCCAAATGCTCTGCCAGCACCGCTTGGTTGGGAACATTGTCCGGCACTTTGCGCAGGCCATCCATATCGTCTGAAAATTCAATAAGCCGCGTCGGCGCATCGGACATAGACTGAAACGCATGGCGCACCATCGTCGTCCGCAAAACCTCATTGAAGGTGCCAATATGCGGCAGTCCCGAAGGGCCATAGCCGCATTCAAAGATCACAGCTTTGTCGCCATTCGTGCGCTTCAACAATTTGCGCGCCTCCTCAAAAGGCCAAGCTTTGGAGGAAAGGGCGGCGGTGCGGAGATCATTTGTCATAATGCACCGTCGCTAAGCGGGCTGTGCGGCCAAGGCAAGCCCGTGTCATTAAGAGTTTCTCGATAGTGTTTTGCTAAGAGGGCACCACGATGACCAACATGCAATTGCCCCTAGCGCTTCAGCTGGATGCAGAGCTTCGCCGTGAACTGATGGCGGGTGAGACCATATCTTGGCAGGGGCAGCCTGATCCGCGCCTGATGCGAAGTGGCTATTTCCTCTGGATATTCGCCATTCCTTGGACCGCCTTTTCCTTGGGTTGGACGGGCATTGCCTTGGCGGTTTATCTGTCAACATTCAGTTCTGACATGGAAAGCGCGAGATGGTGGGGCTGGATCGGCCCGCTTTGGGGCACGCCCTTCATCGCTGCGGGCTGTTGGATGCTGTGGCAACCGATCAAAGCGGCTCGCGATGCACGCTCGACGGTCCATGCGGTGACAAACCGCCGGATCATTACATTGGTCGGCGGCAAGACGCGGGAGGTAAAGTCCATTCCCATTCAAACCTCAGGCACAATCAGCTGCCATGAGAAAAAGAGTGGATGGGGCAATATCTCAATCGTAACGGGCGTCCGCCGAGACAGCGATGGTGACAAGGTGACCGAGACTTTTGATCTTCAGGCCATTCCGGATGTGGCCAAAGTGCATCGGCTCTTGTTGGAAGCGCAGCAACGCAGCGGGATTTGAAATCTAGGGTGCCGAGTTAGCCCCTACTGAAAATCCACCGTCACATCGAATGTGCCAACGTAAGCACCCGGCGCTTGATTTGCAGCAACATTCAACCGCGCGCCAACGGTGAAGGAAAAGGCTCCGCTGGTTGCAGCAATCCGGAAACGCTGCCCTGTGCCACTTGAACCAAGCGGGGCTAAGCCGTTTGCCAACAGGCCTTGGGCAATGAAGTTATTGGCGGTCATCGACGCCCCGCCGATTGTGCGGTTTAGCGATGCGCCCAAGACATCGAATGTGATGCGGATTTGCTGGTTGCGGCTGCCTTGGCCTGAAAAGGAGGCTGCCGTTGGCGATCCGCCGGCGAGGATCACTCCGCCATTTGAGGTTCTGACGCCAGCTGGGGAAACGGTGACAGTCCCAGCCGTGCCGGAAGGCGTGACGCTGCCAAAGTGAAGATCACCTGTTTTGGAAAGTGTGGTTGAGGTCGCCACAGATACGCGCACTGTGCCGGTTGTCGTTTGGGCATAGGCCGACGTCCCCGCGAATCCCGCAAGCACCGCCAAAAACAGGCGGAGTAAAGTGGTCGGACTTAGCCCCATCTGGCGATAGTTTAAGCGAAGAGGAAGAATGGTTGGTTGGGGTATATGGTTAAGGGGGTGTAAAGAGGTGCCTCCCACCACGTCGCCCCGGGGAACGCCAGTTTGGGATCAACCTCCGATGGTCAGGACAGCTCGCTTGGCGTCTTTGTGTCTTGGTGCGAGCCAAAATTCTGATTCAGAATGATCGACGTGATGGATCAGTTCAACTCGCACCAAGACACCAAGACACCAAGACACCAAGGCACCAAGAAGAGGATTATAATGGCCTGATCAGCCTGACGGAGAGGACTTCCCTATCTTTGACTATATTGCCATTTTCTTGACATTTTGACCTATTTATGTTCTATTGTTCCAATGGAGCTTTCGTTTGCCACTTCCCCGTCGCCAAGCGCCTTCGCGCACCTTTGGTTGCCTTCTGTCATGCTCTTCATAACCTCCGTTTTCACTGTGAAGTTCGGCAGAAACCCGGGGTTTTTTGGACGCGCCCGAAAGCGCATCGTTGGAAATGTGAATCATATTTGTCACTCCGGGCCCTTCGTCAAAGCTCAGGAGAGCCTCGACCCGGAGTCCATGCCTCACCGTTTGAGACAAGCTGGGTATGTCGAGCGCGTCGCGGATAGTGAGGCATGGGTCCCGGATCGGGGTCCGGGACGACAGTTGTGCTGACATAGCGGACTGCCCCCTACAGTGAGACTTCACTGTTACCTTCGGCAGAAATGCGTGGGTTTTGGGGCAGCGTCTCTCTCGGAGCCTGAGGGATCGCAGCCCAGGCGTTGCTAAAAACCCCTAGACCCGTTCGCCTTTCGTGCTACTCCCTATTCCATGATTTACCCCGCGCTTCATGCCAGCCATGGTGGCATTTGGATTGCCGATGATCGCGGTGTGCGCGGTGTGGGCCGAGGGGAGGCGATTTCGCGGGCGGCGGAGACGCCGATGATCATGCTCAACGCGCCTTTGGTGGCGCAGCGGCTGGGCTATCCGGAATTGTCTGGGCTGGATGTGCTTGAGCTTTTTGCCTTCCTCCATCCTGCGCAATTCATGGTGCCGACGATCAAGGGTTTGGCCTCCGTCTGTGGGCTGCCCGTGCCGGGGGAGGAGGCGCAGGCTGCGGCTTTGCTTCGGGATGCGGTGGCGGTGCTTTTGGAGCGGGTTGGAACCAAAGAATGGGCCGAAAGAGGTGGCGCTTGGGCCTCTGCCCAAGCCCTGGGGCGGCTGCGCTGGTCTTGGTCTGCGATCCTTGAGCCGCTGATTGAACGGCCCAAAGAGGATGAGCGCTGGCTCTTCTCCAAGCTTCCTGAATGGGAAGAGAAAGCCGCGCGCCCCGCGCCAAAGCCTGTCTCCATCGCGCCTGAGGCTGCCGCGGACCGGCTCGATATGCTCACTGGATCAGGCGCAGAGGCGCGTCCGGGTCAGCGGGCC
>DLOX01000137.1:8978-10077 GCA_002478575.1 Sphingomonadales bacterium UBA7473 | reverse complement strand
GCTATGCCCAAGCCGCCGCCAGCGTCTTTGCGCCGCGTATCGCTCGGGATCAGCCTCGGCTGATGCTGGCGGAAGCGGGCACGGGCATTGGGAAGACCTTGGGATATCTCGCTCCGGCCTCGCTTTGGGCTGAGGCGGCGGACGGTGCGGTGTGGATCTCCACTTACACCAAGGCCCTCCAGCGCCAGCTCGATGAGGAATCATCCAAACTCTATGGTGCCGCCAAAGCGGGCAAGGTCGTCATCCGTAAGGGCCGGGAAAATTATCTCTGCCTGCTGAATCTGGAAGATGCCTTGCAAGGCGGCTTTGCGGGGAGAGCTGCGGTCTTGGCGCAACTTGTCGCGCGATGGGCGGCTTATACCCGCGATGGCGATATGGTCGGAGGCGACTTGCCCGGATGGTTGCCCACGCTGTTCCGCCGCAATGGATCAACTGCGCTGACGGACAGGCGCGGCGAATGCGTCTATGCTGGGTGCCCGCATTATCGCAAGTGCTTCATCGAACGCGCCTCTCGCGCTAGTGCCGATGCGCAGCTTGTCATCGCCAATCATGCGCTGGTGATGGTCAATGCCGCGCGGGGCCGGGAACAAGGCACAGCGCCCACCCGGTTGATTTTTGATGAAGGCCATCATTTGCTCGATGCAGCAGACAGCATGTTTGCAGCGGCGTTGACGGGCCAAGAGGCGATAGAGCTTCGCCGCTGGATCATTGGTCCGGAAGGTAAATCGCGCGGTCGTCGGCGGGGCTTGGCAGCGCGACTGGCCGATGTTGCGAGCTATGACACGGAAGGGGCGGGGGCGATCAATGCAGCGGCCCATGCGGCGTCGGCACTTCCCTCTGATGGCTGGCTCCAAAGGATCGGGGAGGGGGCACCCTTCGGGGCGATAGAGGCTTTGTTTGCTCACGTGCGCGGCGCTGTCTTCGCTCGGGATGCGGGCCAAGATGCGGGCTATGGCATGGAGACGGAGGCTGCTGAGCTGGACGGTCCCCTGATCACCGCAGTCGAGCCCGCGATGAAGGCCTTGGATGGCATATTGCGGCCCTTGGTGGTCCTCGGTCGGCGGTTGGAAGCTGTGATGGAAGAAGCGCCGGACTGTGT
>DLOX01000137.1:8315-8934 GCA_002478575.1 Sphingomonadales bacterium UBA7473 | reverse complement strand
AAGCGCCGGACTGGCTCGATGGCCCGGCCAAGGGCCGGATCGAAGGGGCGCTGGCGAGTCTTAGCTGGCGTATTGATACGCTCACAGCGTGGCTTTCGCTGCTTTCTCGATTGGGCGGGCCGAATGATCCGGATTTTGTCGATTGGTTGGCCGTGGACCGGATCGAGGGGCGCGAAGTGGATATTGGCTTCCGCCGCCATTGGCTTGATCCAACCCGGCCCTTTGCCGCGACGGTGCTGAAACCAGCCCATGGCGTGCTGATCACATCGGCCACACTGCGGGGAGGCGAGGGCTGGGATGTCGCCGATGCGAAGACCGGGGCCTTGCACATCGAAGCGCCGGTTGAGCATTTTGAGGCGGCGAGCCCGTTCGACTATGCGACCCAAGCCGAAGTGCTGATCGTGACCGACATTAAACGCGGAGATGTGCCTCAGCTGGCCAATGCCTATGCTCGGCTGATTGCTGCAAGCGAAGGCGGGACGCTGGGGCTTTTCACTGCGATCCGGCGCTTGCGGAGCGTCCATGCAAGGCTTGCCGATGCGCTCGCTCGCGATGGCTTGCCGCTTTATGCTCAGCATGTTGATCCTATTGATACCGGCACCTTGGTCGATATCTTCCG
>DLOX01000137.1:7764-8268 GCA_002478575.1 Sphingomonadales bacterium UBA7473 | reverse complement strand
GATATCTTCCGCGATGATCCGCGCTCAAGCCTGCTTGGTACGGATGCCTTGCGCGATGGGGTAGACGTGCCCGGCCATTCCCTTCGACAAGTCATTATGGAAGGTGTGCCTTGGCCGAAACCCACTGTGCTTCATGCGGCGCGAAAAGCAGCGGGCGGGGGCTCAGCCTATGATGATCGATTGATCCGGGCGCGGCTGGCACAGGCTTTTGGTCGCCTCATTCGCCGGGCCGATGACCGTGGGGTTTTTGTGATGCTGTCGGCGGCCATGCCTTCCCGGTTGTTGACGGCTTTTCCGCCGGGCACGCCTGTGAGCCGTGTCACATTGGATGAAGCGGTGTTGCGGGTAAAAGCCTTGCAATCGCCCCTTCCCAAGAACGCGCAAATGCGGCACCATCTGACCCCATGAAAACGCTCACCATTTTCCGCCATGGCAAATCCGGCTGGGATGCGCCCGTCTCTCGCGATTTTGATCGTCCGATCAGTGAGCGGGGGATACGTGGCT
>DLOX01000137.1:384-7703 GCA_002478575.1 Sphingomonadales bacterium UBA7473 | reverse complement strand
GCTGGCTCCAAATTAATGGGCACGTTTGCCAAGCGGGAATTGGCGCCCTTCGATGCGGTCTATTGCTCGCCTGCTGTCCGCTGCGTCGAAACGCTCGATTGTTTCTGGGAAGGCTATGGAGAGATTTTGCACCCCAATTGGGATAAGCGCATCTATCTCGCCTCCGGTTCTTCGTTGCTCGATTTCCTGCATGATATTGAGGAAGACGGCGATCATCTGTTGATGTGCGGCCATAATCCGGGATGCGAAGAACTCTCCCTGATGTTGACCCCGGAAGATCGCACCAATGCGCTCCGCGAGGAAATGGAGGAGAAATTCCCCACCGCCTCAATCGCGCAAATCAGCTTGCCGGTCGACAGCTGGGCGGATGTGAAGGAAGGCAGCGGGACTTTGCTGCGTTTCGTCCGCCCTCGCGATCTTGATCCCTCGCTTGGGCCATCGATGGATTGATGCGCGATGGGGAAAGCTGCTTTCGCTCTCTCGCTGCTTGCATCGACAATCGGCACGGCCCATGCCGAGAATATTCAAAGCTTGGGGTTTAACGCGCGTGGCGCGCAGATTTTTGTGGACCGCGACACATTGAAAGTCAGCCCGCCGGTGCGTGGCATGCGCAATTTCGAAGCGGTGCAGATCATGGCCTCTTATGATCTCAGCGGCGTTCGGAGAGACCCCGCACGGACCGAAAAAGCGCTCTATAGCTTCAATTGCAAAGCGCGGACGATCAATTTGCTCAGCTATCAACGATATCGCGCCAACGGAACGAAGCTGCATGATTGGAAGGCAGCTGACCTTGACTTCAAATATGAGGCCGTCACGCCGGGATCATTGACCGAAGCCGCGATGTTCTACGCGTGCAGTGGCGGGAAGCTGCCTTCCGTGCCTGTGCCCAACCAAGGGGATGGATTGGCCAAGGTGGAGGATGAGGAGTAGCAAGGCATCCGTCATTCCGGGCTTGACCCGGAATCCATGCCTCGATTTCCAGACAGTGCGCAGGATCAAGCAATGAGGCATGGACCCCTCTGAGTTCACAAACGAAGTGCAACACCTACAACAGGTGCTGCCATGTCAAGATACACCCAGCTTTCGCTTGAGGAGCGCTGTTCGATTGCCCGGCTTCATGAAGCCGGGCAATCGATCCGGCAAATCGCTGCAGCTCTGGATCGCCAGCCGTCGACAATCGCTCGTGAGTTGAAGCGCAATAGCGGCAACACAATCGGATACCGACCGGCCTATGCGCAGGCGCAGACCTCGGCGCGCCGATGGTCTGGCTCCCGGCTCGAACGGGATGATGGCTTGCGCGACACTGTCCTTGATCGTCTCGGCGCAGGCTGGTCGCCTGAGCAAATTGCAGGTCGGCTTGCTCATGACGAAGGCCGCAAGGTCATCAGCCATGAAACCATCTACCGCTTCGTTTATGCCCAACTGAAGCGCACCAACGATACCAAGTGGCGTCTCTATCTACCGCGTGCCAAGATCAAACGGGGTTGGCGCACCAAAGGCGGATGGCCCAGAACCAGCGGAAAATGTTCGATCCACAACCGCCCTGCCTACATCGACGCCCGTCAGACGCCCGGCCACTGGGAAGCTGACTGCATGCTCTTCCGGACACCCGGGCCCGGCATCCTCGTCGCTCATGAACGACACTCACGGATCACCTTTGCCTTCGCACAGCCAAACCTCAAGGCCGATCCCATCGCCGACAGTCTCGCGCAGATGCTCGAACCCTTCGCTCCAGAACTGCGCCAATCCATCACCTTCGATAACGGAACCGAGTTCTCAAGGCACCAGCGCATCGCCAGCCAGGTCGGCGTCCAGACCTACTTCTGCGATCCCCGTGCGCCATGGCAAAAAGGCAGCATAGAAAATGCCATCGGACGCCTCAGACGCGCATTGCCCAGAAAAACCGACCTCGCAACCTTGCCAGCCAAGCGCCTCAACGCCATCATCGCCAACTACAACAACACACCCAGAAAATGCCTCGGCTTCAGAACACCAGCCGAAATCTTCAACCCGTTGCACTTCAAATGTGAATCCACACCCGGATCAAGTCCGGGGTGACTGCATGAGTTACCGATCCAAAAAGCCTTCGGTCTGAACCTTCGCCGCACCCTTTTCCGCTGCCGCCATTTCCTGAACCATGAAGGCCTCTGGCGTTGCTTTCAGCCAGAGTAGAGCTGGAACGGAGATGTATAGCGACGAGAAGGTCCCGATGAAAATCCCAAGCAGCATGACGGCCGTAAAGCCGAAGATCACATCTGGGCCCATCGCGAGCAAAATGCCAAGCGTCAGCATCAGCGACAAGGAGGTCGTTACGGTGCGAGAGAGCGTCTCGTTGAGCGACAGGTTCATGAGGGAACCCATCTCCATCTTGCGATATTTGCGCATATTCTCTCGAACACGGTCATAGACCACAATCGTATCCTGAAGCGAATAGCCGGTGATGGTGAGAACGGCGGCAACAATGCCAAGGTCAAACTGCAGCTGGGTCAGCGCGAAAAAGCCGAAGGTCAAAACCACGTCGTGGAACAAAGTGACCAGCGCCCCGATGCCAAATTGCCATTCGAAGCGGAACCAGATGAACAGCGCAATGGCGAGGATCGCAAGGCTCAAGGCCACGCTGCCTGAGCTGAACAATTCGCATGACACCTTGCCCGATACCGATTCCACCGACCCGATTGTGGAACCGGGGAAGGATTTCAGGATTTCAGCCCGCACTTTGGATGCAGTGGCGTTGGCCGCACCCACATCCTTCTCATTGGAAGCAAGCGGGTTAGAGCCAAAGCACTGCCCGATGGGGTTTGTGTTGGCGCCCGCCAGAGGAATACGGATCGTCGCTTCGCGGCCATTGCCCGATTCCTGAATGGAAACATCTGGAATGCCCAGCGCATCAATTTTGTCGCGGACCAGTTCCGCGCTCGTCGCCTGCGCAAAGCTCACTCGCATCGATTGACCGCCAGAGAAGTCAGCACCCCAATTGAGGCCGCGCGTTGCCGTCAGCGCAACTGATCCGACGAGCAAGAAGATCGACATGGCCAAGGCGACCCAGCGCCAGCGCAGGAAATCAATATTGGTATTGTCAGGAACGAGTTTAAGCGGGCGCATAGGGCAGCCTTTGTCAGATGATGAGTTCGCGCGGACGCGATTTTTCAAGATAGTTGGAAACCATCAAACGGGTCAGCGTAACGCCTGTGAACACAGAGGTGATGATCCCCAGCGTCAAGACAACGGCAAAGCCGCGAATTGGCCCAGAGCCGAACCAGAACATGATGATGGCCGAAATCACATTGGTGATATTCGCGTCAAAAATCGCGCTGGAGGCTTCTTTATAGCCAAATTCGACGGCCGCTATGGTTTGCCGCCCTCGCGCTATTTCTTCGCGTATTCGTTCATTGATCAGCACGTTGGCGTCAACCGCGGCACCAATGGTCAAAACGAAGCCCGCGATGCCGGGAAGCGTCAAGGTGCCATTGAAAATGCCCATCAGGCCAAGGATCAAAAGCGCATTCACCACAAGCGCAATCATCGTGTAAACGCCAAAACGCATATAGGTGAACAGCATATAGACGATCAGCGCCAATGACGCTGCGATCCCGGCCTTGATGCCACTATCAATGCTTTCCTTGCCGAGATCAGGCCCGACGGAGCGTTCATCCGCCACCTTCAACGCAACGGGCAGTTTGCCAGACCGAAGCGAGACCGCCAGATCATTGGCTGTTTCGACGGTGAAATTGCCAGCAATTTGCGCTTGCCCGCCCAAGATCGGCTCGTTGATGTTGGGCGCTGAAATCACCACATTGTCGAGGATGATCGCAAAGGGCTTGTTGACATTCTCGGTCGTGGCCTTGCCAAACTTCTTGCCGCCTTGGCTGTTGAAGCGAATATTGACGACCGGCGCATTGGTCTGCTGGTCAAAGCCTTGGCTTGCGTCATTCAACTCGTCACCAGACACCATCACCCGGCGCTTCACCGCGATCACCGGCACGCCTGACGGATTGTCAGGATAGGGCAAGATTTGACTTCCCGCAGGCGCGATGCCCTGCGCCAATTGCTCGGGATCAGCGGTTTCATCGACCAGCTTCAATTCAAGCTTAGCGGTCTTGCCGAGCAAAGCCTTCAGGCCTTCAGGATCCTTGAGGCCAGGCACCTGCACCTGTATCCGGTTGGAGCCTTGGCGAGTGACGGATACTTCGCGCGTGCCTTCAGGATCGATCCGACGGCGGACCACATCGCGCGCCGTTTCCATCGCCTTGTTGATTTCATCCTGAAGTCCGGCGTCAGTCGGCACCATCACGATCCGGGTGCTGTCGCGAATTTCGACATTCCAATCGCGTTGGCCCGTCACGCCGATGCCTGCAGTCAAATTATAAACCCGCTCCCGCGCGCGGTCCACATCGGCAGGATTGCGCGGCATGAAAGACAGCACGCCATCAGCGGTTGAAATGTCCCCCACCTCAATGCGTGGCTCACCACGACGCATATCGGTGCGCACAGCCTCTTCCATCCGGTCCATGCGGATTTTGGCGACATCCTGCGTTTGCGCTTCAAGCAGCAATTCCGACCCGCCAGCCAGATCAAGCCCAAGGCTAATCTTCGTGTCGCGATACCGTTCGGGCATCCATTCCGTCATCGAAGGCGGAAGGAGGCTTGGCAGGGCCATGAAAATGCCCGTGACGGTCAACGCGATGACGAGCCATTTCTTCCAGGCGGGGAAATCAAGCATGGTTTAGGATTCAATCATTGGCTGGTTTGGCAGGGGCGAGCGGATTTACGTCGCTCAAAGTGGCTTTCACCACCTTTACCTTGATACCGGCTGCAATTTCCACTTCCAAAGTGTCTGCTTCAACCTTTGTTACTTTTCCGATCAATCCGCCGCCGGTGACGACGCTATCGCCTTTTTTGACCGCAGCGACCTTTGCACGGTGATCCTTCATTTGCTTTTGCTGGGGGCGAATGAGGAGGAACCAGAAGATGATGAAGATAAGGATCATCGGCAAAATGCCGCTCGCGAAAAACGCGCCTGCGCCGCTTGGCGAAGGTGCGGCTGCTGCGATCAGGCCGATGAAGATGCTGTCTGACATGGAAACACTCACAGATTGAAGGATAGCGTCGGTTTGGAGACCAACATGTGGGGCGGGCGCGTAACATGTTCAATGCGCGGCGGCAACCTGTGAGCCGATCAGGCCTTGCCAAGGCTGCATCGCGAGCCTAATGCCCGCCTCTCGGTCGGGACGTAGCGCAGCCTGGTAGCGCATCACACTGGGGGTGTGGGGGTCGCAGGTTCGAATCCTGTCGTCCCGACCAATCACGGGCCGACCTATCGAGGCGGACCATGACCGGGCCGAAGGGCCACATAGTTTCACTGGCAATTATCAAATATCCGATCACTGAGACCGGCATAAGTCACTTTACCGTCATGGGGGGAGGTCATATGCGGGCATCATCCCTTTGACCGATAGGAGACGATCCGTGAACGATATGAGCAAATGCCCCGTGCACAATAAGACGAGCCGCACCGCGATGGTGTGGGGCATGTCCAATGAGCTTTGGTGGCCCAACATGCTAAACCTTGCGGTTCTTCATCAAAATCCGCCTGCGGGCAATCCAATGGGTGACGGGTTCAACTATGCTGCTGAGTTTGCGAAGCTCGATCTCGATGCGGTTAAAGCCGACATCTTTGCGCTGATGACCGACTCGCAAGAGTGGTGGCCTGCTGACTATGGTCATTATGGTCCGCTCTTCATCCGCATGGCTTGGCATAGCGCTGGCACCTATCGCATTCATGATGGCCGTGGTGGTGCAGGCAGCGGCACGCAGCGCTTTGCGCCGCTCAACAGCTGGCCAGACAATGGCAATCTCGACAAGGCCCGTTTGCTGCTTTGGCCGATCAAGGAAAAATATGGCCGTGCATTGAGCTGGGCCGATATCATGATCCTCGCAGGTAACTGCGCACTGGAATCCATGGGCTTTAAGACGGCGGGCTTCGGCGGCGGTCGCGAAGATATTTGGGAACCAGAAAATGACATTAACTGGGGCGCGGAAGCTGAATGGCTGGGCGATGAGCGTTACAGCGGCGATCGCGAATTGGCAGAGCCTTTGGGCGCCGTTCAAATGGGCCTCATCTATGTCAATCCACAAGGCCCTAATGGCGATCCAGACCCAGTGAAATCTGGCCGCGACATTCGCGAGACTTTCGCGCGGATGGCCATGAATGACGAAGAGACCGTCGCTTTGGTCGCAGGCGGTCATGCCTTTGGTAAGGCGCATGGCGCTGGCCCAGATTCGCATGTTGGTCGCGAACCAGAAGGCGCTGACATCACGGCGCAAGGCCAAGGCTGGCTGAGCACCTTTGGCTCTGGCAAGGGCAATGAAACGATCACAAGCGGCATCGAAGGTGCTTGGACGGCGACGCCAACCATATGGGACAATGAATATCTTAAAGGCCTGTTCGAATTTGATTGGGTCCTGACCAAGAGCCCCGCTGGTGCGCATCAATGGACGCCATCCAACCCTGAGGCACAAGGCATTGTCCCTGACGCGCAAGATCCAGCAAAGCGTCACGCGCCGATGATGACAACGGCCGATTTGGCGCTGCGGTTCGATCCAATCTATGAACCAATCGCTCGCCGCTTCTATGAGAATCCGGAGCAGCTGGACAAAGCCTTTGCTGAAGCTTGGTATAAGCTGACGCACCGCGATATGGGCCCAATGGCCCGTTACGTGGGTAAGGAAGTGCCTGCTGAGCCTCGCATCTGGCAAGACCCTGTGCCGGCGGTTGATCATGCCTTGATCGACGCAGCTGACATTGCGGCGCTGAAGGCAAAGATCCTTGGATCGGGTCTTTCGGTATCGCGTCTCGTTGCAACGGCTTGGGCTTCGGCTTCAACCTTCCGTGGATCGGATAAGCGGGGCGGTGCCAATGGCGCACGCATTCGTTTGGCACCGCAAAAGGATTGGGCTGTCAATGAGCCTGCCGAACTGGCCAAAGCGATTGCAGCGCTTGAAGCGATCCAAACCGAATTCAACGCTGGCGGCAAGAAAGTCTCGCTCGCTGACTTGATCGTCCTTGGTGGGACGGCAGCCGTTGAAAAGGCCGCGAAGGATGCGGGGCATGACATCTCCGTTGGCTTCACACCCGGCCGCACGGACGCAACCGAAGAGCATACCGATGCGCATAGCTTTGCGGTGCTTGAGCCCAAGGCCGATGGCTTCCGCAACTATGCCGGCGGTCAGCAACTCGTGTCGCTGGAAGAGCATCTTGTCGACAAGGCTCAATTGCTAACACTCACAGCGCCAGAAATGACGGCTTTGGTCGGCGGCCT
>DLOX01000137.1:0-285 GCA_002478575.1 Sphingomonadales bacterium UBA7473 | reverse complement strand
GTGCCGCGCATGGCGTGTTCACGGACAAGGTCGGCGTCCTCAGCAATGACTTTTTCGTCAATCTGCTGAAGACCAGCTATGAAGCAAAGTGGACCGAAGAAGCCGATGGCAGCTTCACGGCAAAGAGCCGCAAGACGGGTGAGACCGTTGGAACCGGAACCCGCGTGGACTTGATCTTCGGTTCAAATTCGCAGCTTCGGGCGCTGGCTGAAGCTTATGCAACGGCGGACGCTGGTGGTGCCTTTGTTGCGGCATTTGCTGCGGCTTGGACCAAGGTGATGAACC
>DLOX01000295.1 GCA_002478575.1 Sphingomonadales bacterium UBA7473 | reverse complement strand
AAAACTGGAGCGGGCGAAGGGATTCGAACCCTCGACCCCAACCTTGGCAAGGTTGTGCTCTACCCCTGAGCTACGCCCGCTCTGGCGTTTGATGGGCGGTTTGGACCGCATCTCCATCGGGTGAGGCGGCGCGTTAGCAGGGGGTTTTTGGAAGTGCAAGCCTGTAATTGACTTGTCATACCTAATTCAGGGCTTGGCATATCGATCCCTGCTCCCCACATAGAGGCTGCACTTAAGGAGGCAGCAGTGGCGACATTGGGGATGAGCGCGGCAGACCGCGAGGCCATCGAGACGTTCAAGCGTGATGTGATCGAACCATCGATGACGAAGCTCGTCATCCTGGATTTCTGGGCCGAATGGTGCGGCCCCTGCAAACAATTGACGCCTGTGCTTGAGAAAGTCGCAGAGACTTATGCCGATCAAGGCGTGATGCTGGCCAAGATCAATGTTGATGAGCAAAAGATGCTGGCCGCGCAATTCCGCGTGCAATCCATCCCCACCGTCTATGCCGTATTCCAAGGGCAGATTGTCGCTGACCTGACGCAATTCCGGACAGAGCCTCAAATCGCGCGCGCCCTAGATCAATTGCTCAAGCAATTTCCGGTGCAAGGCGAAGCGCAATCCTTGGCGGCCGAGATTGAGCCCCTGATCGCAATGGGTGAAGAGGTGTTGGCTAGTGGCGATGCTGAGCGTGCGATTGGGATTTTCCAACAAATTGCAGAAATGGATCCAGACCATCCTCAAGCTTTGTCTGGCTTGATCCGGTCTCTGCTTGGTGCTGGCGAGGCAGAAGCAGCCGCAGAAGTGGCGGCGAGCTTGCCCGAAGCGCTGTTGAAAGACCCCGCGATGGCGCAGGCCTTGTCGGCGCTGGAGCTCGCGCAAAATGTGCAGCCTGTGCATGATCTGTCTGGCCTGACCGCGCAGGTGGCCGCTGAGCCTGACAATCATGCGCTGCGCTTTGAGCTGGCCAATGGTCAAATGGCAGCCGGTGATCGTGATGGCGCAGCAGACTCCCTCCTCCACATAATCGCGACCGACCGCGCTTGGGAAGAGGGCAAAGCGCGGGCCAAATTGCTCAAAATTTTCGAAGCCATTGGCCTTGAAGACCCGTGGGTTGCCGCAACGCGGAGGCGGCTGTCAGCTGTGTTGTTCGGATGACGACCGCCACCCTTACCCGCCTTTCGATCTTCCCGCTGCCCGGCGTCTTGCTATTCCCCGGGCTGCGCTTGCCGCTTCATATTTTTGAGCCGCGATACCGGGCGCTGGTGGCCGATGCGCTGGCGCGGGATCGGCGGATCGCAATGATCCAGCCCAAGCCGGACACGAATCCGGATCGGCCAGAGCTTTTCTCCATGGGCTGCGTCGGGCGGATCGATCAGGTCGAAGCGCTGGATGATGGCCGCTATAATTTGATCCTAGAAGGTGTTGCGCGCTTTCGCTTCAACCGCGAGTTGGACGTGACAACGCCTTTCCGCCAGATTGAGGCAGAACTGCTGCCGCTGGATGAAGACCCCAATCTCTCAGCCGTGATGCGGGCCGCACTGGAACAAGAGTCCCGTAAATATGCGGATCGCCAAGGCTATGCCGTCGATTGGGAATCAGTGACCAAGCTGGATGATGAGGCGCTGGTTAATGGCATCGCCCAGATCGCGCCCTTTGATAGCGCGGCGAAACAGGCCTTGTTAGAGGCGGATACTCTGACTGAGCGGACGGAATTGATCATTCAACTGATGCAATTTTTCGGCCGTTATGATGGGGATAATCGGGTGACGCTGCAGTAGGGGAAACTTCCACGTCACCCCGGACTTGATCCGGGGTCCATGCCTCGTTTTCCAGACGGCAAGTAGGATGAAGCATTGAGGCATGGATTCCGGGTCAAGGCTCTCCTGAGCTTCGCCGAAGGGCCCGGAATGATAAGTTACTCCTTCTTCATCGTCTCCAACATTTCCCCCATCTTGCGGTGAAGCATATTCACTGCCTGCAAGGGCCGCACCATCACTTTGAAGCGGCTGATCTTCTCGTTCTCATTCCACCAGATCATATCGATGCCATTGATCTTGATGCCATCCATTTCCTGTTCAAATTCAAGGATGGCGCTGTTCTCGCCGCGCCATTCGCCGACATAGGTAAAGCCGGAACCGCCAAGCACTTGTGCAGCGGCAGAGAGATAGGCCTTCACAATCGGCTTGCCCCGTTGCGGAGTAAAAACAACTGGCGATTCAAAAACGGCATCATCGGCGAGCATATCATCGAGCCCGGCCACATCATGGCTTTCCATATAGCGATACCAATGGGCGATGGGATGCTCGGTCATTCGTTTCTCTCCTCAACTTTACCAGTATAATGTCCGTCTTGGCGTGAGCCACAGATGCGCTATGGCTGGTGCAAAGACAAGGGAGCAAGTCCCTGTAACTATGGAGGATGCCAATGGCCGCGACTGCTGATGATCTGATCACCTTTGATGAGTTTCTGACCCATTGGGCAGGTGATCGTCCGAACCAGTTGGCGATGCGCGAGGAAGATCGCTTTTGGACCTATGGGGATCTGGAAGACCGCACTGCGCGCGTAGCCACAGCCTTGCTGGCAGCTGGCTTGAAGCCCGGAGAGCGGATCGCTTGGATTGGCAAGAATAGCGATCTTTATTTCACGCTCTTCTATGGTGCGGCGCGGGCTGGAATCGTGATGGCACCCATTGGTTGGCGGCTTGCTCCGCCCGAATGGGCCTTCATTGTGAATGACACCAAGTCGCGGCTGGTCTTCACGGGGCCGGGCTTTGAGGATGTGGCAAAGACGCTTGGGCCGCTATGTCCGGATGTTGAATGTTTCTTCACCGCAAACGAAGGCCGCGCTTTGATTGAGGATACCACGCGCGCGCCCTTTGATCCGTCAGGGCCGCATGATGCTGTGCTGCAACTTTATACTTCGGGTACAACTGGCAATCCCAAGGGCGTCGCCATTTCCAACCAGAATCTCTTTGCGCTGCGCAAGAACAGCAACCGCGAAGACATGGCCTATACAAAATGGGAGGACGATGAAGTGGTGCTGGTCGCCATGCCTTGTGCTCATATCGGCGGCACGGGCCTTGGCATCATGGCACTGGCGGCGGGTCTACCGGGCTATGTGCTGGCCGAATTCACGCCCGATGGTCTGTTTGATGCGGTCGAGACAGGCGGCGTCACCCGCTTCTTCATTGTGCCGGCCGCGCTTCATATCCTCCTCCAGCATCCGCGCTGTGGGCAAGTCGATTATAGCCGCTTGAAATATATCATCTATGGCGCGGCCCCCATCCCGCTGGAGCTGCTGCG
>DLOX01000182.1 GCA_002478575.1 Sphingomonadales bacterium UBA7473 | reverse complement strand
ATTTCACCGGCCTGCACATTGTCCAAGCCATGGATACGAGCGATACCGTCACCAACGGACAGAACCGAACCGACTTCAGAGACTAAAGCCTCTGTGCCGAAGTTGGCGATTTGGTCTTTGATGACCTTTGAAATNNACCATCTCGCCGGCCTGCACCTTGTCGAGGCCGTGGATGCGGGCGATCCCGTCACCCACCGACAGCACGGTGCCGGTTTCGCTGACTTCGGCCTCGGTGCCGAAATTGGCGATCTGGTCCTTGATGACCTTCGAGATTTCTGCGGCGCGGATATCCATGTTCAGCCTTTCATCGCTGTCGCGAGTGTGTTCAAACGGGTTTTGATCGAGCTATCGATCATCTGGGAACCGATCTTGACGATCAGTCCACCAAGAAGGGCGGGATCGACCTTTTGGGCAATCGCAACCTCGCGACCGACCTTGGCCTTCAACTTTTCTTTAAGCGCCGTCACTTGAGCAGCATCAAGCGGATGCGCTGATGTGACTTCTGCTGTTGCTTCGCCGCGATGGGCAGAGGCGAGGGCCTCAAAAGCGCGGATGATGTTTGCCAGTTCGCCCAAGCGGCGATTCTGGGCCAGCACGCCAAGGAATTTCGTGGTGAGCGCATCAAGCTTCATCGATGCAGCAACTGCAGCAATGCTCTTTCCGCCAGCGTCACGAGAAAGGAGCGGATTGACGGTCATTGCCGCAAGCTCTGGAGAAGCTGCCAAGGCTGCAGACAAGCCGCCGAGGCTTTGGCCCACCGATTCGATGGCCTTATTGTCACTGGCCAGTTCAAACAGCGCTTTGGCGTAACGCCCGCTGAGACTAGCCTGAATGCCGCCGGAATTATCCACGCGTTTTGGGTCCTTATGCGTCAGGTATGAGCTTCATGACAAAAGAGCGAAGGACGCGCCCCCGCTCTTTTCGAGGGCGCGGTTAGCAGGCGAATTGCTGCAATGCAAGATGCGGAATCGAGTATGTCTCTACCAGCATATCAGATGATTGCGGCCAATCGGTCAGAGGCTTATGATCTTGCCCAATTGAGATAGAAAATGGAGAGACAGATGCACGATGTTGATGCCCCGCGCGCCAGCTTTCACGATATGGCGCTTAGCACCCAAGAAGATTGGGCGGTGATCATGCAAAGCGCCAAGGCCTATTCGCCGCAAGGTGGGAAGCGCGTGCTCGATCATCTCAAATTGCTTGATGGCGATTTCGGCGGCTTTGCGATTGATCGGCTGACGCACTGCCTGCAAACCGCAACGCGCGCGCATCGTGACGGTCGGCCAGAGGATTATGTCGTGATGGCCTTGATCCATGATATTGGTGACACGCTGGGTGCCTATAATCACCCCGATATTGCCGCTGCGATCATCAAGCCTTTCGTCTCAGAAGAGCTGCACTGGATCACCCAGCATCATGGCATTTTCCAAGGCGTGAATTTCTTCCACCATATCGGCCTTGATCCTGACATGCGGGAAAAGTTCCGCGGCCACGAACATTTTGCGGCGTGCGAGGAATTCATCAACAAATATGACTGCCCAGCCTTTGATCCGGATTATGACACGGCGCCGCTGGAGTTTTTTGAGCCGATGGTGATGAAGCTGTTCAGCTATCCGCTCAACAGCATTTACAAGAAGGCGATCAACTAAGCACCCATCGGCCCAAAAGAAAACCGCCGCCCCTCGGGAAAGGGACGGCGGCTTTTCTTTGGTTGCGGTGGGGAAGGCTTAGAAGCCAATCCGCAATGTAGCAGAGACGGTGCGAGGTGCACCAACGGAGAAGTTGGGATTGACGCCGCCAGGGATGGCTGCGCCAGCCGCCAGATTTGGAACCCGGACCAAGCCAACATTGTTCGTGCCTGAAACCTGCGTTCCGATGTTACCGAAGTAGAAGCGGTCAAACAGGTTGTAGACGTTCAGCTGCAACCAAGTCTTGTCCAAGCCCCATTGCTTGAAGCTCAAGCGCGCATCGAAGTCAGCCGTTGTGTAGCTGCCTGACTTGATGTCGTTGAGGTCGGTCGCAAAGCGGTCGGACACATATTTGACCTGAAGTCCTGCCTGAACGGGGCCGAACTCAACCGCTGCCCGATAACCGACTGTCCATTCCGGCGTTTCGGTCACGCGCTTGCCTGCGGTTGGGATGAACAAAGGCTGTGGTGTCGTTGAGCCTGCTGGAGTGAAGACGCCAACCTGAAGATCATCCTGCAGCTTCGAGTCATTATAAGACAGATTGCCTTGGAAGGTGAAGAAGCTGAGCGGACGGATTGCGACGCCAATGTCAAAGCCTTTGCCTTCAACTGAGCCAACGTTCCGATCTACTGAAATGCCAGCGTCTTGATCGAAGGAGGTCACGATCCGGTTCTTGAACTTCGTATACCAAGCTGTGGCTTGAATTTGGGCTTTGCTGGTCGTGTAGCGCAAGCCTGCATCGAAGGTGTTGGTCGTCTCTGGCGCCACATCCACGAAGGGCTGACGATAGAGATTGTCCGTCCGTGGCGAAGAGAAGCCCTTCGCGTAGCTAGCGAACATCGCCAAATCGTCAGTGATCTTGAAGTTCAAGCCCAAGCTCGGCAGCACAGGCGAATATTTATACTGCGCTTTGAACGGAGCATAAACTGGTGTTCCAAGCGTCGTTGGCGTGACAACAAAATTCGCTGGAACGACATAGGTTGTGTTTGCGGCAGGCGTTGTTCCCAAAGGCTGCGTTGTGCAAACTGCAAATCCTTGTCCACCGGCTTGTGAGTTGCAGAAATTGTTAAGATCGCGCTTGAAGAAAGGCATCCGCACGCCAGCTTCGATCCGGAGACGGTCTTCGAAGAATTTGCCGATATATTGACCAGAAATTTGGTTCAACAAAGCAATCGAAAGACGGTCACGTTGGCGGAGCAATGCGCCATCTGCTGCAAGAACGGGGCGGCCGTTGCGTCCCCCGAATACATTTTCTGGACGACCATCTGGGCCCAAAAAGCCCCATTCGCCAGTTTGGCGATGACGACCGCGATCATAAGTATAGGCCAGACGGAAGCGATGCTCGTCGGTAAGGTCCCAGATCAGCGACGAAATGACGGTCAAACGCCGAGTGTTTGTGGTGTTGGGCGTGTAAAAACGAACGGTATCCAACACGTCACCATCGCCATTCAGATCAACACCAAGTGATGTCGCAGATGAACCACGAAATGTCGCGTCATTCTCGCGACGAGTTGTCGTGCCGCCGCCGTTTGCCAATACATACTGAAACGATGCATCCATCGTGAACTTCAGATTGTCGGCAAAGGTGAAGCGCGAATTGAAGCGAGCGTTGCCCGTGTTTGACGGGTTGATACGAAGGCCGAAATAATTGTTGCAAGCGGCAGATGCGCCTGCGCCTTCGTTCTGAGCGACTCCCGCAACTGGCGTTGGGCGGACACAAACCGCATCATTGTCGAAGCCAAAAATCGCCGCTTGCTGAGCTTTGCTGAAACCATCAACGTCGACCATGTTTGGACGACCCGTCAATGTCCGCAAGTCTGCAATGGTGGGGTTGCGATAAAAGTTATTGCGGTTCTGGTTATAGTGGCCAGAAAGCGAGAGGAAGTCGCCATTTTCACCGAACGGCTGATAAATACGCGCATTATATTGTTGCTTGTAGATTTCGCCCGGGCCTTTGAACTTGTCGTTGCGTGCGGTTGAGGCTGCGAAGAACATTTTCGTGCCGAAGCTGGTGATTTCGCCGGTATCGATCATGCCGAACACGCGGTGATAATTATCTTCGCCATAAGAGGCGACCAATGTGCCGCCAATGTCATTGCCGGGCGTGCGCGTCAGATAGTTGACAGTGCCGCCTGCAGCAGAAGCCGTGGGGCTGTCGACGTCGGTTGTGCCGAGGTTGACGTTGACTGAGTAGATCAGTTCTGGATCAAGCTGCTGGTTGGAAAAGATCGCGTAGTTGCCAGTGTCGTTCAATGGGAAGCCATCGAAAGTGAGCGAAATGCGGTTGCCGTCAAAGCCACGAATACGCAAGTTTCCGCCTGATGAACCATAAGCATCCGAGTTGGTGAAGTTTACACCAGGAACCTGGTTGATCGTGTTCAAAATCGATTGGCCAGCGCCTTGGCGGCCGATCAGCTCTTCTGTGAGAACCGCGCGAGGCTTGGTCGCGTCAGGAGAAACGACGCCGCCGACACCGCTCGTTGAGCGCGTTGCGGTAACAACAATCTCTTCTTCGACTTCGATTGAACCGGTGGATTGAGCAAAGGCAGCTGCAGGAACCATGAGCGCGGCAAAGGCAACGCCAAATTGAAATTGTGTCTTCATCGAAAAAACCCCTGAACGGTTGATGAGCGCGGGACTCGAGCGTCGACGCCCGCATGCTGCGCTCCCTCTTGCCCCGATATATGGCGTCTGTGTGACAATCGAGTCATAAATGTTGCAATTGCGAAGAGCGTGCAAAAGCGTTGCAAATTGGCAACGCTTTTTTAATAAATTGCACAGTTTTGCGTTGCAGGGTTTTGTGCGCCATGATCCGGCAGGGCGGCTTAATTGCCAAACAGCTGTGCTTTGTCGCGAATCATCGAACCATTCTGGCCGACGCGATCAGCCCCTCACTTGGGGCTGATCACCATCAACATCTGTCGGCCTTCCATGCGCGGATATTGCTCGACCTTCGCGTCTTCGGCGGTGTCTTGTTGCACCCGTTCCAAAAGCTTCATGCCAAGCTGACCATGGGCAAGCTCACGACCGCGGAACCGCAGCGTGACCTTCACCTTGTCGCCTTCGCCGATGAATTTGTGGATGGCGCGCATCTTCACATCATAATCATGATCATCGATGTTCGGACGCATCTTAATTTCTTTGATTTCCTGCGTCTTCTGATTCTTGCGCGCGGCATTGGCCTTTTTCTGGGCCTCATATTT
>DLOX01000228.1:179-4940 GCA_002478575.1 Sphingomonadales bacterium UBA7473 | reverse complement strand
GCGGAGATAGGTTAGCTGGCCACCGGGTGCAGGCGGGGCGGGAACTCCTTGGCTCGTCCCAAGCTTCGCCTGACGCTCCTGATCTCTTCCCAGAAAAGTGGCCGGCAAACTCACCTGGCCATCAGGCAAGATCGGCGTGCGATCCTTGAATTGCGGCGGTGCGGTAATTTGGCGAAGAGGCCGGCGATCGGTCGACGGTGCGCGGACGAGCTCAGCAAGATGAGCACCTGATTTGACTGCCCCATAGGCGCTGAGCTGGTTCTCGGGGACAATGGTCATCCCGCAGATCGCGACGAGGCATGGCAAAACAGCGCGGCGCATCGAGCGCCCAATAGCGATTGTACTGGAGCCGCGAAGCGCTGCCGCTTTCATCGTCATTGCCCGCGTTCCCTTAACTCGGCTGCAATCTACCATATTGGTTTCACGCCGCATGTTGTAGCCCCACCATCATTCAACAAAGTGGCCCTTAGCCCCGCAAAGCCGCACGGTCTATGGTGCACAACTTTCGATAGAGCGGCGCACCGCTTTCGATAGAACACGGCACAAGCTGATCGGCCCCATCAATTGCAAACCGAACTTAGCGCGCTCAGCCCTTCGCGCTAGGGCACGATAACCGTGTCGCCGCTCTGGATAACCGGCATGGCGCGAACAGCGTCCGCATTGACCGACTTGGTGCGCAAGATGGAAGAGAGGCGGGCAGGGATGATCGTAAGGCCGTTGGCCGTCTTGCGCACGATCACAACATTATCGAGGCTTGCGAATTCATCGACCCCGCCAGCAAAGCTCAAGGCTTCAAGCACCGTGATATTGCGTCCAGGGCTGAAAATGCCCGCAGATCGCACCTTGCCAATCACTGAAAACTGGAGTCCACTCGTTTTTGAAACAGCGACAGTCACGTCAGGCACGTTTCCGTCGACATATTTGCCTGCCAGGCGCTCAACAATTGAAGCCTCGATCTCGCGAGATGTTCTACCGGCGCCCTGAATCTGGCCGACGAGCGGAAAACTCACCGTTCCATCGGGCAAAACCGTTACAGAGCGCTGGAGCTGATCTTCTCGCCAAACGCTGATCTGCAATTCATCGCCAGGGTTGATGCGATACTCCGCCTGCCCGGTGTCCTGCACGTTGCTCGCGGCGCCGCTTTCATCTTGTGCGCTCAGTGCGGTCGTGGCGCCGTTGACAAGCGCGGTGAGCCCAAGACAATAGGCGAGGAAAGCTTTTGTCACAACGTGCCCTTTTTGAGGCGCATCGCACCCATGGTTTTCGCTTTTATCACTTCAAGAACCACGCAGGACGCGCTTCCAATGATCTTCCGCACCGCTACCAAGCTCTCGAACAAAGGCCAAGCAAATTCGCGTGGAATTGAGGCGTGAAGGGCAGGACAAACAGGCGACACTGGATCGGCATTTTTACGGCATTGGCGGCGATTTTGACCTTGGCCGGGTGCGACGATCGCGTTCAAGAAGCGGCCGATAACGCAGCCCTTGCACAAGCCCAATTTGACTCCGGCAATTTCGTTGAAGCGCGGCAGTCCATTCAAAGAGCCATTTCCGCAAGGGACGATGTCCCTGAATACTTCATCATCCTCGCCCGGTCGGAATTGGCCCTGCAGCAGACCGCTGGCGCTTTCAATGCCTATTCAAGGGCGCTGGACCTCCAGGCCGATAATCTCGAGGTGCTTCAGAATATTGCCGAGCTGGGTCTGCAGGCGGATCGAATCCGCGAGGCGGATGAAGCAGCTGACCGTATGCTGCTATTGTTCCCGGGGTCGGCGCGCGCGATGCTGGTAAAGGGCTTTGTTGCGATCGAAAATGGTCGCCCCGAGGACGCGAAACGCTTCGCGTCCAACATCTTGCAGGCAAACCCCAATGATGAAGGCGGGGCGATCCTTTCGGCAAGGCTCAGTGCGCTCGACGGCAATTTTGATGATTCCATAGCAGAGATTCTCAGGGCGCGCAGCAATGTTGGCGAGACCGAGGCCCTTAACGCCACGCTGTTGGAAGTTTATCGCGCGCAAGGCAATGCCGAGGGCATGCGCTCTGTGTTCCCGCAGGTTGTAGCAGCAGCCGGACAGATTGCGGACTATCGGCTTGATTACATAAATTTTCTTTACAAGACCGGGGACCGATCAGCTGCGCGTAACGAAACGCGCAAAGCCATGCAAAGTCGTCCCAACGACATTGCCATGCTCGCATCGCTCAGCAGACTGTTTCACGAATATGACGCCAGCCCGTTTTCAGCTGCCCAAAGGCAAGCGCTCGCCGAAGCAGGGACACGGGCCTCCCAGATCGCAGTCGCCCGCTATTATCTTGAGGCTGGCCAGCTTCCCGAGGCCTTGGCCATCCTCGAGCGGCCGCTTTCTCAAGAGGTGTTGGAAGCCAA
This sequence comes from Sphingomonadales bacterium UBA7473, assembly GCA_002478575.1. Classification (GTDB taxonomy): domain Bacteria; phylum Pseudomonadota; class Alphaproteobacteria; order Sphingomonadales; family Sphingomonadaceae; genus Aquisediminimonas. The sequence goes on along the minus strand of DLOX01000228.1, from coordinate 2,558 downwards.
GGCGTTGGCAGCGCGGATTCTGCTGGCCCAGGGGCGAAAGGATGCGGCCGATCGCATGGCCGCCAGCGTTCTAGAACTTGATCCGCGCAATCCAGATGCATTGCTGGCGCGGTCTGCGCGGCGGCTTGCGACCGGTAAACTCGATGCGGCGATAGAAGACGCGAATGTGATTGTTTCGGATGCACCGCAGGAATATATGGGCTATGTTGCACTTGCGAACGCGCACTTGGCCAAAGGAAGCCCGCTGCGCGCAAGGCAGGTTTTTGAACGGGGGATAGACGCTTTGCCGCAGAGCACCTTGCTCATCGAGGAATATGAGCAATTCTTGCGGCGGCTTGGCGACAATGCCCGGGTGAGATCGCTGTACGCTGATCTTGCGGCGGCCGCGCCGTCATCCGTCAAGGCGTTGCAATCGCTTGCTCGGGTGTGTTTGGAAATTGAGGATCAGGTGTGTTTGGCCAAAGCGGATCGGGGATTGGATGCCGCCCGACGCAGCTTTGTGATTGATGACGTCCCTGGTGCGCCGCGCGCACGAGGCATATTCTCAAGGATCACGCCCGAGCAGATCTGCCGGACGACCGGAGGTGTATGCACGGCCAGCTAAGCCCTCCTCCGCGCAGGAGCAATAATCACCTGCGCTTTACCTCGAATGTGCTCAGAACGCTCGGGGTCGCCAATGATGTCATCTGCTTTGCTGTTGCCTATCTTTTGGCGGCAATCGTCTATGAATTTAGCATTGGCTATTTCTACGATGGAATGCTGCATCGCAGCACGGCGATCATTCTCTGCATCAATTATCTGCTGATCCGGATCTCGCGTGACGGTTACGCAGTGTTCAAGGGGCAGGGTGAGGACGTCGGCGGTAGCGCTATTGCGGATTTCATCCTGGCGACAGCCTTGACGACCCTCGTGGTCGTTCAGCTCGACATGCTGGACCGGTTTTCGCGGGGGCTCGGTCTCTACTTCGTTGCCTTGGCCATCGTCTTGCTGTTCTTGAGCAGGATCGCGTTCCGCAGGATCGTGTCGCGACTGATGGATAAGGGCGTTATTGGTCAGCGGGTAGCAATTTATGCGGAAAGCGAGACGCTCGCAGACAAAGTGGCCAAGCTTCTTGAGCTTGAGCGGCTGCCGCACCTCAGGCTTGTGGGGTACGCCGATGAGCGGGAGCAGGCCCAGCGAGGCGGTGATGCGCTGGTGTACCTGGGAGGGTTCCCGGAATTGCTGGAGCTTGCGAGGGCTGGGCAGCTCGACCAGGTCATTCTTGCAGTTCCGCGGATAACGCAGGAGCGGTTGGATTTCATAGCTGAAACGCTGAGCTCGGTCTCGATCGACCTTTGCGTCATGCCGCGCGAGACTTTGGAGTTTACGACCAGCTACCGGGTCAGCTTTTTGGGGTCGTTGCCTGTTTTTGCCGTCTGGCAGCAGCCGATCCGGGATATTGACGGGATCATGAAAGAGCTTCTCGATTACGCGCTCGGTCTTCTGGCGCTTCTTCTCTTGCTTCCCGTTCTGGTCCTGACCGCAGCGGCGATCCGACTTGAAAGCAAGGGGCCCATCTTCTTCAGGCAGAAACGCTTCGGGTTCAACAACAACGAGATCGAAGTTCTGAAATTCAGATCGATGTATGTTGACAAGCAGGATGTGAGCGGCGCGCAGCGGACTGCCAAAAATGATCCTAGGGTCACGCGGGTCGGCCGGTTCATACGGCGCACAAGCATCGATGAATTACCTCAGCTCATCAATGTGCTCAAAGGCGACATGTCACTGGTCGGCCCACGCCCGCACGCAACGATGATGCGGGTTGGCGACAAGTACTATTTCGACGCCGTGAAAGGCTATGCTGCGCGCCATCGGGTCAAGCCCGGGATCACCGGCCTGGCGCAGGTAAGGGGTCTCAGAGGGGAGATTGATACAGCAGAGCGTGCCGGCAAGCGGGTAGAATACGACATCTACTACATTGAGAACTGGTCGCCCTTGCTCGACATTAGAATCATGATCGAAACCCTCGTCAAGATCGTGTGGGACAAGCATGCCTACTGAGCCGCAAACGGTCCGGTTTCTTGGGATCGACTTTGCCAATATGTCCTACGCACAGGCCGCCAGCGCGGTCGCTCAGCTCTCGCGACAGAGCCGCTTTTCCTACATTGTGACCCCGAACGTTGACCACATTGTTCAACTTCACGAAGGCAAGGACGAGGCGGTTGTGTCGGCTTTTCGGACAGCCTACCGCGATGCGCATCACCGCTTCTGCGACAGCAGGGTGGTGCAGCTTCTGGCGCAATGGCGCGGTGTTCACCTTGATGTTGTGACCGGGAGTGACCTGACCGCCTACCTGTTCAACGAGGGCTATCTCGATGGCCGCAAGGTGGCCGTCATCGG
>DLOX01000228.1:0-127 GCA_002478575.1 Sphingomonadales bacterium UBA7473 | reverse complement strand
CCGCAAGGTGGCCGTCATCGGCGGCGACGATTCTATTCGCGAGGAGCTGCAAGAACGCTATCCCGCGGTCGATTTGGAGCAGCATCAGCCACCAATGGGTTTGCTGACAAATCCTGACGCCTGCGCC
>DLOX01000023.1 GCA_002478575.1 Sphingomonadales bacterium UBA7473 | reverse complement strand
CGGATCAAGTCCGGGGTGACGGTCCGCTATCACCCTCTTCACCCAAACCATGTTTCAACAGCATCGGCACTTGAAGCCCTGCAAAGAGCAATGACAGACCCGTCACGCCCCACACCTTGATCGAAAGCCAAGCATCGAAGCTGAACCAAGCGGGATTGCGGAAAATCTCATTGAGCACTGCCAAAAGCGCGAAAAACCAAGCCCAGTTGCGCGAAAGTTTCATCCAGCCTTCATCAGACAGGCCATCATAACCCGCCTCCAGCATGTATTTCATCAGGGGTCGGCCCATGAACAGGCCTGCGAAGAGCAGCCCAGACAGAAGAACATAAATGATCGTTGGCTTGATCTGGATGAAGCGGGCATCGTTGAACCAGATGGTCAATCCACCAAAGCCAATCACCAAAATGGCCGTCAAGCCCATCATAGGCGACACGCGCCCCAGCTTCCATTTGGACACAAGTGCTGCCACCACAATCGCGACCATGAAGGCCGCAGTGCTCTTGATGATCGCAGCCAATGTGCCGACCATATCATTGGCGGCCGCAGGAGCATTCATCTTGTAGACGAGGAAGAAAATGATCAGCGGCGCATAATCGAGCAGCAGCCGAAGCGCGCCCAAATCTTGCTTCGGCGCGGGAGCCGGAGCAGGTGCCACAGTCTCGCTCATTGCGCACCTGCGATGATCTTGGCCAGCTCTTTGCCGTCAAAAGGCCTGAGGTCTTCAATCGTTTCGCCTACGCCAATCGCATGGATCGGCAAGCCGAACTTTTCTGCTGCTGCGACCAGCACACCACCGCGCGCGGTTCCATCCAATTTCGTCATGATCAAACCCGTCACGCCTGCCACTTCCTTAAAGGTCTCAATTTGCGAAACCGCATTTTGCCCCGTGGTCGCATCCAGCACCAAGAGAACATCATGGGGAGCCGCTGGGTTAAGCCTTCCTAAAACGCGGCGAACCTTTGCCAGCTCATCCATCAATTCGCGCTTATTCTGCAACCGGCCCGCTGTATCGACGATTAATACGTCAATGCCTTTGCCTGTCGCGGCCTTCACGGCATCAAACACAATGCCAGCAGCATCTCCGCCTTCGGCTCCGGCCATGATCGGGATTCCCAGCCGATCCGCCCAGACCTTGAGCTGACCAATGGCTGCCGCGCGGAATGTATCGCCCGCCGCCAGCATCACGCCATAATCTTGCTCTAAAAACAGATGCGCAAGCTTGGCTATAGTCGTGGTTTTGCCTGATCCGTTGACGCCAATCACCAAAATAACTTGCGGGCGGGGGAAGGCCTCAATCTCAATCGGCTTGGCCACGGGTTCGAGGACCGAAGCAATCTCATCGGCAACCACTTGGCGGACGCCCGCCTCATCAATCCCGCGCTCATAGCGGCTGTCAGCCAGTTTACCTCTGATCCGCGCTGCCATTGCGGGACCTAGATCAGACATGATGAGCGCTTCTTCAATCTCATCTAGCGTTTCCGCGTCCAGCTTTGATTTGGTGACCAGCCCTGTGAGATTCTCGGTCAGCCGGTCCGACGTTTTCCGAAAGCCGCCAAGCAGTTTCTTGTGCCAAGGCGTGTCGTTCATGCCACTTTGCCGATCAGCACGCCATCTTCGATCGCATCCACTTGCGCCTCAAGGATCGTCCCCGCAGGAGCAGAGTGCATCAGCCGCACCGGCGCGTAGTTCTCGGCATGGCCGTTCATTTGATCTTTTTCCACCAGGACCCGTTGGCGCGTGCCTTTGAGGGATGCAAGCCAATTGCTGCGCTTTTCCCGCGCTTTTTCCCGCAAAATTCGAGCGCGGTCTTTGATAAGGGCACGATCCAGCTGCGGCATGCGCGCTGCAGGCGTGCCGGGGCGTGGCGAATAGGGAAAGATATGGCCATGGACGATGTCGCAATCATCAATGATGGCGAGCGTATTGGCGAACATCTCATCCGTCTCGGTCGGGAAACCTGCGATCAAATCCGCGCCAATCGCAATCTCAGGCCGCTTGGCTTTGATCCGTTGAACAAGCGCCACGGCTTCGGCGCGGCTATGGCGGCGCTTCATCCGCTTCAGAACCATGTCATCACCGGATTGCAGCGAAAGATGAAGATGCGGCATCACCCGGGCTTCGCTTGTCACTAGTTCGAACAGCCGATCATCGATCTCGATGCAATCGAGCGACGACAAGCGAAGGCGGCGCATTCCCTCCACTTTTAGCAGTCGTTCGACGAGCACGCCCAAAGACGGTGTATCGGGCAAGTCTGCGCCGTAGGACGTCAGGTCAACGCCTGTGAGGACAATCTCGCCCTTGCCGTCATCAACAGCTTTCTGGGCTGCTTCAACAATCGCAGCCACCAATGCAGACCGGCTATTTCCCCGACCAAAGGGAATGATGCAAAAGGTGCAGCGATGATCGCAGCCATTTTGAACCTCGATATGGGCGCGGCTATTGCCTTCTCCACTGACCAAGGGCTGATCAATATGCTTGACGGAAAAGATATCGGTCAGGCCGGTGCGCACCGAAGGCGCATAGGCCCGCGCCTCTCGCTTATCCTGATTGCCAATGACGGCACTGACGCCTTCAATGGCGAGGAAACGGTCAGGGCTGACTTCCGCTGCACATCCTGTGACAACAATCCGGCGATCCGGCTGCGCTCGGGCAGCCGCACGAATGGCCTGAGCCGCTTGCCGTTCAGCCTCAGCGGTCACTGCACAGGTATTGAAGATAATCAGGTTATTGGCGCCGGATGCCGCTGCGGCTTGCCGCGCCCCTTCCCCTTCAGCGATGTTCAATCTGCAGCCGAAATTAACGACTTCAACGCCACTCATCCGAAGCGGCTCCAGTCAGCCTCGCCAGCAAAGACATAGGTGGCATCGCCCGTCATGCGGATGGATAATCCCGCTTGCCACTCAATAGTCAGATCCCCGCCCGGCAAAGTGACAGTGACAGGAGACGCCACGCGGCCAGACTTGATCGCCGCAACAGCCGATGCACAGGCCCCAGTTCCGCAGGCTCGCGTCAATCCCGCGCCGCGTTCCCAAACGTCAAGCCGCAAGGATGATGGCCCGGTGACGCGCACGACATTGACGTTGATCCGCTCCGGGAACAGGGGATCCGTCTCAATAGCAGGCCCTAACCGAGCGAGATCAATGTCAGCATCAGGATCAACAAAGAAGATCACATGGGGGTTGCCGACATTGACTGCCATCGGCCGCTCCAAAGCCTCCCAGCCAACCGGCATAGCGGCAGTATCCATAGGATATGCAAGCGGGATGACATCCCATTCAAAGCGCGGTTCGCCCATATCAACCGACGCGCCGCCATCTATCGCACTTGTCACAATGACACCGCCAGCAGTTTCGATCCGCTGCTCGCCGCCAAGCAACAGACCAACCGCCCGGGTTGCATTGCCGCACACTTCGACTTCGCTGCCATCCGAATTGAAGGTGCGCATCAAGGTCGCGCCGACAGCGGGTTCCAATATGATCAGCTGATCGCATCCAATGCCACTCCGCCGATCAGCAATCGCACGGACAGCTTGAGCCGTCAGCGAGACGGCTTCACGTCGGGCATCAATGATCACAAAATCATTGCCCAGACCATGCATTTTATGAAAGCGGCTCGTCGTCATTCTCGCGCCCATAGCGCAAGGCAGCGATCCTGTAACCCTAACTTGCGGCGCGCCTTACATCAGGAGCGTCTTTGGGCTGGTCAATCTGAACCGTCGGCTTCAAGCTCGGCAGAAAATTTCGATCTGCAAGCAGTGCACGAGTAGCAGCGATTGAAGTGGGCTTGCCATAGAGCCAGCCCTGCCCCTTATGGCATCCCAATTGCCGCAACCGTTCCTGAATGGTTGCATCTTCAATGCCTTCGGCTGTCACCGGCATATTCAGATTTTCGCCAAGTCGCGCGATAGCATTCACAATTGCATTGCTTTCGACATTTTGCCCAAGAGCCATGACGAAGCTCTTGTCAATCTTGATGCGATCAAACGGCAGCGCGCGCAAATGCGCAAGCGAGCTATAGCCGGTGCCGAAATCATCGAGCGCCAAGCGAATACCTTGGTTCTTCAAACTGCCAACAATTGATTGGGCGAGTGCAAGATTTTCGAACAAAGCCGATTCCGTAATTTCCACTTCGAGTCGCTCTGCCGGGAAGCCCGTTTCAACCAACATCTTCACAATTTTTTGCGGCAACCATGGATCACGCAATTGGGTCGGCGAAATATTTACGGAAATGGTGAGTGAAGGATCCCAATTCCGGGCTTCAACAAGGGCCTGCGTCATAATTGAAAAGGACAAATCGCCAATCATGCCTGTGTCTTCGGCGATCGAGATGAAAACATCTGGCTGCAACAGGCCACGGAGCGGGTGTTGCCAGCGAGCCAACACCTCAAAGCCCTGCAGTTGCCCCGTGTTCAAGTCGACCTGCTGTTCAAAGAAGGGAATAAATTCACCCTTTGGAATCCCGAAGCGCATCTGCGCTTCGGTTTCATTGCGCAAGTTAAGCTCCCGCTCCATTGCACTATCAAACCAAATGTGGCGATTCCGGCCTTGCGCTTTGGCTGCGTACATCGCGATGTCTGCTCGGCGCATGACTGCATCGATCGTATCACAATCACGCTCGGTCATGGCGATGCCTATCGAACCACTGACGTGCGCAAAAACGCCGGACGCATCGAAAGGCTGAGCCAGTCGACTGACCAACAGTTCGGCAACGCGGGTAACAGTCGATGGATTTACGGGATCAAATGGGAAGGCGCAGGCAAATTCGTCGCCACCAAGCCTCGCAGCAAGCGCCTTCGGCGGCAAAATGCGCGCGATCTCACCGGCCACTGAGCGCAGGAGCGCATCGCCTGCGGCATGGCCGTGCATATCATTGATCACTTTGAAATGATCGAGGTCAAGCATCAACACGGCAAGTTCCTTGCTGCGGCGACGCGTCTTTACCAGAAGCTCGGCACCTGTATCGGCAATCGAACGACGATTGTGAAAGCCAGTAAGGGGATCGCGCAGCGCAAGGACATGGGCCCGCTCTTCCGCAATCGTCCGCTCCGCCACTTCGCTTTGGAGGCGCGCATGACGGCGCCATCCAAAAAGTATCAAGGCAATGTTGAGTATAAGCGCAACATAGAGAGCTTGATCAGCCTCAGTCCCTTGGCCCGTGACAGTTGCCACAATCGAGTTGGCGACGGTAACGCCATTGCCAACAAATAGGATGATCGCAGCGCATAATATGCCGCCGCTAACCATATCCGGCAAAGCGGCTTGCCGCCAAGAAGCCTTGCTTCCATCGATCGTCTTTTGAACGGAGACACTCACGAACAGCTACCCCCTAGCTCGATATGAGAGCCAACTGTTACGCGAGCATCGTAAAGTTCAGGTTAAGGGATCGCCCAAATTCTTCAAATAAAAAACCGGCAAGTGCTTAAACTGTAAAGCTTTCTCCACACCCGCATGCGCCTTTGGCATTGGGATTGTTGAAGGTGAAGCCCGCGGTGAAATCATCCTCGACCCAGTCCATTGTCGACCCAACAAGATAGAGCACCGATGCCCCGTCTATGTAGAGCGTGCCGCCTGTTGTATCGATTTTCTCGTCAAAGGGTTTTGCCTCCGCGACATAGTCAACGGAATAAGCCAAACCGGAACACCCCCGGCGCGGCGTTGAGAGTTTGACACCAACTGAACCTTCGGGCGCTTTTGACATCAGCGAAGCAATTCGTGCTTCTGCTGACGGGGTAAGCAATACGGCAGCAGGACGGGCGCGGACTTTGGTATCAGTCGTCATAGCATTCCAAGCTCCAAACGGGCCTCATCGCTCATCTTCGCAGGGTCCCAAGCGGGTTCCCAAACAAGATTGACTTCAGCGTCACCAATCCCGGGTACCGAGCCGACACGCAGTTCAACTTCGGCCGGCATTGACTCCGCAACGGGGCAATGCGGCGTTGTCAACGTCATCGTCACCACAGCATGGCCATCATTAATCTCGACATTATAGAT
>DLOX01000139.1:16423-31934 GCA_002478575.1 Sphingomonadales bacterium UBA7473 | reverse complement strand
CCCGCCGTTGATCACATCGATGGGCAGTTTCCCAAAGGCATATTCATAAGGGAAATCGCGCCAGAGATCATAGTCCGGATAGAGCCGCCGCACCGCCTTGAAGGCCAAAGCCTGCAAGCGCCATGGCTTGAAGGCTTGATGATCATAGCCAGCCCCTTCGGCGTGGATCATGACACCGTGGCACAGCGACTTCACATGTTTGTGGAAGGTCGGCTCAAACCAGCATTCGCGAAGGATGCAGCCGTTCAGCCACTGCGGCGCGAAGGATCGCATTTCGGCAAGCACCGCTCGAGCATCGATATCCGGCGCGCCGAACAATTCCAATGCCCGCGTCGTTCCCCTGCCCTCGCTTAGTGTCGCGCCTTCCAGCATCACTGTGCCGGCATAGGCCCGCGCCATGTTCACATTGGCGGCATTGGGGCTGGGATTGATCCAGATCCGGTCTGTTGGCCAGCCAAAGCCAGCACCATCCGGCTGATAACCTTCCATTTCGATCACGCGATAATTGACGTCGAGCTTATAATGTTTGATGAACCAGTGCCCAAGTTCCCCCAGCGTCAGGCCATGGCGCATTGGAATTGGCCCTGCACCGACAAAGCTCTCCCACCCTTCACGCAGCGTCAGACCCTCGATAGGTCGACCGGCTGGATTGGGACGATCAAGCACCCACACCGATTGGCCAGTCTTCGCCGCTTCTTCGAGCACATAGAGCAAGGTCGTGATGAAGGTGTAGATGCGGCAGCCGACATCCTGCAGATCGATCAGGATCGTATCAAATGTGCTCATCATTTGCCCGGTGGGGCGGCGCACTTCGCCGTAGAGGCTGAAAACGGGGATGTTGAGCAGCGGATCGGTGAAATCATCGCTTTCCACCATATTATCCTGCTTATCCCCGCGCAGGCCATGTTGCGGGCCAAAGGCAGCGGTCAGCCGGATATCGCCAAGAGCCGTCAGCGCGTCCATCGCGTGAGTAAGGTTGGGCGTGACCGACGCAGGATGCGCCAACAAGGCAACGCGCTTGCCAATCAACGGCGCTCGCAGTGAGGCATCTTCAAGCAAGCGATCAAGTCCGGTTTTCATGGAGCGATATCCTCAAATGGGTAGGAAAGAGCAAAACAATCAGGATGGTGGAAATCGGCAGGGCCATCGGGATGGGCAATGGCCCAATAGGAAAGAGTCCCCGATTTCTCTTCGATGATGGTGGAAAGGCCAATGAGCATGTTGAGGTCATATGACATCAAAGTATCTGACAGCTTGACGTCAACTATGAAGCAATCTCCGTCAATGTGAGACGTGATTTCGGGTGCGTGGGGCCGATCCAGATCATGCATCCCTGCCCTGCGCCCCGTGAAGCCATAAGCTGCCCAAGCGCCGGATGATGAGAAATTATACTCCTGATAGCCCTCTTCGCCGGGAACCTTCAGGAAAATCTCGAAGCAGCTATGCTGCCACAAGCGATGCTGGCGTTCGGGCGCGGTGGCAGCAGCGAAGGCCAGTTGGTCAATATTGCCCTTCACCTCGTAGCGTAGCGCCAATCCGCCGCGCTCATCGGGCTTCACCTCAACGCCAACGCTCCGCACAGCTTCGGGTGGCGATTGCGGGTGGCTGATCAAGGGTACGAACATGAACTTCGCGCTTAATCATTGATGCAGCGAAATCAAACCCTGTCCGCATCAATCAGCAAGGCTTCCAACCAGCGCTCCGCCAAGGCAGATGCTTCCTCAGCAGAAAAAGGCGCATTGCCGAGGCTCAACTCAAGCCAAAGCCCATCGACAAGCGCTGTCAACGCAATGGCTGTCAGCCTTGGGTCAATCCTCACGCCGAGATCGGCGATCAGCCTTTCCATATCCTGCCGATAGTCTGCATAAATTTCGGCATGGATTGCTGCAATCGCCGGATTGCTGCGGGTTAGGCTCCAAAAGGCAAGCCAAGTCGAAAGCAAGGCCGCATCCGCAATGGGTGAGCGGAAGCTGGCAGTGAGATACGCCAGCAATCGCGCTTTTGGATTCGACGGCGATTGATCAACCGCCGCGTTCAGCGCCTCTGACACACGCCTTCCCATCGTGCGATAAGTTTCGCCAATAAGATCATCAATTCCTTCAAAATAATGTCGCAAAAGACCTGACGAAACACCAGCTTTGGCGCAGATGGAGCGCACTGACGCACCACCCACGCCCTTTGCTGCCAGCACGTCTGCGCAAGCCGCGATCAAGTCGGCTCGCCGTTGATCAGCGTCAGCACGGAAGAAGGCTTGTCGCTCGCTCATCGCTTAGTTATACGATCGTATAACAAGGAATCAAGCATGGCGGATAGTGAAGCCTTGGCCGGATATGGCCTCCCCAGCTGGGTCTATCATGACCCTGCCTATTTCGCAGCGGAGATGGAGCGCGTCATTCGCCCCAGCTGGCAAATCATTTGCCATGCAAGCGACATCCCCAACGTGGGCGACTGGCACAAGCTCGACCTGCTGGGCGAAAGCATCATCGCCATTCGTGGTGAAGATGGCCAAATCCGTACCTTCGCCAATGTCTGCCGTCACCGCGGCATGCAATTGGTCGATGGCACTACGGGCTGCGCGAAAAAGCTTGTCTGTCCCTATCATGCCTGGGTTTATGAGCTGGATGGGCGGCTATCCGGCGTGCCGATGAAGGGCGATTATCCAGAGCTGGATATGGCGAGCAACGGCCTTTTCGCGGTCGAGTGCGAGCTTTGGAATGGCTTCATCTTTGTGCGCCTGAAGGATGATGGCGGGCCATCCGTTGCTGATATGATGGCCCCTGCCGATGATGAGATCGCGCCTTATCGCCTGTCCGAAATGCAGCCCTTACTGCCCCCCTCGACCCGCGAACGCCGTGTGAATTGGAAGAATGTGGGCGACAATTATTCGGACAATCTCCACATTCCGGTCGCACATGACGGGCTGACCCGCCTTTTCGGCAAAAGCTATCGTATCTCTGCCCATGGCTGGGTTGATCGCATGTCTGGGGAGCTGGTGGATCGACCCTCGACAGATTTTTGGGAGCGTTTCTATCAAACCCATCTGCCGCACGTCGATCATTTGCCCGACACGCATCAGCGGCGATGGCTCTATTGGAAGCTGTGGCCCAATATGGCCTTTGATTTTTACGCCGATCAAATGGATTTCATGCATTGGGTGCCGACAGGCCCGGAAACCTGCGGTTTGCGGGTGATGACCTATGCTCTTCCCGATGCGCGGCGCGAGATGAAGCTGGTGCGTAATGCCAATGATCGGATCAACAGCACCGTCAACCGGGAGGATACATGGCTGATCGAACGGGTGCAGGCCGGAATGCGATCGCAGTTTTTTGATGCGGGGCCGCTTGCGACAAGCGAAGTCTGCCTGCGCAGTTTCAACGCCAAAATTCGGGACATTATGGGCGATCTATTGGCGAAAGGGCCAACAGCATGAAATATGATGCCGTCATCATTGGTGGAGGGCATAATGGCCTGGTCTGCGCCTTCTATCTGGCCCGTGCAGGGCTGAAAGTCAGGATTGTCGAGGCGCGTGACGTCATCGGTGGCGCAGCGGTCACTGAGGAATTTCATCCCGGTTTCCGCAATAGTGTCGCGAGCTATACGGTCAGCTTGCTGCAACCCAAAGTCATCGCGGATATGAAGCTGGTTGAGCATGGCTATCGCGTGATTGAGCGGCCCATCTCCAACTTTTTGCCGCAAGAGGATGGCGGATATTTGAAGCTAGGCGGCGGGCTAGAACGCACCCAAGCCGAATTTGCACGTTTCTCCAAGGCAGATGCTGCGGCTTTGCCGGCCTATTATGACATGTTGGAAGGGGTGGCGGATGTGCTTCGTGATCTTGCGCTCAAATCCCCGCCTAATGTCGGTGGTGGGATTAAGACGCTGATTGATGGTGCGTTGCAGGGTCGCAACCTGATGCGATTGAGTATCAATCAACAGCGCGATGTGCTTGATCTTTTTACGAAATCGGCGCGTACTTTTCTTGACAGTTGGTTTGAAAGCGAAGCCGTCAAAGCCGCCTTTGGTTTTGATGCCGTCGTTGGCAATTACGCTTCTCCCGATACGCCAGGCAGTGCATATGTCCTCCTCCACCATGTTTTTGGGGAAGTGAATGGCAAGAAAGGCGCTTGGGGCCATAGCGTCGGTGGCATGGGTGCGATTACGCAGGCCATGGCTAAAGTATGCCGCGATGCTGGCGTGGAGATTAGCTTGGAAGCACCGGTTGAGCGCGTGCTGGTGAATGGCGGCAAAGCGGCGGGCGTGAAGCTGGTCAGCGGCGAAGAAATCGTCGCAGACCGGGTTATCTCAAACGTCGGCCCCAAATTGCTCTACGGCAAACTGATCGATCCCGTCGATCTGGGCGAGGATTATGTGCGCCGCATGAAAGGCTTCAAAGTCGGCAGCGGGACATTCCGCATGAATGTCGCTTTGTCAGAATTGCCAAGCTTCACGTGCCTGCCAGAACCCGGCGAGCATCTGCAATCAGGCATCATCATTGCGCCGACGCTTGATTATATGGATCGCGCCTTTGCCGATGCGAAGGCCTTTGGCTGGTCCAAAAAGCCGATCGTTGAAATGCTGATCCCATCCATTGTGGACGATAGCCTTGCGCCTGCTGGACAGCATGTCGCGAGCCTGTTTTGCCAGCAGTTTGCGCCTGATCATGATTGGGACGCCGATGAAGCCGAGGCGGCAGATACGATTATCGATACGGTCGAGGCCTATGCGCCCGGTTTCCGCGCTTCTATCCTCGGCCAACAGGTGCTGAGCCCCTTGGGGTTGGAGCGGAAGTTTGGACTTTCCGGCGGCGATATTATGCATGGCAATATGTCGCTTGATCAATTGTGGGCAGCGCGGCCTATGCTCGGCCATGGCGCTTATCGTGGGCCGATCTCAGGGCTCTACATGTGTGGCGCCGGTACGCATCCCGGTGGCGGGGTAACAGGCGCGCCCGGCCATAACTGCGCGCAAGAAATCCTTGGCGAACGCGGCTTTTTAGGCCGGTTGTTGCGCTGGGGGTGATCTCCACCCCGTCGTCCCGGACTTGATCCGGGACCCATGCCTCAATGTTTCATCTAACTGGCTGTCTGGAAAACGAGGCATGGATTCCGGGTCAAGCCCGGAATGACCACGGAGAAGTGGATGCCTGCGCCCTCTTCGTCCACCACAGGATCGGCAGCCCCATCGCCATCAAGGCCAAGCTCAACCCGCTCGCCGTCCAGCCAGCGCCCCAGAGCGTGTAAAGAGCGTAGATCGCTCCGAAGATCGCGAAAGGCAGCGCAACGCGCAGCTTGATCGCCGCCAAAGCGCAAGCAAGGTAGAGCCACAGCGTGGCTGAAGTGGAGAGCAGCAGGAGAAATTCAAACAGCGGCTTCATGCCTTTGGTCGCGTTCATCAGCAGAAGGATGCTCGCGACAATGCTCGACATGATCAGCGCCTGACGCGGCGTGCCATTGGCATCCGCTTGTTCCAGCCAGCGCGGCAACAGACCTTGTGCGGCCATTGTGCGCGGCAATTCGCCTTGCATCATCACCCAGCCATTCAACGCCCCAATGCAGCTGATGGCAGCGAACAAGGCAATGAAGGAGCCAGCGGTGGGCGACCAAAACATCTCCACAAAGGCTGCAAAGGGAGCAGGCGAATTGATCGCGATTTCCGGCGGCAGCAATAGCGCAATGGCTGAACAGACGAAGAGATAAAGCAGCCCTGTCGCGGCGGTCCCGATGATCGTGGCGCGGGGGATAGTGACCGCCGGATTGCGCGTCTTGGCGGCGGCTAGGCTCGCGCATTCAAAGCCCAGCAAGGCCCAGAGCGTCATGGCAGCAGCGGCATTGACTTGCGTGAAGCTAAACCCTTCAGCAGGCAGCGGCGGCGGTGTGGCTTTGCCTTGGACGATCAATGCTGCGGCTATGATGATCACCAGCAGCAAAGGCATCAGCTTAATGACCAGCGTCACCAACTGAAACTGGCCTGCGGACCGTGCGCCGCGCAAGTTGATGGCTGTTGCCATCCAAAGAAGCGCCATGGCGGCAAAGGCGGGCAGAAAAGGCACCGCACCCAAAGCCGGCGCAAAGCTCGACAAATAGCTGATTGCGGCGACGGCGATCGTGACAACTGCTGTCCAGATTGAGACCCAATAGACCCAACCGATCAGAAAGCCTGCAACGCCACCAAAAGCAGCTGAGACAAAGCCTGTCGGCCCTGTCGCCCCCGGCACCGCTTGAGTCAGCCGCGCCAGCACCATTGCGAGAGCCATCGCCCCAGAAATGGTCACGCCCCAAGCCAGCACAGCATTCCACCCAAAGGGCGCAAGGCTGGCTGGCAAAAGGAACACGCCAGACCCAATCATATTGCCCATCACAAGGGCAATGCACATGGGCAGCGAAAGCAACTGAGCCTCCTCCCCCCGCGCGGGAGGAGGAGCATCACCCATTAGAATTTCCCGCCGAGACGGATCCCAATGGTGCGGGGCTGAGTGGGAACGACATAGATTCGCTGATCACATTGGCCGCAGGCTTGACCACGTGACAGATCACCGCGTGAGTCAAAGGCGTTGACGACGAACAGCTCAGCCGAGATCCGCTCCCAAGTGATGCCAGCGGCAAAATCAGCGGTTGTGAAGCTGTTCAAACGGCCAAGAGCCGCAGCCTTTGCCACTCGAATGTCAGAAGATGCCGATCCTTGATGAGCAACTGCCATTTGCGTATGCCCCTTGCCGCCTGCCAGATCAAATTCATAGCGAGCCGTCATCCCGGCCTTGAACTTTGGCGTGATGGGAAGACGTGTGCCAGCAGGAGCCGAGACGGATGAATCGGTGCAGGTCGCAGTGGTATCTGAAGCTCCAGAGCAGTGAATGCCTTTTGTCTTGGCATCCGTATATGCCGCAGACGCAGACAAAGACAGCCCACCACCGACGACATAATTCATATCCACCTCAATCCCGCGGATACGAGCATTGGGGCCATTTTGGATTTGGGTGAAGCTATTCTCTCCCAAGAAGGCATATTGGAAATTCTTCCAATTCTGCTGATAAATCGCACCGTTCAGACGCAGACCATCAACAGGTGTCGTCTTCCAACCCAGTTCAAAATTGGTCAAGAAATCAGCAGCATAGGGCGGAATCGTACCACGGCGATTGATCCCGCCAGGGCGAAATCCACGCGACCAAGTCGCATAAACCATCGCAGAGTCCGATGGCTTCCAAGTGGCATTCAAACGATGAATGAAGCCATCATCTTTGGTGCGCTTTGGCACCAATGACCCGCCGGCAAACGTCGCCAAATTAGTGCAAGGCGTTCCTGGCAGCGCGGCTGGCAGCAACGTCGTGCTCTTGCGCGGTTGCCCAGCGTTCAAGGGATTGTTGTTGAACGCTTGTGCTTCCCGAAGACTCAAGCCTTCTGTTGTAAAGCAACTCGCGACGCCTGTGCGCGAGCTAAAGGCCGCGTTAGGCGGCGGATTGCCAGACGCCCCTTGGCTGAACGCCGGATTGCGACCAAAGCCAAAGAAGCCCAACAAGCTATTGTCAAACTTATAATATCGTGCGCCGCCCGTGACGGTAAGAGTTGGCGCGATATCAAAGCTCACCTCACCGAAAGCCGCATAGTCTTTGTCAACACGCTCTTGAAGCGTCAGCCACAAGGTTCCGGGACGACCATTGACCGAGAGCAAGGGTGCCAAATTAGAAACGCGATAGTCTTGGAAGATTTCATTGCTTTGCCGCTGATAGAAGAGGCCAGCGACCATACGCAGACTCTTATCCTGCGGAGACGAAATCCGAAGTTCCTGACTCAGCTTTTTAAAATGATCGCTGCCCGCGACGAACTGACGCGGGTCAATCGTATCGCCTGCTGCATTGTTGAACGCAAAACATCCCGCAATACCACTGCAGGAAAATAGGCCGGAGTCAGGATCGATATAGTTTGCGTAGAGCGCATCATAGGCTTCCGCATAATCGGTATAGTCATTGAAAGACGACGTTTTCCGATCAAGATAGGCACCTGAATAGGTCAGGTCCCAGTTACCAATCTTGCCTTCGATAGTGAGAGCTGCCTGAATGAATTTGTCATTGCGGAATTCCTCCGCAAAGCGCTGAACCGTTAGATCGGTTGGCAGCGTGTTGTCATAGCCAAAGCTGCCTTTGTTCTTCATCCGCTGATACATAACAGTTGGCGTCACCGTCCAATTGTCATCCAAATCAATCTTCAAGGCTGCACGACCACCGACAACATCTTGGGTGTTGACGTTCTTATCTACAAATGCCGAGTTATTGACGGTAATGCCCGGAAGATTGCCCGTTCGCTCGCCAGCTGCGTTTGTGATTACTGGTCCAAGGAAGCTCCGCGTCGCGGCAACATTGTCAATGAAGCCAGCGGCCTTCGTATACCAACCAACAACCCGAAGCGCTGCACTGTCACCTAAAGGCGCGTTGATCATGCCTTGGAGCTTGCCGCCGATGCCGCCGCTTTTGACGCTGTTCAATTCGCCGTCGACGCGGCCTTCAAAGCCTGAAGTGCTGGGCTTGTTGGTAATGATGCGGACGGTTCCGGCTTGCGATGAGGCACCATAGAGCGTGCCTTGTGGCCCGGCGAGCGATTCAATCCGCGCGATGTCGTAAATCTGAACGTCGAGCGTGCCGCCGATGGTGGTTACCGGCTGCTCGTCCAGATAGACGCCGACGCTTGGCAGAGAACCGGAGTGATTGCCGTCTCCGCCAGACGCCACGCCACGCATATAAACGGTTGTTGAGCCAGGCTGCGTGGTTTGAAACGAGATGCTGGGGAGCAGTTTCGTATAGTCGTTAAAGTTTGAAACGCCCAATTGATCGAGCTTTTTGGTGCTGAGCGCCTGAATGCTGATCGGCACATTTTGGAGATTTTCTTCACGTTTTTGCGCGGTGACGATGATCTCATCATCGGCAGGTGCTGCGTCCTCGGCAGCTTGAGCAAATGCTGGTGTGCTCGCCAACATCGTTGAAACAAACAAAGCCCGGCGCAAATTGTGGCGTAACGACATGAAACCTCCCATGATTTATACGCAATCATAGTGCGGTGCAGCATGGGTCAGGTCAATCGAACAGTTGCGAACGGCAACAGATTTCGACCAACCTATGGCAGAAATACAACAATCTTGGGTGCTACTGCCCCGAAGGTGCCGGGATATCGTCTATGGCTCCGGGCATCGTATCACGCTTGAGCATATTGATGACCGCTTTGCGGACCTTTGGATCAGACACAGGTCCCGACGATATGATCATGGAAGTCCCAGGAATATAGGCATCTGGGTTGGCGAGATAGAGATCCAGCGTTTCATCCGTCCAGACCAAGCCTGCATCACGCTTTGCAGCCATTGCCTCAGAATAGTGAAAGTTTGGTGCGCTTGCTGCCTTTTGGCCGAACATGGCATAGAGATTTGGCCCGGCTTTATGCTCGCCATCTTTCTTGAAGCTATGGCAGAATCCACACCATTTATAGGTTTCGGCGGCGACATTGCGTTCGAATTCCGTTTCCTTCCAGGCTGAAACTCGAACCACGGCCCCAGCATGGGATGTTGCACCTTCTGGCCCCGGCGTCACGGCACCTATTGGCCAAGGCGTCACGCGGAACATGGCATGTGGACCATAGGCCCCAGCCCCGACCAGCACCAAAGCTCCGATTGCTGAGGCAAAGACAGTGGCCTTGCCGGCTTGACCGCCGCCTGAATAGCTCGCTCTTTTCCGATGAATAGCCCAAGCAATGGCCCAAACGATCAAAATTATGCCCAGATAGCGCCCGACAGCCATTGGACCAGGGTCAGGCGATCTAAAGGTCGCCGTGGCATAGGCGGTTACGGCCATTGAAAGAAAGACTTGGGCTCCATATCCGACAGGAAAAGCCGCTAAAAGTCCCTTGTTATAGCGCAACTTAGAGTAAGCTGCGGCCAGCAATGCGCCCACGTTTAGCACAAGCACCATGAAGCTGAGGCCAGAATGGAAATAGCCGGTGAACATCCATACCGGATAGCTTTTTCCCATGAGCGTCGGGACTGAGAAAAAGGGCCCCATGCGAACGATCATGCCATCGCTCCACGCAAAAAGCAGGCCAAGGAAGGGAGTAACCGCAAGCAGCAAATAGCTCGTCAGCGTGAGAGACCGCCCCCAGACCCAAACACCGCTTCCAATGTCCGTCGGTGGCGTGAGCACTCGATCTTCTTTCCACCAGCGGATCAAACGCCAGATGAGCAACACCAAAAGCAATGTGCCAACCAAATAATGCCAGCTGCGCAATTCATCACGGAGCGGCAGGGTTTTGTCCGTGCGCGGCATGTTTGTCGAAATGATTGCGTGGATGAAATAGACAAGTGCAATCGCCCAACCAAGCCGCTTCGTCGTCGCTGAAATATCCGTCATGACGTCAAAAATCCCCCAACAAACGGCCCAATCCCGTTATTTTATCGCTAAATCCATTGGCACGAAGGGCGTGCCAGTAGGTCGCTGTATTAATGGCAATAACAGGCTTGCCAATGCGTTGCTCAGTCTCCGCGGCCAAGCGCATCATGGACAAATTTGTACCCACTTGAACCAGCGCGTCGACATTCGGCCCATCCAGATGCGCCAACACTTCCGTCAACTTTTCGGGCGGAACTTTGGCGATGTCCGTCCAACAGCGGCATTGCAGAGGCACATCCCGCACCGTTTCAAATCCGCATTCTGCCAAATAATTGCGCACTTCGGCATTCGCGATGGGGAAATAGGGTGAGACGAAACTGACGCGCTTGATGCCTCCATAGGCCCGAAGCGCTGACACAAGGGCTTCTGATCCAATGCTTACCCGGACCCCGCCCGATACGGTTTCAACCTGTTGCTTGAACCTCTCGCCGCCCGCAACTCCCCCATAAAAGGTGACCGCAGACATGCCCATGACGAGATAGTCGGGTTTGCAGGTCATCACACTGCGCACGGCATCCAGTGTATTGTTCGAGATTTCGGTGGTGCCAGCCATGAAATCTTCATCGGTCAGCGCGTCAGGATCAGTCACGAATATCCCGCGATATTGATTGGTGACACCAGGAATGCGCATCGCCTCGAAATCGGGCTGCACAACCGTGTTGGTGGATGGCCCAATCACCCCAAAGACCGCACGATAGCCCAGCACATCGACCATCAGTTGATCGCCTTTGCTTGCGCCAAGCTATCAAACATCGCTTGCCGCATCAAATAGGCGCGCCGCCGATCATCATTGTCGCGGATGGCTTCCATATCGTTCCGGCGCTTTTTGTGTGCGGCACCGTTGCCAACCTTCATATATTCCATGTTCTGGATGGTCTGCGCTTGCGTAAAATCATGAGTGACTTTCCGCCGCCGTCGATCAAACAAGCCGATATCTGCCGAATTACTGCGACCGTTGATGATCGGCTCCAACGCCGCAAACAATTCGAACGCATCATGAATGCCCGAATTCATACCGAAACCACCCAAGGGATTGTTGAGATGCGCGGCATCGCCGATCAGGGCAACACGCCCTTCCGCAAAGCTCTTCGCCACTCGTTGATGCACGCGATACAAGGTGCGGTGCCGGGTTTTTACGGCGTCGCCATTGCCGATCAGCCGATCGAATATGCCGGTCTTGATGGCGTCGCTGCGCAATTCATCGTCAGACATGCCATCATCGGCTGGCACCAACACGCGCCAAAGGCTGGGAACCCTGAGCAAAACCAACCACTCCTGCGGATCAGAGACATAATTGACCAACGCCAAGTTGGGCAAATGATCCGCGAGCTCGGTTTCCGTAGTCAGGCACAGGAACTTTTCGGGATAGGTGAAGCCATCAAATTCGATGCCGAGCCATTTGCGGACCAAGCTATTGGCGCCATCCGCTCCAATTAGCCAATCGCAGCGGATATGCTCAATGCTGTGCAAGCCTTCCGCAAAAACTGAAACTCCACTTTCATCTTGTTTAAATGAAAGCAATTTTCGATTGAACCGGATTTCAGCCTTGGCAATTTTTTCTAACCCATCGGCCAATGCGCGAGACAAATGATATTGCTCACATTGAATGCGATAGGGATGGCGTGTGACATCGCCAAGCTCTGACAGATCAAATTCTACGACTTCCCCCGATTGGCGATCTCTCCAATGATAGACTGGCGCCTTCAGGCCTTTTTCGAGCAACGTTGAAGTGATCCCGATCTCTTCTAACATCTCAAGCGTTGGCGGATGGAAGGTCGAAGCACGCAAGTCCATTGCGCAATTTTCGCCTGATTCGAGCAGAATCACGTCAATATTGGCCTTGGCCAATAAAGTCGCCATCACAGTTCCGACCGGTCCTGCCCCTGCGATTACAATCTGACAGCGTTCAGTTTTCATGTTCATCCTCAGGCGTTGGGATAGGCAGGTCAGACTTGAAAGGATGACAAATGACATAGATTATCCGTCTGGCGATAAACCATCGGTCGACACCGCCAGACGCTGCGGTTGCATATCATAAGGTGAGAAACTGGAGAAAAATGATGGATTACCCTTATATCCCAATGAGCGAGCGGCAGCCTTTGCGCTGGCCCAATGGCGCGCGGGTGGCCTTGATCCTGACGTTCAACTTGGAAACCTGGGATCTCACCAAAGACACAGAAAAGGCTTATTACGCCGGCGGCCCGCCCATCTTGCCCGATGTTCTTCCCGGAAATACGCCTGATTTCCCGAACTTCACTTGGCGCGAATATGGCCAACGGGTCGGGCTTTGGCGGCTTTATGATTTGTTTGATGAGCTGGGGGCAAAAGCCAGCTGCACGACCAACGCTGTCACCTTTGAACGGCGCCGCGCCATGGTAGACGCGTGCCTCGAACGGGGATGGGAATTGCTCGCTCATAACTGGGAGCAAGGCGAGCTCTTGACGGACTTTGCTCATCAACCTGAGAAAGAGCGTGAGATTGTCCTGCGCACCCTTGATGCCTTTGAAAAGCATGTTGGGCGCAAGGCCAAAGGCTGGTTATCGTCGTCACTTCGGTCGACCTTGCAAACCGCAGATATTCTCGCCGAATATGGCTGCACCTTCTATTGCGATCAGCTGAACGATGATCAGCCTTACCTGATCCGCACACCGAGCGGGCCCATCGTGTCCACGCCCTATTCTAATGAAATCAATGATTTCACCTTCATCACGCGCAAAAATTATACGACAGATCAATTTCGCGATGCGCTGATTGAGGAGCTGGATGTGCTCTATGCGGAAGGGGAGAAGACGGGGCGGATTATGAACGTCGGGCTGCATCCCCATGTTTCTGGCCGTGCCCACCGGGTGCGCGCACTGCGCGAATTCATCCAACATGCACAGTCGCTTCCCGGAGTTTGGTGGGCGACACGCGAAGAGATAGCCAATTGGTATCTCGTCAATCATGAGAGCCATATTCCAGGGCAATTGACACGGTGAGCAAACATCACGCAGCGCTGGAAGCCGCAGTTCCCGGCTATCAGCGAGGAACGGCGTTGAGCGTTCCCGGTGTGTGGGATGGGCTTTCGATGCGGTTGGCGGAACAAGCGAGTTTCCCCCTCGCTTTCCTCTCGGGCGGCGCACTGTCTATGGCGCGGCATGGTCGGCCCGATATTGGCCTAGTGACCCTGAGTGAGCTGGCAACCACGGTTTCGCTCATTCGGGAAACCTCTGCCCTGCCCCTCATCGTTGATGCAGATACCGGCTTTGGAAATGCGCTCAATGCGCAGCGGACTATGGTCATGCTCGAAGGCGCAGGGGCAACCGCTGTGCAGCTGGAAGATCAGACCTTTCCCAAGCGCTGCGGACATATGGCGGGCAAATCTGTGGTGCCGATTGCGGAAGCCGTCGGCCGCATCAAAGCGATGCTTGATGCGCGCAAAGGCAAGACCTTGCTGATCGCAAGGACAGATGCGCGGAGCATTGAGGGTTTTGACCGGACCATGGAGCGGGCTCAGGCCTATGCCGATGCTGGCGCTGATCTGCTCTTCATCGAAGGCCCTCAATCGGTCGAAGAGATGCAAGCGGCCGCCAAGCAATTCGCCGCTGACTATCCTCTTGTCCATAATCTTGTCGAAGGCGGAACCAATCCGATTGCGGGCCGCGCTGAGCTGACTGAAATGAGTTATGCCATTGGCCTCCACCCTTTGATCATGCTCCACGGCTTCATTCGCCAAGCCCCAGCGCTTTTGGGCCATTTGCGAGATCAAGGCTCGACTGCGCAGCTCGACATCGCAAACTTAGGCGAATTTGCCGACTTGTTGGGAACTCCTGCAATATTGGAGGCCGCAAAAGCCTATGAATAACCGCCTGACGAATAGCGAAGCCCTTCCCGCGCCCCTGAAATTTAGCCATACAGCGCGCAAGGCGAAGAAAATGGAGATGCATTGATGGATATGCTCAACACCTTTCAACAGGCAAGCCATGCGGCTTTGCCCAAGGCCAGTCATGACGAACGGTCTCGCCAAGAATTTACCAAGAGCCTGAAGCAATTTGTGCAACAAGGCCTGCTGCCTGGCCTCGGCCCCGTGTTCCAGAACCGAGCCGCCAAGTCGTTCG
The DNA here is from genome assembly GCA_002478575.1 of Sphingomonadales bacterium UBA7473. Classification (GTDB taxonomy): domain Bacteria; phylum Pseudomonadota; class Alphaproteobacteria; order Sphingomonadales; family Sphingomonadaceae; genus Aquisediminimonas. Next base: position 17,417 of record DLOX01000139.1, on the reverse strand, counting down.
AAAAGGCCGAAGGTCGTCCGCCTGCGGATCGGTGGGACATTCGCAAAGCGATGGTGCCGGATATCTATTTTCAGCATTATGCATCGGCCAACCGCATTGCGCAGGAGATCCTTTGGGACGCCGTCATTGGCTCAATCGAAGGCCAATTGCCGCAGATGGTCGAAACGGCGAAGTCCCTGTCCGCCGCCTCGCCTGCCAAGCTTGAGTCTTCCCCCGATTTCAACGTTCCCCGCTATGTGAAGGCGATCGACATCCATTGCATGCCCGGTGGCTATGCAGGCGAAGCCTCAGCCGATGATATCGCCGCTGGGGCCCTTTATGATCGCGGCGTCTATCTCTACGCCATGGGCTATATGGGTCCCAATAATGACGATATGGGCCGTTCGGTCTGCAACTATGTGACGCGCAATTTGAAAGGCTTCGCCCCCAAAGCCATTCTCGACATGGGCTGCACCGTTGGCCATTCGACAGTGCCTTACAAAGAGCTTTTCCCTGAAGCCGAAGTGACGGGCATCGATGTTGGCGGACCCTGTGTGCGTTACGCCCATGCCCGCGCCGCAGCACTTGGTCATCCCGTCCACTTCCTGCAACGCAATGCCGAGGATACGGGCTTTGCCGACGAGAGCTTCGATCTGATCGTCAGCCACATTCTGCTGCACGAAACCTCAGGCAAAGCAATGCCCCGCATCATGGCTGAGTGCCACCGCTTGCTGAAACCCGGCGGCTATATGATCCATGCCGATCTGCCGCCCTTTGACCTGATGGATCCCTTCACTCAGTTCATTTTGGACAATGAGACTTACTATAACAATGAGCCTTTCTGGGGCCCAATGCGCGACAAGGACCAAGTTCAAATGGCGGTTGATGCTGGCTTTGCTCGAGATGCCATCAAGTTTGACACAGCCCCCATGGCCATAATGGAATTTGCAGCCGCGAACGAAAGCTACACGGAAGAAGCGGCTGATGCGCTTGCGGATCGGGAGTTTGTGGCTGG
>DLOX01000139.1:9681-16388 GCA_002478575.1 Sphingomonadales bacterium UBA7473 | reverse complement strand
CTGGCGAATATGCCCCCGGCGGCGGCTGGGAAGTGCTTGTTGCACGGAAGGCCGGATGATGGTGATGGAACGCAATGCCAAGGGCAAACGCCCGATGTTTTACGAAGCACCGGGCATGGATCAGGCCATGTCCATGATACTTGTGCTCGCCAATGAAATGATGGTGGTCCGCGACCGGCTCGACACAGTGGAGAAGGTCGCGGCATCCAAAGGCATCATGTTGGATGCCGAGATTGAGGCCTATGAGCCTGATCAAGCGGTTTTGGAAGCACGCGAAGCCCGGCGGCAAGAGTTTCTCGCTAGGCTTTACTATCTGGCGCGGAAGCAAGCGGCTGAGCTTCAGACAGGCGACAGCGCGGAACGGTACACGAGCGAGCTAGATGCGATTGCGAAGGGTGAGGAATGAGCATCGTCGCGACCCTCACCCAACGCCTGGGTGCCGACCAAGTCCTCACTGACGACGAGAATCTAAACTTCTTCGCTCATGACGTGTTTCGTGCCGGAGAAAGACCTGCGGCCGTTGTATGCCCCGGAACGGTTGAAGAGCTGCAAGACATCGTGAAGTCCGCTTATGAAAGCGGCACACCCATCATCTCGCGCGGGGGCGGAGCAAGCTATACCGATGCCTATCGCCACAATAGCGCAGGCGGCATCACCATCGACACAAGCCGGTTGACCAGGATCGAGATCAACGAAGAACGTGGCACAGTGACGGTTGAAGCAGGCGTCACCTGGGCTGCCTTACGCGAAGCCGTCACCGCCAAGGGCTTTAAGACCAAGTTCTGGGGTAGCTATTCCGGGCTTTATGCAACCGTCGGCGGCGGCATGTCCATGAATGCGATCAGCCATGGCCAAGGTTCAGCTGCAGAGGCAGCGCTTTCATTCGATATCATCACCGGCACTGGTGAGATGATGCGGACGGGCAGCGCGATCAGCGGGAAATCCGTGCCCTTCGTTCGGCATTTTGGTCCGGATCTCACGGGGCTGTTTACGGGCGATTGTGGAGCGCTTGGCGTGAAAGCGCGGATCACGTTGGCGCTGGAGACTGCTCCGCCCGCGTTTGCTGCTGCGTCCTTCAGCTTTGACACTTTTGACGCGATGCACGCGGCCTTCCGCGCCGCGGGCTTGTCCGGTGTGGTGGAAGAAAATTTCGGCCTGTCTGAAACGTTGCAACAGGGCCAATTGGGCAAAGCCGATACGGGCACCAAGATCGAGATGGCCGGCGCTGTGATGAAAAACGCAGGTTCCATCACGCAAGGACTGGGCAAGCTTGCGAAAATGGCGGTCTCCGGAGACAAAGCCATCGCGGCCGCGACCTATGCTGGACACTTCATTGTCGAAGGCATTGACGCAGCAGACGCCAAAGCGAAAATCACCCTCGTAAAGCGGCTGTGTGCCGAATACGGCAAGGAAATCCCCAATTCGGTGCCAGAAGTCGTCCGTGCAATGCCCTTCGCGCCTTTCCACAATGTGCTCGGGCCAAAGGGCGAACGATGGGTGCCGATCCACACCCAATTGCCGCATGATCGCGTGATCGCCTTTCATGAGGCTCTGCAGGCGCTTTGGGCCAGCGAAAAGGCGGTGATGGACAAATATGGCATCATCACCGGCGGTATGTTCATGGCGGTGGGATCGACGGCATTTGTCTATGAACCGGCTTTTTATTGGCCAGATGCTCAAACGGCCTATCATGAGCGCATTGTTGATCCAGATTATCGTGCCGGCCTGCCCACCTATCCAAGGAGCGAAGCGGCCGAGGCTGAGGTGATCCGTATCAAAGCCGCCGTCGTTGATCTGATGCATGACCATGGCGGTGTGCATTTCCAGATTGGCCGCACCTATCCCTATGACCGTGATCATGATCCGGTTCATTGGGGCCTAGTGAAAGCCCTCAAGGCCCAACTGGACCCAAAGAATATCCTCAATCCCGGGGTTTTGGGGCTCTAAACATATGGCAAAGGCGGTTCGGTTTATCTTCAAAGGCCTGGGTTGGCTGCTCGCCCTCCTTCTTGTTGCCCTTTCCCTCTTCGTTGCATTCAACTGGACCTTGAGCCGCAACATGGCGACCGCCATGGGCAAGCCCTATGCTCAAGTTGCGCATTTACAGCCGCAGCAGGCGGTCAAAAGCTGCGGCGTTCGGGCGATTCCTGTTTCAACTGCCAAGCCTCTACCCGCCGAAGCCCTTGACGCCATGAAGGCCTTTTCTGACAAGCATAAGGGGCTTGGCCTGACCGTGATGGTCGATGGCCAGATCGTGCTTGATCATTTTGCGAAGGGCATTGGCCCGCAGACCCAAACGCAAACTATGTCGCTCAACAAATCGGTCACAGCGCTGGCGATCGGCGCGGCCATCAACGATGGCACGCTCAAATCAATCGACAGCCCCGTCGGCGAATTTCTCCCTGAATGGCAGGGTGATGCGCGAAAAGACATCACTCTCCGCAATTTGATGAACATGGCGAGCGGCTTGCAGAATTATTCCATGGCGACGGGCGATTGGAACGCCATGAAGCTGATGTTGTCGGACGAAATTGAGGATGTCGCACTGACCGCCCAGCCTAAAGTCAAACCCGGCACCGAAATGCGCTATAAAAATGGCGATGCTCAAATTGCAGGCGCCGTCCTCCGTCGCGCCATTGCGAAGACTCACGCAGGAGAAGCTTATGCAAGTTTCCTCTCCCGCACGCTCTGGTGCCCCGTTGGTAATGGCCCAGCTTTCCTTTGGGCCGAAAGCGAAGACGGCGCTCCACGCTTTTACGCGGGCATTCAGGCAGGTCTGCATGATTTCGCCCGGCTTGGACAATTGATCCTGAACGATGGCAAAGTGGGTGACAAAACGATCCTCCCGATCGGTTGGGTGCAACAAATGACGGCCCCCTCACCCGCGCGAATCAACTATGGCTTTTTCATCTGGCGCGGCACTCCGTGGCAAAAGGATCGGCAGTATAGCCCTGAAGCGAAAATCGGTGCGATCCATTCGGTGCCTTATTTGGCAGACGATGTGATCTTCATGGATGGTTATGGCGGGCAACGGGTTTATGTCGTGCCTTCTGCAAAGCTCGTCATTGCGCGGATCAGCGAGGCTGATCAGGCCTATGATGATGCGATTTTGGTCAATCTGGCATTGGCTGGGCTAAAGACTAAGCCGAACTAAGCTCTGCGGAAATACGGTCAGCCGTGGCCTTCAAAGGCTCAAAAAACTGCTCGATCGCCTTTTCCATCGACATAGCAACAGCAAAGAAGATGAGAGCGATCGCCCCTGCCACTTGGCCGTCTTTGAACAGTGGCACTGCGATGGACGAGGTTTTCCCGGGCGTGTCTGTGTAAAGATTGCGCGCAAAGGTCGCATAGCCATTGGCTCGGATTTGCCTCAGCAAGCTATCGTTGGCGAGCAACAGCCCAGCCATCCGTTCAGCACTACCATCGATTTGCTTCAGGCCGTCCAGGATGTGCTCACGCTGATCGTCGGTGCAGAAGGCCATATAGGCTTGGCCAGTTGAGCATTCCATCAGCGGCAAGGTGAAGCCAGGATAATAGTTGGTGAGCGTCAATGACGTCATGGCGTGCGTCGAATCGCGCACCATCATGTGCGGGCCGACCCGGCTCGTGACGGAAATCGGCCATAAGAGCTTTTCACACAGGCCAACGATATGTGGTCGGGCAACAGACACCAATTGATCTTCATCATGGAACCCAGAGGCCAAACTCTGCACCAGAGCCGTGGCGCGATAGCGTTTGCGGGATGGCTCTCGCTCAATCATGCCTTCATGGAGCAAGGTCTGGACGATGCGGCAAGCTGTTGGATAAGGAATCTTAGCATGTTTGCAGATTTCCATCATCGAGAGCGAATGCCCGCGATTGACCGATTGCAACACAGCCAGCCCGCGACTGATCGCGCGGATCGGCACTCCCTTTTCCATTGCGGCATCCTTCTGAATTTATCCGATAGGCGATCAAAATATCAGCAAATTCAGGCTAGTCCAGCGCGAATAATAGGATAATCTCATTAGAAATATTAGGAGATTGCAATGGATCGCCGCGACTTTCTTTCCTCTGCTGCCATGTTGGCTGCGGTAAGCTCAACGCCTGCCATGGGTGCCGCAGCAGCTGCCCGCACGAAACGGGGCGGATATATGACGTCACTTAAGGGGCCATTCCTCGATTTAGCGACGCCACGAGGGGCGCGAGAAGCTTGGGCGCGGCTCCAAGGCAATACGGATATGAAGTCAACCAAATATGGTTGGTATAAAGGCATTGTCCAAGGCGTGCGCCCCGGTGAAGCCGTTCGTGACCTCGTAGGCTTTACGGGCTTTTCCTGCGCCAAGTTTCTGCCTTTAAAAGGCGAAGACAGTGGCTATCAAAAAGTGCTCAGGGAAATCGGCTTTTACACCGATTTGAAGACGGGCGAAATCCTGACCGAGTGGAGAAATCCCTATATGGATGAGATGGTGAAGGTCGTTCCCATTGCCAATGACCCATTCAACTTTGCGATTACAGACTTTTTCCCGCCACCGCCCTCTTACGGCGGCCTGAACCGCGCCACACCTCCAAAAATTCCATTGCGGCTTGATTTTCAGCGCAAGAATAATGTCTTGCACTTTTTCAGCCATATCAATCTCTATTATCCCTCCGCGCTGCAGCCCAGTAAATGGCCGCGCGAAAGTGGCGGGCCTTTCGTGCAAGTGACGGAGAATTTCCTCTATCAAATTGATTGGCGGGCGATGCAAAATCCGAAGCTTACGTCTGTAAACTATGAAGGATCTTGGAACCGCATCACGCCTTGGCTGCCATGGATGCTGATGGGGCCAACGCCCGGCAATTGTGCCTATCAATGCTTCATGGGCACTTATGACGATATCAACATGATCGATCGCAACGTGCTAGACTATACAGAGAAAAACTTCCCCAAGTTCATGTCTGCCCCTGACATTTATGAATCTCCGTCCCTGTCCAGCCTTGAAAATTATGCACGCGAGCAAAAGCCAGCTCCCGTCGGACCAGAAGGACCGCGCCGAGCGCCTGATCCTGAACTGCCAGCGTGGTTCAAAGCCATGATGCAAGCAGGCGGAGCGCCGAAATAGCCGCTGAAATCGAAAAAGTGGCAACGTCGCCAGAACGCAGCTTGGGCTATGTTGCCCAGCTTACCTATGGTGCTGGCCAAATCGCGGGGCAAGTGTTCCGCGATGTGCCCTCGCTTCTCCTGCTCTTCTTCATGACGAGCATATTGGGCATTGATCCCGCGCTCGCCGGTACGGCCATTTTCTTGCCGAAGCTGATTGGCGGGGTCTTTTTCGATCTCGGGGTTGGTCTTGTGTCAGACAAGATCGCCAATCGCTTTGATCGGCGGCATTGGCTGCTCATTGGCGTAATCAGTGCCCCCGCCGCGATCATTGCCTTGTTCAGCGTCCCAGTAGGCGATGAGGCCAGCAAAGTCGCTTATGTGGCAACCATCTTCAGCCTTTACATGGCGGTCTACGCGACTTTTTCTGTGCCTTATTTGGCCATCGCAGGGGATTTAGTCCTTTCGCCGCATCAGCGCACAGTGCTGATGGCGGGCCGCTTGGTGTTCTCAGCAGTCGGCATATTGATCGCAGGCGCTGTTGCCCCAAGATTAGTTCAAGAGGCAGGCGGCGGCGAAGCGGGCTATCGCGCGATGGCCATGCTCCTCGGCGGCCTTTGCGCTATCTGCCTTATCATTGCTTGGTTCGGCTCAGGAGTTGCCGCCAAAGCGGTCGGCAAAAGCGTGCAAGAACAAGAAACGCTGACTTGGAGCGGCACGCGAATAGCGTTATCAGACCAACGCTTTTCGGTCCTTGCGGGTGTAACGCTGCTGCAACTGTCCGCAGGCGGCATGTCTTACGCGGCAATGCTCTATTTCATGAGCTATAATATGGCTCTGCCCGATGCGCTCGCAAAGATTGGCGTTGTTGTCTTGCTTGCGTGCGTCGGGATAGTGATCGCGCAACCCATGTGGGTGAAACTTTCGACGCGCTATGGCAAAGTCCCGGTCTACGTCGCATCGGCACTTGTCCATGCGTTGGCCCATATTGGCTTTGGCTTATCGACCTATGGCGGCCTAACCATGCTCTATGCCTTCGCGATTGTGCTGGGGATCGGCAATTCGGGCTGGAGCATGATTGGCGCATCGCTGCTCACTGATTTGGCAGGAGAAGGTAAGGCCGGGCTTTATTCAGCGGTTTGGGTGGCGCTTGACAAGATTGGTTTCGCGATGGGCGGCGCGTTGATCATCGGCTTGATCCTCTCAGCTTTTGGTTTTGACTCAGGAGCAGCCCAGGCAGGTCTCCCGCAAAGCGATCAAGCCATGTTTGGCATACTACTTGCCTTTGCTGTCGTCCCGGCAGCTTGCAACATCATCGCCGCATTCATCTTCGCCAAATGGGGCAAAGCCGCATGATTGGTCGCCGGTTGGTCATGGTGGGCGGGATCGGGCTTGGGCTCTTGTTTCCCTCCGCTGGTTTCGCCAGCACCTCCGCCTCTCAAAAGACCGTGACGGGCAAGAATGATCGCAAAATCGAATTCTGGGTCTGGCCTGCCCAAGGCAAAAGGCGCGGCCGCATTCATTTCAGCCATGGGGCATTTTCTGCACCCGCCAAATATGCACGGCTGCTAAGCGCTTGGGCAGCCGATGGGTGGGAAGTTCTGGCCCCGTTGCATGTCGATTCCACGGATCATCCCGACACTAAATC
>DLOX01000139.1:0-9632 GCA_002478575.1 Sphingomonadales bacterium UBA7473 | reverse complement strand
TTCGCAAATGCAAGGGTTGGAGGCCAGAGCGGAAGACCTGCGGATTTTGGCCATCGAAGCCGCTGGCGAGCCATGGATCGCGGCAGGCCATAGCTACGGCGCCTTGATGTCCTTATTTCAGGCTGGGGTCGAGGAATTCCCGATGGGCTCGCGCGATCCCGCACTTAGGGCAGTCATCGCGCTTTCCCCTCCAGGCCCGTTGCCCGGCCTGATCAGCAAAGGGGGTTTTGCAAAGCTCGAACGCCCTGCCCTAATTCAAACTGGGGATAGGGATGTCTTTCCCGGTCAACCACCAGAAAGTTGGCGAACACATTTGACCGCCTTTGAAGCGCCGCCCGCCAAAGGAAATCTGTTTGCCTATGCCCCCAGCGGCGTTGATCACTATTTCGGCGGCATCATCGGTCGCCCCGAGCTCCCCGGCTCCAAAGCAGAGGCCCAGTTCCAAACCTTTGTCGATGTCAGCAAGGCCTTTGCCCGCGCACATATCAAAAGCGGCAAGGCTGGAACGAAGGCACTATCCCGTTGGGTGAAGAACAAGGACGTTCTGCAGCGTTAGCCAATTTTGGAGCGTGGGAACATATTCGGTTCCGCATGACCGCTTCACCTGCAAACGGCCCAGCCTGAGCAGAGTGGTGGGCGGCGACGAAATGTGGCCAATTTGCCACATATAATAACAATTTCCGACCTCCCTTGCCCATACGATGAGCATGAAGCATCATCTAATTTGTCCAGACAAGACTTGCCCTAAGCAAGTTCTGACATGTTATTGACAATAATCGATCTAGATATTCGAACGGGGAAGAATATGCGTAATTTGATCAGTGTTTTACACCTCCGCAACACCGCAGCCGTAATTGCTTTTTCTGCCGCGATGATGACTAGCTCTGTAGCTTGGTCCCAGAATAGCCCGGCAGAAGAAGCGGATGATGTCGACTCAGCTGAAATTGTTGTGACCGCCTCGGGTCGTTCGCAGACCGCGGCTTCGGTGCCTTACAATGTCTCAGCGATCGGTGAAGAAGAGCTACGCGAAGAGAATATCACAGACATTAAGCGCCTCATTGCGCTTAGCCCCAGCATCAACGCGCCATTGAACGGTGCCCGCTTTGCTGATTCTGTTACGGTGCGTGGTCTCAACGTGTCGCCTGTAAATGCAAACAATATCGAGCAATTTACGCGCTCGACCTTGGCTTACTACCTCGATGACACTCCTCTGCCCAACATTGCCTATCGCATCAAAGATATTGCGCGGGTTGAAACCCTTCTCGGTCCGCAAGGAACGCTCTATGGCGGCGGAAATCTGGGCGGTACCGTCCGCTACATTACCAATAAGCCCAATTTCGACAAGCTAACAGCGCGGGTCAGCAGCTCGATATTCGTCGCGCAGGGTGGCAGCCTGAGCCACGATACGGACGGAGTGGTCAACTTTCCGATTTCAGACAATTTCGCGATCAGGGCGACAATCTCTCGCCTAGACGACAATGGCTATACTGATCGGGTATCCAATCCTTCTTGGCGCACTGGTGCTTTTGCTTGGTCAACAAAACCGGATGCGACCAAGAATCTTTACAAGAATGATGACTATAACAAGGTCACTTCGGGCAGGCTCTCGGCCTCTTTAAAACTAAGCGAAGGTTTTAAGGTCACACTGGCTCATGCTCAACAAAGCCAGTTGGCGCACGGAACCACAGCCACATCATTGCTTCCGCTTGGCATCGCCAATGCCAATTCTGCAGCCGACGTAGCGGCATATATTCGCGATCCCGGCGCCGCCCTTCCCTGCGCTTCAACCGCTGCAGGATGTAAATTCACAGAAACCTTCGCGACGCCATTTTTGAGCAAGCGCGATGTTGTGGTGTCTCGTTATCCCGAATTTGCGCGCCGTAAATTTCGTTTGAGCTCTGCCGATATCGACCTCGACCTTGGTTTTGCAGATTTACATTCGAGTTCGTCTATCTTCAAAGACTCCAGGGTTGGCGAAGCTGACTATGCTGGGCAGGGCTGGCTGTTCTACTTTGGGTTTGGCGATGCCGGTGGCGCTTTTGATAGCCAACGCTCTGCCTATATCACGTTCGACAACACGTATAAGGGTTTCAATCACGAAACGCGGCTAACCTCGAGCGGTGACGGTCCGTTGTCATGGATCACGGGAATCTACTACACGGATACCGAACGCAGCTTGAAATTCTCAGAATATCTGCCCGGTCTTGATGCCTACAACGGTGTCAACCGAGCTCGCGCAGGCGGCAATCTCGACGAAGGCTATCGCGAGGATTTGGGCAGCAAATATAAGGAATTTGCCGTTTATGGAGAGCTTACTTATGCTGTCACTCCGCGCTGGAAAGTAACTGCTGGAGGTCGCATATTCCGTTACAAAGATACAGCCAACTCGAATATTCGAGATTATTCCTTTGATCTTGTAAACAATAACGTGATTTCCAAAACCAAAGATGGTGGGAAGACCTATTTTAAGTTCAACACATCGTACAACATCACTGATAGCGCGCTAATTTATGCCACTGTATCAGAAGGCTTCCGTCGCGGGGGAACCAATGGGTTCCGCAACGTAGGAACACGTATCGTTTCACCCGAGGCGCAAAATTACCAACCCGATTCAACGATAAACTTTGAAGGCGGCCTGAAGGGCAGCTTTTTCGACAAGAAGCTTTATGTTCAAGCCAATGTCTATCAGATCAATTGGCGAGATGTTCAAACCTATTTCAGTCAAGACATTAGTGGTTTCCCAGTAAATGGTTCCACCAATGGCCCTGACGCGCGGAGCCGCGGGTTTGAAGGTGCACTTCGCTTTGCGGTAACGGATGGGCTACAAGTCAATTTCAACACATCCTACAACGAAGCCAAGTGGGATGGTACCAAGACTGTCTGCTTGTACACCAACAACACCGGCTGCCGGACATGGACCAAGGGCGGTCGATTGGGTGGCTCACCAAAATGGAAGCATTCTGGCAGCATCAAATACACAACTGGGATTGGCGGCGATAACGAAGCATGGGGCAGCTTGTCAGGCCGCTATGTTGGCGCGGTCCAAGTCGACCGTGAAGACGTGCCCGGAAGCAACTTGCGTGAGTATAAGTCTTACTCGCTGTTCGACTTCCGCGCCGGCTTCAACCTTGGTGTATTTGATGCATCGATGTTCGTGGAGAATATCGCGAACAAGCGCGTTCAAGTCTCTCAGCAGAATGACCGCGTGCTGGGGTCGCGGATCTTCTACACTGAACCACGCACCTATGGCTTGAACTTGTCTTACGCTTTCTAAGCGCGGCATTTTTCCAAAACCTTCAGCCCGCGCCCGCCATCTAGGCAGGCGCGAGCTTCATTTTGCTCCCATTCAAAGGCCCCGCCCAAAAAGCCTTAGTTGCTATGCGCCTCGCCCTCAGTTAACGTAAACGTAAAGCATAAGAGGAGAGCGTCATGTCCACCCCTACCCTGCCCGCTGAGATTTCGTCCGCCTTAGTCGATCCAAAGGCCTATGGGGAATGGGATGGCTTGCACGAAAAATTCAGCTGGGCCCGCGCCCATGCGCCGCTTGCGGTTGCGGAAACAGAGCGGTTCGACAAATTTTGGGCGGTCACGCGCCATGCCGACATATTGGAAGTCAGCCGCAATAATGCTCGTTTTGCGTCCGCTGAGCGGATGACGACGTTGATCGATCGCGAGGGTGAGAAGATCGCGCGCGCTGCGACTCCCAATGGCGATGGCCATCTCGTTCGCTCCCTCGTCCAAATGGATGCGCCAGACCATATGAAATATCGGCTGCTCACCCAAAGCTGGTTCATGCCGAAAAACCTGCGCACCATTGAAGACCGCATCCGGGAAATCGCCAAGGCGACTGTGGAAAAAATGTTGGCGCTGGGCGGAGAATGCGACTTCGCGAAAGATGTCGCGGCGGCCTATCCGCTTCATGTCATCATGAACATCTTGGGCGTCCCTTCCGAAGATGAGCCACGCATGCTGATGCTTACACAACAGCTTTTTGGCCCTACCGATCCCGAGATTAACCGCGCTCGCGCCGAGATCACAGATGCCGCGCAAGCGGTTCAAATGCTCCAGTTTGTGATTGCCGACTTTGAGAATTATTTTGCCGCAATCACAGCGGATCGCCGCGCCAATCCTAAGGATGATATTGCGACGGTCATCGCCAATGGCACCGTTAATGGCCAACCAATTGGAGATCGCGAAGCCAATGGCTATTATATGATCATTGCAACGGCAGGCCATGACACGACATCGGCGTCTACCGCCGGTGCAATCATGGAGCTTGCCAAAAACCCTGCCCTGTTCGCTCGGTATAAAGATGGCAGTGCAGACACGGCTGGCCTGATCGAAGAAGCCATTCGCTGGACCACGCCCGTGCAACATTTCATGCGATCAGCAAGTGAAGATTGTGAATTGGGCGGACAAAGGATCAGCGCAGGCGATTGGATGATGCTCTGTTACCCCAGCGCCAATCGCGATGAGGCCGTGTTTGAAGATCCCTTCACTTTCAACCCAGATCGCACCGCCAATAATCAAGTCGCCTTTGGCTATGGCGGGCATGTTTGCCTTGGCCAGCATCTTGCGCGGATGGAAATGAAGATCCTGATGGAAGAGCTTTTGCCGCGGCTATCGAGTCTTCAACTGGCAGGTGAACCAGCCCGAGTCGAATCGACATTTGTCGGAGGTTTGAAGCGATTGCCGATCCGATTCACGGCGGCATGACGCCAACTCTCTGATTCTAAACGCGCATATATTTTACTTTGTGAAGTCACATTAGCGGGATAGCCTCCAATCCTGTTGAAGACATTGGAGTTTGAGTGATGCCTGAGTGGTTTAATGCTGTCTTGCCTGAACTCATTAGCGTGGTGAAGCTAATCGCTGGTGCGCTTATTGCCTTTGTTGTTGGTCGATGGGTGATCGGAAAGCTTGTGCGCTGGACCCAGTTGGCTTTGGAGAAGCGCGAGTTTGACGCGACTCTTGCGCGCTACCTCGTCTCTTTGACTTCAATCGTCCTCAACGTCTTCTTGATCATTGGCATCTTGTCTATCTTCGGGATTGAAACGACCAGCTTTGCCGCTTTGATCGCCGCGATGGGCCTGGCCATTGGCGCAGCTTGGTCTGGCATGCTGTCGAACTTCGCAGCGGGCGTGTTCCTGATCCTGTTCAAGCCGTTCAAGGTTGGAGATTTTGTGAATGCTGGCGGCACGACGGGCACCGTCAAAGAAATTGGGATGTTCGCCACCACCATTGCGACGCTAGAAAATGTCTTCACTGTGATTGGCAATGGCAAAATCGCGGGCGATACGATCCAGAATTTCTCAACCTATGAGTTCCGCGCAGTCGATCTGCGGGCGCAATTGGCGCACGGGGTTGCGCCAAAAGAAGCCATCGAATTGCTTCGGCCTCAGGTTGCGAAAATCCCAAATCAAGTGGCTGAGCCTGCCGCGACGATCGACATATTGGAGTTTAATGAGCGCGGCACACTGCTGGTTGTGCGTCCCTTCTGCCACAATGATCATTATTGGCAGGTTTATTTTGACACCAATCGAACAATTGCTGAAACGCTCGCAGGCGCTGGCTATCCCGTGCCTTCCAGCTTCCAAACCGAATATGAATATCACATGGGAGACGGCTCCAAATAGGGCCGTCGCTCAATCGACCTTTGGGAAGAAATGCTCCGCAATGTCCGCCGCGATCCGGGCAGGACGGAGTGTTTTCGCATCAACGCAGCACCAGCTTGACTTCACCTCAGCCAAAACTTCTTCGCCGCGCTTGATAATCGTTTCGTAGAATGAGCGAGCCCCCTGCACGCGCTCCAGCACCACGGTCGCAATCACTTCATCGTCAAGGAAGGCTGGTTTGCGGTAAGTGATCTCATGCTTCAGGGCGACCCACAGATATTGGGCTACAGCCTCTGGGGGCGCCAGCTTTTCCCAATGCGCCACAACCGCATCTTGGACCCAGCTTAGATAACGCGCGTTGTTGACATGGCCCATGAAATCAATGTCACTTGGCAAAATGCCAATGGGAAAGAAATGGGGTTTCGCAGTGCTCATCCTTAAACACTTAGCAGCAGAACATGGCAGTATCGAGACAGTCGATCACGCAACTTGCCGTATTTCTTGCTCCGCTTGCGCCCCAAGACCATAGTGAGAGGCTGGCATGGCTTTGCCAAACAGCCAGCCTTGAACCATACCACAACCTTGCTCGCGCAGCTTAACCAGTTGAGATTCTTGCTCAACACCCTCAGCCAAGGTGCACATGCCAAGCTCATTTGCGAGGCTTATGACTGCACCAACAATGGCGCGGCAATCGTCATTCAACTCCAGATCATTCACAAAGCTGCGATCAATTTTGATCTTGTCAAAGGGGAAGGTCCGCAAATAGTTGAGTGACGCATATCCAGTACCGAAATCATCGAGTGCGATCTTCACGCCCAAATCATGCAAGCGGTTGAGGATCGTGATATTCTCTTCACAATTCTGCATCAGTACGGTCTCTGTGATCTCAAGTTCCACACGGGCAGGATCAAGTCCCGTTTCAGCCAATGCATTGATGATCACAGGCAAGAGGTTCGGGCTGCGCAATTGAATGGGCGACAAGTTGATGGCGATGGCCATTGGCTCCGCCCAACTTGCGGCTTCGGCGATTGCAGTCCGCAAAACCCATTCGCCAATTGGCACAATTAGGCCTGATTCCTCCGCAATCGGGATGAAATCGAGTGGCATAACCATGCCTTTGGTCGGATGTTCCCAACGCAGCAAAGCTTCAAAACCAACTTGCGTGCTGGTTTCCACATCAACCAATGGCTGGAGATAGAGACGGAATTCATCGCCTAGCAATGCAGTGCGCAGATCTTTCTCAATGGCATGGCGCTGCTGCAAAGCGACATCCATGCCAGGCTCAAACATTTCCCAGCGATTCCGCCCACTGTCTTTCGCAACATAGAGGGCAATATCCGCGTTGGATTGCAGAGCCGCCGCGCTGTTTGCATGATCAGGAGCGAGCGCCAGGCCAACGCTAATGCTTGTGTTCAACTCATGCCCATCCACTTCAAAAGGCTTGTTAAGCGCATCGACCAAAATTTGGGCCAATCGGATAGATTTTTCGCCAACATCATCGCCGATCAACATGATCGCGAACTCATCACCGCCGAGGCGAGCGACCATGCGCCCTTCCCCGCCCATGCCGCTTGTGGCAACGGCCTCATCAAGCCGAACGGCGACTTGTTTCAAAAACTCATCGCCCGCCAAGTGGCCGTACATGTCATTGACTTGCTTAAACTGATCCACATCGATGTACATGAGAGCGACCCGCGTCGATCCATTTAAATGCTCAAAAGCGCGTTCAATTCCGGTTTGGAACATCATGCGATTGGGCAAGCCGGTCAAGCTGTCATAATGAGCCAAATGGCGGACCCGCGCTTCGGCGCTTTTCTGAGATGAAATGTCTGAAATCACGCCACGAAAGCGCGTCAGGCCACCATGAGAAAGATTAACGGGACGGCAGCTTACTGACCACCATTTCATCTCACCATCAACCTGTTGGGCAAGCGGCAGTGCCAATTGGCGGAAATCATGGCCAGCTTCCAAATTGGCCCGGAGCCGAGCCTGTTCATTGCCAGCATCAAAAAGTGTTGCAAACTGACGACCGTTGAGCGCCGCCTGATTGAGACCAGCAGCTTGAGCAAATCGCTCGCTTGCATGAAGGATATTTCCAGTTTCGCTGAGCTCAAAAAGCCAGTCGGCGCCCTGCTCTTGATAGTCATTGAGCAACAACTTGACGGTCTCGGTGCTCGCTTGAACTTCTCGCTCTCTCAGTGCACGTGATACGAACAGTCGGAATGAAGTGGCCAACATGCGGGCCAAAAAAGCCATCGCAGCGACCGCGACCGCAATGGGAGCAAGCGAAGACAAGCCGCCCAGCTGGAAAAGCCCGCCCGCAAACCCGAGCATGACCAATGTCATATAGATCATCCCAGCCTTCGGAATCGTCCGCAAGGAATGCGACGTCGTTCCTATCAGCGCCATGGCCATAATGCCGAGCATGATCTGATTGATGCCGCTGGCAGTTGGAAACAGCAGAAAAAGCGCTCCGCCAAAGAGCAAGCCATAAGCAAGGCTGCTCAACATCAATTCAAAATGGATTCTTGGAGCGGTGTCGTCATCCGTTAGGTTTGATATGCGCATCCCCAAGATGGCACGATGGAGACTGGCCAATCCAACTCCCGCCAAAAAAAGTGCAGACTCAAAGATCGAGCTTTTCGCCCATTCACCGGCAACCAAAAGCAAAGCGAAGCAGAGCTGGCCAAATATAACGATTGGGATGGCGGCCTTGTGAGCCCTCAATAGCCGTCGGAGCATCCAATCCTGCAAATGTTGAGGAATTGTGATGTTCAACAGTTCAAACGTCTTCAGCATGCCCACCCCGAACTCAAACGCCTAGTTTCGGCTTTCCGGCCAGGCGGTTAAGGGCTTTTGGCTAAGGGATGGTTAACGCAGGCGAAATAAATTTTACAATTCGGCGACTCACAACATGTGTTTCACCATTTCGCAGACTAAGGAGCAGACTAAGGAAGCGCCTCTTCTGCTTCCTTCTTGGCCTTGGCATCAGCCCGAGCTTTGCGCATGGCCTCAGCCCAACATCCTGAGCCATTACTTGCCGAGGCGCTTTGGCAGGCTGTGGGGCTTGCACTTCCAGTGTCGAGCGTTGCGCGACTACGGACGGCCCAGCTTTGATTTTGAGGATTGGCCGATGCCGGGCGCAGTTCCTTCGGAATGCGGAAGCGATCAGCCTCTGGCGCGACGACGCAGATGGTATTGGCAGGGCATTTATCATCGCCGAAGATCGTCAACACACGTTCCTGGGCAGGCGTGACGGCGGGCGTGGAAACGGCAGCGGCAGCGACCAATGATGCAATTAAAATTCTCATAGCCATTCCCTTGCCGATTGAAGCTGAACCTAGTCTGATCAGATCTGCTTTGAAAGAGCGATAGCTGCTTTGCAACCCAGTCTTATGGCGCCAGCGAGGATTGCGTAGCCCGGAAGAGTTTCAGCCCCTGCGGCAATGGCTTCTTCCTTATGCTCCAGCTCCTCTGCTTGAAAATCGGCGATTGACGCTGAAAGCTCAGGGTCGCTAGCCCCCAACTGTTCAAGCTGCTCCGAATAATGGAGATCAATTTCAGTTTCGACGGCTGCGGTGCAAGCCATAGCCGCGCGCGGCCCAAGCAAGGCCGTTCCTGCCCCCAGCGCAAACCCTGCCACATGCCAAAAAGGCTGCAAAAGCGTGGGACGGACTTTGCGCTCAGCCATCATCCCATTGAACGTCTCAAGATGCCGCGCCTCTTGTGCCGCCATATGCCGGATCGCCCGAGACATGGGATGACGATCACCCATAATGGCAAGCTGGCCAGCATAGATGCGCGCAGCACCAAATTCTCCGGCCTGATTGACCCGGATCATGGAGGATGTGTCGATCTTGTTCATGGGCGCTCCGGCTTCAATAGAGCAAAAATGGCCATCATGCCGCCCAAAGACAAGATGGCATTATAGCCAGCAAGCGAAATTCCAAACAAAGACCAAGGCGCTTGATCACAGCGGATGAGCGGCGCCTTCATAATCTGCTCCATAAAATCGCC